>JABWCH010000241.1 GCA_013359215.1 Candidatus Brocadiia bacterium | reverse complement strand
AGTTACGCAAAGAGATTTTTATTTGGGGGAAAATTTTTGTAAAAATTTTCCCCCAAACCCCCTTTAAAAACTTTTATATATTTATTTTTCAATAGGTTACGCTAAAAATTAACATAAACCTTATTTTTCTTCTAAGATCAAAAAATAGGTCCTTTTCTCATGAAAAGAGCTTGCAAAGCTAAGAGCCTATCCGAAAAATAATTTTAGGCGAAAATTTAGAGGCACTCGGATAGGCTCTTAGTATCAGCCTAGAATGACATTGCGCCTGAAGGCAGAACTAGGATGTTCCATAGAGACTTCATTTTCTTTGAAGGTAGGACCATCGATAGAGGTAGCTTGTTTGCCCCATACTTCAGGATAGTCTTTGCTACAGAGGCGTTTGAGAAAATCGATTACAAGGCGTACGCCAATTCCGCTTGCGCCATCTGGATAGAGAGATGTTTCAGAATCAAACCATGTCACGCCTGCGATATCCAGATGTACCCAAGGTGTTTTGCCAACAAAGTGGCTTAGGAAAGCACCAGCAACAATAGCACCACCTTCGCGACCGCCGTGGTTCTTCAGGTCGGCAAAGATGCTCTTTAAGGGCAGCTTGTATTCTTCCATCAAGGGGAATTGCCAGACTCTTTCATAGATCGTGTCGCCACTTTCCCTGAGCAAATCCATGATGGGTTGATGGTTTGTCATGCCGCCAATGACAAAGCGTCCTAATGCAATGGTGCATGCTCCTGTGAGAGTAGCAAGATCGATAATCGCATCTACTTTTTGTTTTACAGCATATCCTAGCGCATCCATAAGTGCCAGACGGCCTTCAGCATCTGTATTGATAATTTCTACAGAAGTTCCATCATAAGCAGTTATGATATCCCCTGGCTTCATTGCATTCCCGCCAAGCATGTTTTCGCAGCAAGGCATTAGTCCAACCAGCTTTATGGGCAGCTTAAGCATAGCAGCTAGCTTGATAATTCCTAATGCAATGGCTGCACCTGCCATATCATCTTTCATTCTGTCCATGCCTTTGTCAGGTTTAATACAAATTCCACCAGAATCAAAGGTAACGCCTTTTCCTACAATGGCGATTGTCCTATTGACTTTATTGTCTTCTGGGGTATAAGAGCATTGGATCAGGCAAGGAGGTTCATGAGAACCTTTGCCAACATTGATAATTCCGCCCATGCCCATGCTGATCAATTCGTCTTTTTCGAGAACCTGGCAAGTTACACTAGCGTTCTCTCTTGCTAATTTTCTTGCATGATTGGCTAATGCTGTTGGTGTCATAAAATTAGAAGGCATATCTACTAATGTTCTGACTTCATTTACAACAGAACCTGTCATTTTGCCTTCCTGTACACCTTTAGATAGTTCACTAATGCTTTCAGCATCTATTCCTTCGGGCAAAATCAAATTGATTTGTTCTATAGGAGGAAAGTGTTCTGGTTTGTTTTTCTTATAAGAAGGGTGCTTATATTGGCTCAAATAGGCTGCTTCTGCAAGAAATTCACTAATGGAACAAAATTCGCCTGGACAGCATTTTTTATCAATGAAGGCTGTAACTTCTTTGACATTGTGCAAAGCAAGATATTTTAAAGCATATCCAAAAGCGATTTTGATTTTAAAGGGGGAAATCTCCTCTTTATTTCCTAAGCCCAGAAGCATAATTCTGGTTTCAGGTAATTTCCCATAAGTGTATATGATTGTGCCTTGTTTCCATTTGCCACTAAAATCACCTGTTGCAAAGGCAGGTTCGATCAGTTCATAGAAAGGATCGTCTTTGGGAAAACGCTCCCCAAAATAAGGGGAAGAATTTTCAAAATAATCCACTAGCAATACACTGCTGGGCCTTCTGTCTCTTAGATTGAAAAAGTTGAATTGTATATCTAGTCTATTGTCTTCCAAATGAATACTCCTATTACGGTGTAACCGCAGACACGCTGCGGTATTGTGTGTTAAATATGAAGAAATTGCTTTACTGCTGTAATGTTAGCTTCTATTATAGGGGGTGTGCCTGCTGCTTTGATGGCAGAGGAAACATCTTTTAAGCCGTTTCCTGTTATAACGCAAACTATGCTTTCATTTTCTTTGATTATATTATGATCTAGCATTTTTTGCAACCCTGCGAGGCTGGCTACACCTGCTGGCTCGCCAAAGATTCCCCATTGGCGTGCTGTTTTAGGTATTGCAGACAGGATTTCTTCATCACTAACCTCTAAAGCTATGCCTCCTGATTCAAGAACAGCTTTTACAGCAGCAATTCCATCGCGAGGAAAGTCTACAGAAATACTGTCTGCTATGGTAGTCGCCTGGACAGTTTCGATAGCTAAAGGCTTTCCTTCTTGAAAATGTTTTATGCTTCTGGCTATAGAATTGCTTAAAGTAGATTGCACAGCAACCATTTTGGGCAAACGGTCGATCAGTCCGACCTTTTGTAAATCACTAAAGCCTTTTGCCAGGCCGCTGATGATATTTCCATCGCCAACAGAAACAGCAACCCAATCAGGAACCTGCCACTGGAGTTGCTCGCAGATTTCCATAGCGCAAGTTTTTTTGCCTTCTCTTGTATAGGGGTTATAGCCTGTATTTCTGTTATACCATCCTAACTCCTGGGATATTTTCAGACAAAGGTCAAAGGCTTGATCGTAGTTACCCTTTACCATAAGGACATTTGCCCCAAAAATCATGAGCTGTGCAATTTTAGCTTGCGGAGCCTGGCAAGGGACAAAAATATAAGCTGGCATTCCAACGCTGGCAGATAAACAAGCCATAGAAGAGCCAGCATTGCCTGTAGATGCTCCAGTGACAAGAGGTACGTTTTTTTCTAAGGCATGCCCCAAAGCGATGGAACTTGCTCTGTCTTTGAGAGAAGCACTAGGATTTCTGCCTTCGTCTTTAATATAAAGGCGAATATTTTTTTTATGTGGAACAGAATACAAAGGTGTCCACCCAATCTGCAAAGGAATCGCAGGTTTTTTTTCTAAAGGCAAGAAAGGCGCGTATCTCCATAACGAATAATCTTTGTTATTATGGAAAAATTCTCTGGTGGCTATTTGCTTTATTTTAGGATATTCATAAATAAGCTCCAGATTTCCCATACAAGAAGGACAAAGATAAGAAAATTCGCTTTTATCCCATTCTTTGCCACACTGGTAGCAGCGTGCTCCGCAAAAAAAATTCATAAAAAAATCCTTAATCAGGAATAATGTGTGTGCCTGTCTGGCCTTTCAATGCCTTGATGATGCTTTCAGGCTGTGTGATGATGGCTTTTTTTCCGCCTTTTTCCAGGAATGTGATGGCTGCTTTGATTTTAGGTAACATGCTTCCCGCTTTAAAATGTCCTTCCTGCATGTATTTTTTGGCTTCTGATAGTGTGATGGTATCCAGGTTCTTCTGGTTGGGCGTGCCAAAGTTCAAAGCCACTTTGTCTACTGCGGTAGAAATGATAAAAACATCGGCACTGATGTTAGAAGCAAGTAAAGAAGAAGCAAAATCTTTATCGATAACAGCAGCAGTCCCAGAAAGCTTTCCATGGGAAGATTTTATAACAGGGATTCCACCTCCACCAACCGCAACCACGATAAAGTCATTTTGAATCAATGTCTTGATAGCTTTTTCTTCGATAATTTCCAAAGGCATAGGGGATGCAACTACTCTTCGATAGCCACGTCCAGCGTCTTCTACCATGTCCCATCCTTCTTCTTTCTGTTTTTTTTCAGCTTCTTCTTTTGAATAGAATCCACCAATGGGCTTAGAAGGTTTTTTGAAAGAAGGATCGTTGGCATCCACGAGAACTTGAGTGACAACAGTAGCTGCTTGTTTTTTTATGCCTCGTTTTAGGAATTCATTGGCCAGTGCTTGTTGTATCTGATAGCCAATAGCACCCTGAGTGTCTGCTCCACAAGAATCTAATGGAACAGTATGCAAGCCAGAGCTGGATTCGCTTATTTTACGAAGTTCACAATCAGGAGTATTGCAACAAGAAGGAGCTTTTTTCCCTAAAACTTTATTGGTAACTTCAGAGCGTAATAAAATAAAACCGACTTGTGGGCCATTGCCATGTGTCACAACAACGTTATAGCCTTCAGAAACCATATCAGCAATATGGATGCAAGTTTCTTCAACGGCCTTATATTGATCAGGAACAGTTTGGTGTTTATTGTCTTTGATTAAAGAATTACCGCCAACAGCCACTACAGCTAATTTTGCCATACAAAAAAATCCTTACAAATTTTTTAAAAGATTCCTTACCATCGTCTTATTTTTTTTTACTTGCCATATCATAGTGTTAACTCAAAAATTTTCAAGAAAAATTTTTCTTTAAAAAAAATCGTTTTTTAATATATCTCGAAAACAATTTTTTATACATAAAAAGCTTATTTAAAAGCTTCTAAGAAAATTCTATATTTGAAGATAGGAATTTTCTTTATTTATATTAAGCAGAAATCTTGCAAAATTTTCTTAAAAAATTATAATGTGCATACCATGCTTATTTTGGCAATGTCAAATCAAAGCGACCGATCCGTTTGTTTCTTGATTTTTCATTGATTGTCCGAAATGTGACATTGTCAAATTACCTACAGACAACGGCTAAGGTTTCATAAGTTTCCTACTCAGGAGAAAAAAGAAATGCAAGAATATTTCCAAAAGGTTAGCAAATGTACGGCATATATGATGGCACCCATAGCCCAAGGGATATGGGAAAGCGAAGGGAATAACGGGATTGAGCATGTTGTGAATGCTCTCCAGGAATACTTCCAGACAAGCCCTGTTTTAAAGCAAGCATTATTGGAATCTTATGATAAAGCCTTGACAACGATTGAATTAAGCCTTATTGGGCCAAGCCTGTACCATAAATTAAAAGGCTTTTCTGAAAAATTCAGACAAGATATTCTTTTACCTGCCTTAAAGGAAAGCAAAGAAGAGGAAAGCCAGTTTGTCACAAAATGCCTTTGGGAAATCAAAAAACTTCGTAGAGACAATGTTTTTGAACTGAAAGAAAAAGATATAGAGCAACTAAGTATTGATGTTGCATGCTATATGGTACAGGATAATGCTACCTTACTCGCACTCAAACAACAAGCTAAAAAGGCAGCACAGGATTTCGTTCGTATCTTTTCTCCTGATTCTTCTCTATTCTATCTTTTAAATTACGAAAATCTTTTTGTTGCCTGCCCATCCATGTATTTTGGCATGGAATTGCAGAACGATGCAAGGCTTTTCCGCTGCTTTTATCTTACCAACCGTTATGGTCTCCACTATGACCTGGAAAAAATTGCAGCAAAGCTTCAGGCTGCTAAAGAAATACGAGACAGAGAGCTTTTCAGGGAACTGAGTGAAGCCAAACAAACCTTGCTTAGAATCGAAGAAGAGCTTTCTTTTGGCTTAGAGCATGTCAAGGAAGAAATCATTGCTACTCTGACAGAAGACTTTATCCAGTGGGAAGGCTATTTTAATGAAATTGTAGAAAATTTCCATTTGCTTTCTAGCCTGAGCAAAGACACAATAGTAGAAATAAGCAAGGTAGGGAATAGCGTAGAGCTACAAAGTATGATGACTGAAATTGAAAAGCTCAAAGAAGAAATTTGCGAATTTAAGCTACAAAAAGGAATGAAAGCCCAGTCTAAACTATCTGATTCTTTCGCTATCAGACCAACAGAAGTCAATAAGGTAAAGGACTTTTTTGGACGTTTTCAAAATTTTGAGATCAAGACAGAGCCAGAAACGCTTTTGAATATCAAGATTGAACTCGGCAGCCTGCTGACCGCCATAGGCAATGTGGAAGAAGCAGAAAAAATTTTGCTAGATGCCCAGAGTGAATGCTCTGACACTTCTTTGAAAGCATTGATTGCATACAATCGCTTTATCAATTTCACACAGAGTGGTGATTTTAAGTCTGCATATACAGCCTATATGCTGGCTATGGATCTAGGCGGAAATACATTACAATTGTTTGAAACACGGAAATATCGGCCTCAGCAAATTTTAGGGGCAGGCGGCTTTGGGGTTGTGTTTTTGTGTTTAAGCAAAGTCTGGGGGCCAGTGGTTGTCAAATCTCTTTTGAGGCCAGAATCTGATGTCAATACGGTGATTGAGAATGCGAAATCTTTAGCAAAAACAGATTCTCCTTATATTATAGGTCTTAAAGACTATGGCTATCTGGATTGGGAAAACCAGGAAAAACCTTTTATTGTTATGGACTATTTTTCTGGGGAAAATTTACAAAGCTATATTATGGATCATGGGCCATTTTCTGTGGAAAAGGCACTCAAAATAGCCAATGCTATTGCTTCTGGTTTAAGGGAAGCCCATGAGAAGGGTGTCATCCACCGCGATCTAAAGCCTGCGAATATACTGTATCAGGAAGACGATGAAGGGTTTGAGCTAAAAGTAATTGATTTTGATCTGGCCTTACAAGGCAAAGATCTCCAAGAGATGGCTATTTCTATAAGAGCCACAGGCGAAAAAAGCGTTTTAGGACAGGCGATTACAGGAACTGTACGCTATGCACCTCCTGAACAAATGGGGGAAATCGTGGATGGCAAGCTATGGGAAATTGGCCCACACAGCGATGTATTTGCTTTTGCCCGAACTTTAAAATACATGCTTTTTGGGACATTAGATCCTCATCCTAGAGATCTTCGAAAATTCAGCAACGAAAAATTGCTTGATCTGATTGGTGATTGTGAAGCCAAAAATCCTTTACAACGCCCTCAAGATTTTGCCCAGGTTTTAAAAAGACTAGAGAGCATTCAAAGCATAGATTCTCTTGCAGAAACTACGGTTTCATCTAGCAAAAAGGAAGTACTCTCTGCTTTGAATCGTGTAGAAGAAGAGAGTCTATACTTTCCAGAGCGTACTGGTATCTCCTTAGCTCAAGCCATACAGGAAATTCCAGAAGAGGAACTAGGGCATAATGGAGAAGAAGAGCTTTTTCTGATAATCCAGTCTGTTCCTGGAACGAAATATCCAGCGGGATATATCCTGGAAGTAAAAAAAATGGGCTTTATCCACAAAGGTAAAGTTTTGCAAAAAGCAGAAATTGTCATTAGCGACCAAGAAGAAAGCAACACCATTGAATATCCACAAAACATAGAAAACCCATTCAAAGAACTGGAAGCCTTTGATCTCAAGGAAGAAAGCCTGGATGACTATTTTGTTATTATCCAGGAGCCTCATAATTCTATTCCAGAGGGAGAAGTAATACGGCTCATCAGCAAAGGTCTTATTGTTGATGGTAAAATGCAGACAAAAGCAAAAATTGTAGTGAGTACAGGCAAAGGAAAGTCGGAATTCCATTTTCCTTCCAAGATAGGGATCACTCTTAAAGAAGCACACGAAGAAATCCAGGATAAGCTAGAAGATTTAGAAATGCTGGAATATGCGATTCAGGTAGACACAGAGCAGTATGCCTCTACACCTGCTAATACCATTTGTAATATTCTTACAGAAGGAATCATCAAGGCAGGAAAGTTAGAGCAGGCTTCTGTTGTCGTTATAAGCAAAGGGAAAAAACCAGAAATTTCCACCTTAAAAAGCCCTAAAATGGATTTAAAATCGCAGCTTAAAGTAGCAAAGCCTTATAAGTCTGAAGATGCTAAAAAAAATCCACCTACTAAGTCTAATATTCCTGCTCTTGTTCCTAAAAAACAAACGACCAATAAGCTAGAGCTTTTAGAAATACCTGGTTTTACTTTTACCCAACATGCTACATATATATGTGGCGTAAAAGAAATGACAGTTCCTGAATACTTGCATGAAGGTACAGGAATGGAATTTGTCTTACTTTCAGGAGGAGAGTTTGTAATGGGCAGCAAAAGCCCCCTGGAAATAGCTCACACTGTCACCCTTTCGCCTTATTTGATTTCAAAATATCTTTGTACCCAAGAGCAGTGGGAAAGAGTGATGGGAAATAACCCATCGTATTTCCGCGCTGAAAAAAATCCCGTGGAATGGATATCTTGGAAGGATTGCCAGGAATTTTGCACTCGTACAGGCTTGGAGCTTCCTACAGAAGCTCAATGGGAATATGCTTGCCGTGCGAATAGTACATCGATTTACTGTTTTGGCGATGACCTGGCTTTTTTGGAAGAATACGCATGGTATGATCAAAACTCCCAAGAAAAGACGCATCCTGTTGGAGAAAAAAGACCCAATGCTATGGGATTGTATGATATGCATGGGAATCTATGGGAACTTTGCGCTGACTGTTGCAAATGGCAAAACCAGGCATTTACCGATACTTATATAGAGGGAATTACAGATCCGCTATGCAAAGAAGGCAACAATAGAATTGTTCGCGGCGGATGCTGGTATTTTCCCCCATCTTATTGCCGTAGTTCCATGCGATACAGCGTCTCTGCAACAGACCGTCTCTCTTGTGTTGGCGCGAGATTTGCCAAGATGCTGCAAGATGAAAAGGAAAAGCTGAATTGACAATTTCATCAACAGGCAAATTGCCCTAAACCTAACCTTGATAAACAGGAAAAGCATTTTATCGCGAATTTCACGAATGATCGAATGGCACGAATGGATAATTTTATCTTTATTTTTTTATTATAGTTTTGCAGATTTTTTGTAATAGTCAAAATGATTCTGTGCAATTAAATTTTTGCAGAAAAAGTAAAAATTTTAATCACGAATAAGACGAATGGTCGAATGGCGCGAATAGTTTTTATAGAAATTTCA
>JABWCH010000240.1 GCA_013359215.1 Candidatus Brocadiia bacterium | reverse complement strand
ACACCAGGAGCCACCACGACACACACGAAAGCCCTCTGTTTTTAAGCGGACAGGATTGCGTATTTCTGTCCCCTTTTCCTGCTCTTTTTTGAGTATATCATAAAAGTTTTTATCATACAAGTCCAAACACCACTCCCATACATTTCCTGCCATATCTCTGCATCCATAGGGCGAAACGCCTGAGTCAAAGCGACTGTCGTTTACAGAGGTGGTTTTGTCTAGCCCTATTTCGCTGTTATTGCACTTATTGTTGTTCCACACATCTCCCCAGGGATAGACTCTCTTGGGCTTGTCGTTGGGAACTTTGGCTATTTCTTCTCCATCCAGATACAGACCGCCTTTGCCTGCCTTTTCCCATTGCGCTTCCGAAGGAAGGCGATAGCCTGCCCAAAGGCAATAGCTATAGGCTTCCAGCCAGCTTACTCCTATCGCAGGATGGCTGTCATCATATTCTTTCCAGGCAAGAGGGGCTTTTTGGGGATTTGTCCACCATCGAGTACCATTGCAAAGAAGGGAAATCATTTGTTCTCTGTTTTGGAAAGAAGCTTGTGCATAATCTTGATTTTCTTTGCTGCAATAAAAAAAATTCCAGCCTTTTTTTCCAGCAAAATCCAGCTTTTTGGAATATTCCAGCCACTCGTCTGCGCCCAAAATTTCATAGACATGAGAAAACAACTCTTTTTGCCTGCCTTTTTCTTTTGTTTCTTCCCAAAAGATTTTGTATTGCCCACAGGTTAGAGGGGTTTGGGCTATGAAATATTCGTCCAGAAAAACCTCCTGAGAAGGCTTTTCATCAGAATCTGCTGCTGCATCTTCAGGTGAAGCCCCAAGCCAGAACCTGCCTGCGGGAATGTGGATCAAAACCACCTGGGTCTTTTTGTCCAGGTAATGCCAGAATCCCTGGCTATTCAGCCCCAATGATTGCCAGTGTGCAGGAATAACTGTCTGGGGCAAAGGCATACAGGAGGCCAGAAGGCTTTGCAAGGGAGTACTCTGAATCAAAGGCAAAGAAGCCAGAATGCTTTGCAACGGGATTTTGTCTTTTTCTGGCATGGATACCACAAGCTGCATCAACTCATCGTAAATACCAGGGAATGGCTTCATAATCTTTTGGAAATAGATCTTTCTTTCGATCAGGGCTGCCTTTTGCTTCTGGAGTTCCTGAACATTGCTTTCGACAAGAGCAATATCTTGCAAAAGCTTCTTCGCTGGCTCTGCTCTCTTTTGCAAAAGCTCTGTTCCGTGCTGGATAAAAGCCTGGATTTTATCATGCTTTGGCATACAAATTCTCTCTTAAAGGCAGTCCTTTGCTCATAGGTAAACAATGTCCTTTGCAATGATTTTTTTCCATCTTGGTTTAAGACCTTGTAGAGGGACCAGGTCTACCTTTCTTCCTAGTTTTTCTTGTAAAAAAGCTTGCAAATCGAAGAATTCCCAACCTAATGGTTCAGAGAACTCTACTACAAAATCAACATCGCTTTCTTCTGTAGCTTCATTACGGGAAAAGGATCCAAACAAACCGATTTTTTGACTTTGAATTGTTTTTCTAAAATAGAAAAGCATTGTTGGATAGTATTCTTTATTTCTCTCTGGGTTGTAATCATAGCATTTGCCTTTTTATGTCTTTTGAAAAGTTCCTTGCCTTACAGCCTCAGGCCATTTTTTAAAGTTTTCTTTTAATTTTTTCTGCCAGTCTTCCTGGGTTTGTTTTAGGGACTGGATTTCTTTTGTTTTGCTGTTGATTTGCTCTTGTATTGTATTTTTTTGGGATTGCGTTTGGGAAATCTGTGTCTGAAGATACTGGATTTCTTTTTGCAAATCTTGAATTTTTTCTTCGCTTTGTTTTTTCTGGTCTTCAAGCTCTTGTTGTTTTTGGACGATGTCCTTTTCCAGCTTTTGTTTCTCGGAGTTTAGTTTTTTTGTCTCTTGCTCCTTTGCTTTAAGATCGTTTTCCAAAAGCTGCTTCTCTGAGTTCAGGGTTTTCATCTCTTGCTCTTTGCTCTGGATTTCGTTTTGCAAGCTCTGGCTTTTCTTTTCCTGCTCTTGCAGGTCTTTCTGCTTTTGGGTTATGTCGTCTTCCATGGCTTTTTTCTGGGTTTTCCAGACAAACCTTTGTTCTAGTTGAAAAAGGGCGTTGGCAAGCCAGGGGTACTTTGCTGGCTGTGCCTGAATTTTTTTTGCATTTTCCTGGAATTCCGCTATCTTTCCCTCCTGCAAGGCCACAAGGGCCTTTGTGTATAAAGCCCAGAGAGAGGAATCACCAGGCAAAGGGGTTTTGTTGTTTTCTGGTATTTCCAGGTTTTGCCCCATCCCTAAAGCTGCCACAGGAAAGGAGAGAAAGACATTGTCCCAGAGAACGCCTGGCTCTTCTTCCCAGAGAATTTTGCCTTTGTCTTCTTCTGGGGAAGGTATCCAGAAGAGGATGGCATTGCCCTTTTGCTCCTGGGGCAGTTCGCTGAAGGGAATGATATGGCCTCCCCAGAAAGGTGGTCTGGATTTGTATATTTTTTCAGCGAGCTTTGCTTTGAGGGGAGCGTCCAGCTCATCCAGGGGAAAGCTTTTGAGGCTCTTCGCTATTTCCTGTGGGTAACTATCTTCTAAGAGAAAGCGATTAAGTTTTATTCGTTCTTCTTTCTTAATGTCTTTAAGAGCGAGTAATCTTTGTGTTTCATTAGATAGCTTTATAGATGTAAATTTCTCTTGTTGGTAAAAAGGTATTTCAAGCAATCTATTAAATTCTGCTACTAGGCTATCTAGGAATTCCTTAGAAAGCTCTGTTCCATCCTTATACTCATTGATTTTCTGGTGAAACTGTCCAGATAGCTTTCCCTTTAGATATACAGAAACAGGATCACCGACATCTTTCAATTTGCCTATAAACTTGCTAGGTTCTTTAAAATCACCCACACAAAATAGCGAAGAACCGCTTTTGCTATCCGAAAGCATGGTTTTCTGGAGACTTTCCCAATCAGGGCTTTCGTCAGCAAGGAGCAACCAGAGCTGCAATCGCTTCTGGAAAAGAGAGAGAGACGGACGATCTTTCCAATAATCAAGCTGCTTTATGCACACTTTTTTCAGATAACAATCTATATTAGCATTTTTAGGTATTGCCGCTTCTATAGTGCCTGAAATTGCTTCCTTTATTTTACTTAGATCATATGTTTGAAAAATGAATTGAAATTTTTTATTTACCTCTAAGTTTTTTTTAAATATACAAAGAAATAAAAGAATGCCTATTCCATAGCTATCAAATGAATTGTAAAGCTGCATTCTTATTTGACCATTTTCTATATTATCATCTAAATATTTTTCAATTTTGCTTTTGTAGGAATTTTCATCCATTAACCTTATAGCATATCTTTCAGGAGAGGCATAATCAAGAGATATAGGTATATTGCTAAGCATAGTAAGTGTCTGGTCTTCCTGATGAGCTATTCCAAAATCTGCTAAGATTGCTGTATATTCTTTATCTCCAACAGGTTTAAGGAGAATATTAGAAGGTTTTACATCTCTATGAGCAAGTCCTACAGCATGTAAATATTTCAAAGCATCTGCAATTTCTGTGATCCATATAACTCGATTTTTTAAAGAAATTTCGGATTTTATAGCGGAAAATTTTTGATCTTTAAAAAATGAATCTAAAGTAGGCCCTTTAATAAATTCTAGCTTTAAAAATGGAATATTTTCTGCTAAAATACAACCTGAATATTCTATAATATTAGTATGCTTTCCTAATTGAGCTAAAAAATCTGCTTCTGCCTGAATAGCAGCTTTGCGATTTTCCTTTTCCTCATCGGATTGATTTGCATAAAGAATAGGACTTTTGAATGCAGTCAGTGATTTTTGCATTTTATCAAAATAAAGACATACTTCTCCCTGTCCGCCTGCATTAAGTTCTTCAAGTTTACAATATTCCTTCATCACATTGCTGCTAACAGCAATTTTATTGCCTATTCCTATATTGATGTTGTTTCCACAGATTTCTCCATTAACTTCTATTATATTTTCTGCTATATAAGTGCCTAAAATTTGTGTATCTCTTTGAGGGGGTGACTGTTTGCGAGAGGGATAAAACAATACTCCTTTTTCTTGTTTTCCCAGACTAAAAAAATCGCCTTCTTTAACAGGATAGAGACAATCTGGCTGTATTTTTAGACCATTTAAAAAGCTTCCATTCCAGGATCTCAAGTCCCGAATCTGAAGTATACTGTCTTCGTCTATAAGAATTTCAAGATGCTCCTTGGAAACAAAGTCTTCTTCAAGTGGGATGCAGCCTTTCGTTCCCTGCGCCCTGCCAATACAATAGCGTCCTGTTTTTTGGAAGCGGTATGTGACAAAGTTTTTTCGGTTTTGGTCTGTTTTATGAAGATACCATGGTGCCATGAGGTTCATGAGGTTCTCCTAACCTGGATAAACAGGAAAAGCATTTTATTACGAATTTCATGAATGACCGAATGGCACAAATGAATAATTTTATCTTTATTTCTTTATTTGTCTTATTCGTATGATTCGTATCATTCGTGATTTCAATATTTTTTTCCTTCTGTGAAAAACCTTTACACTTTTACACGAGCCACTATGTTACTCTTCGCGTAATTTTTTTCATGATGAAACTTTAGGGATAAGAAGAGCGTAGTGTAAGCCTTCTGTAAGGAATCAAAAACAGTACCGCCTGGCAAATCAAAAAATTGGATTCGACTCTTGAGCCTGGCACAAAAAAAAATGGGATACCTGTTTTTTTGATTCCTGAAAGAAGGCTTACACGAAGCGAACGATTCCAGTAAAACCAGCTTGTAGAACCCACTTTCTGATTGCAGTTTCATAAGAAATTTCACTCGTAAGTGACTAAGGTTTCCAGAGAGAGATAGATTTGTCTTAGTTCAACGAGGATTTTTTCCATGCCTTCTATCTCTTTTCTGAGGGTTTCGCACTCTTGTTCTAAAGTAGCCTTGCGTTTTTTTATCTCATCGTATTGCAAGGCAAGCTCTTTTTCATAGCTGTCCCATTGGGACAGCAAGGCGATGATGTCGTTATTTTTATTGGAAACAACATGCTTCATAGGCTATTCCTGGATGGAATTGTTGTCGCCGATGTTGATGTTCTTTCCTGTAATTACAGCCTTTCTTGCCTGGATTTTCGAGCGATAGGGGGATGGTGTGCCAGAGGATCCTTTGCCACTCTGGTTTCCTCTTCCTATGTTGACATTGTCTGCTGAAATTTTGGCATCTTGCAGGTCAATGTCCTTTTTTTCTTCCCTTACTTCAGGAACATTGGTTTCGTCTTCAAAAATGTCTATGATAGGCTCTTGTGGCTTGTGGTAATTTTTTTCTGGCATTTTTTTCTCGCTTTCTTTTTTTATTTTCAGGGTAGCCCTAAGCATGGCTGCAATAATGCCTGTAAGCAGCATCAGCCATAGCCAGCCCCAGGAAAAGCAGTATTGGAAAGTCAGTGTGTGGCTGCTTGCATTTCGGGATATGTATGTAAAAATATTCGCACAGCGCAAAGACAGTTGCTTATGGAGAGACTCCAGAGTGTTTGGTATCTGGCACAACTGGATATCGTATTCGATTCTTTGGGCATCTTCCAGGAAATAGGAGATTTCTTCTATGCCTTTGGTTTCCTGGAGGATAGAGGTAATTTCTTTTCTGGATTCCAGGGGAAAATTTTCCAGGATCAGAACGTATTCTTTTGCTACCTGCCATTTCAGGGTATTCATGGCAATGTCTTGCACAAGATGGTAGAGTAGAAGCTTTTCCTGTGAATAGAAGGGCAAAAGCAAGGAATTCTGCGCAAAGTCGCTACTAAAATGGGATATAAGCCTCCCTGTCACGTTGTAAGCCTCTATGGTTTCTTTCTGACGCGAGAAATTCCATTCAATGAGAAAATGGATTTTTCGTGCTGCTAAAAAATCGCTAAAGGGCTTACGCCAGCTTTTGCTTTTCTTTAGGGAGATAAGCTCTTCTTTCTCCTGCGAGGTAAGCGGCCTTACGGAAAAGCCACAATGAGCGAGAAAACCTTGCTCATCGGGTATCTTGTCTTCGCAAATAAAGCTAAGGGAATGGCCTTTGAGGTCTTTCTGCACCATCTCAGCAGCGAGGATTGCGTCCAGAATTTTGGGTATATCCACCAGAAACATGCCCTGGACTTTGCCTTTGTCCTGGGTGATTTTTTTTTTGAGAAAAAAGTCTGTGGCTTTTTGCAAGATTTCCTTCCAGAGTAAGTGCTGCGCTGGCGTTTTTTGGGATGGGAAAAGGTGTATCAGGCATTTTTCTATGGCCTTTTCCATGACCTGCGCCTGGCTTTCCCCATCTGTCTGGATTTTGGGCTGCTCTATTGTCTGAGAAAAAGCAGCGATCATCCACAAAAAGCAAACCAAAAATAGGATTTTCATTGTAGTATTCTCGCTTTACACCATAAAATCTCTTAATTGAAGATGTTTTTCTTTTCTCTTTAGGATGTCCTTGCTTTTAGAGGCAAGGACATTGTAAAAAGTCCTTATTTTCTGATAGTCCGCACTTCTAAATTTTTCATGAGCCATAATATCCTGCGTATTGGAACAAGGAATTCCAGCAAGAGAAGCATAGAGTAAAATAATCTTGCCACCAAACGAAGCGAGCATCAAAAGGGCTTGCTGTTCCTGCTGGCTGAGTTCTGCATTTTGGTTTGTATGAACAGGTTTTATTGTTTCTTGGGATTCACAGCCTCTTTTTGCCTTAAACTGGCAGTGAGGACAGGAAATGTGGTATTCTATGATGTCCAGATTTTTACCGCAATCTGGACATGAGCCTGAAATGATAGGAATGTCAGTTCCTCCTGAGAGATTTTCTTGCCTTCCAGAAGCGCAAGAACATATAGAAAGCTACAACCAACGAGATTGTAATGCACAATGTCAATTGCATAGAATATTGGCGAACATACCAGAGCCATAAAGGCACTTTGTGGAAGATTACAAGATTGTCCAGGCGATAGGAGTAGCTTGGAATGCCAGCGTGCATCATGTTGCTGTGGATTTGGGCAACAGGGTCGCTATTAGAACTTATATCCACAGCCATCATTCCTTCTGCATGAGAAAAGTCGCCAATCCAGAGCAATTGCTTTTGCTCTTTCATACTGTTCAAAATCGCTGGCATTTTGGGCTGGTCTTCCTGGGAAAGACCACTAAAATAGAGCAGGCATTCTCTCCCTGCGCCATAGCAAGAGATTTGCTTTATCAAACTCTGCAAAAGCACAGGAATCCATTTTTCAGAACAGATTTGCGCTCCCTTTTCCCAAGCCAAAGCATCCTGTAGCCTGGCAACAGGGTAAAAAACCGAGGGAAGAGATACATACTTGCGTCCAAAGTTATTCGCCTGCGCATTGACCTTGAGCAAATCCTGTTCTTTGCTTTCTCGCTTTTCCAGATCAACAAATACCACAAAGCTGTTTTCCTCTTTCTGTAGCTCAGAAAGAAGGGGAAATTGCTTAAGCCTTGAGATCATTGCCTGGAATTGAGCCTGGGCAAAGCTTTTCTTAAAAACGCGAAAGCCTTTTTCGAGAAGAGCGTTTTCCAGGCATAGCACTAGCTCATTCACTCCTGCCTGGCGGATAGGTTCTAATCCTTCTGGCTTGATAACAACGACACGACGGTAGCCGAACAAGGAACGAAACTCCTGAATATCACCCAGGATGGTTTGCGAAATCTTTTTTGAATTTACCTTGCATTCAATCCTGACCTTCCATTCTTTTTCTTTGGGCTTGCTCGAAAGTACCTTCAAGTCAGAAATGTAACCTTCTAGCCTGGAAGTGATTTTTTCTTTAATCAGGACGAAATTTTCCACAATGGTGTCGTATACGATCCAGGCTCCCAATTTTTTTTCCAAAGCCTGCCTCTTCGCATTTTCCAAAGCCTTTTCTTCATTTTCTCCTAAAGCTTCTACTACAATGCTACTTAAATCGCCTGCAATTTCCACGGTTTCCTGGATTCTGGGAGTGCCAGCGAAAGGCTCTTTGTTCTGTGGTACGAAAATACCTAAAATCAAGGACAAAAAGAAAAAAAGAAAAGCCCCTCCTGACACAACAAACACGACCTGCTTTTTGCCAGAAATCATCACATTTTGTTTTTCTGATATATTCGAAATTTCCATGACAGTACCCCTTTAAAATAACAAATTCTTGACTTTTGTGCAATAGTTTCAATCACAATAATTATTATTACATGATAATTATTGAAATGCAAATAATTTTTATGTAATAATTATAAATATTTTTTAATATATTGCAATTAAAGGAATTATAAAAGTAATTATTTTATAATAATTATTTTCCTGTTATTCTGAGGGTGCTAATAAAAAAAACTTATCCTTTGGGGAGTTTGAGATAGTTTTCGTCTATATCATGCATGTTAAGGAATCGGAATTAAATAAACAATTATCTATAAATAAACAATTATCTAGGTAACTGCTCAAAAGTCTTTGTATTAATCTTTAATCTTGAACTTCTCAAGACATAAGATTTCACCGCAGAGACACAGAGAACGCAGAGAAGGAAAAAAGAACTATATAATTTCTCTGCGACCTCTGTGCCTCTGCGGTTAATTATTTTTTATCAATATGTTGCAATAGGTATAAAAATTTTTAAACAAATACCTAATAGGAGTTACGCAGGTATTCTTAACATATTGAAATACAATATATATCTATCTTGCGAGTGATTAAAATCTTGACTCTATTTAGTTTTGCAAGCTCT
>JABWCH010000239.1 GCA_013359215.1 Candidatus Brocadiia bacterium | reverse complement strand
ATACAGGATTAGCGTAGAGCTACAAACTGGAAGTTCGTTTACAGGTACTACTTGTATCCTTGTGTCACGTCCCTACTCGACTAGCAAGTAGGGTATATATAAATCATTAGAATCACGGCTTTCTTCTGTGCGCGGGATAGAACAGTATATAAAATCCTCAAGAGAAGGTAGTTTTGAAATTAAAAAATTAGTGTCATTTTTTGAATGTACTCCAGGGCTTCGGCGAAGCATAGATAAAATGTATGAAATATTGGTTTATGCTCTTTTTGCGACGATTGTCCGTTCATTGAAAGCTCAGATAACTCTCGATATTGGCAATAAAGACAAAGAAATTTTGAAGGATTTTAATCGGTTTATTCAGATGGTTTTAGGTATTGAAGCAAAAAAAACTAAAATTGTTTTACCTGCTGCTTTGTATCGCGTTGGTGTTACCAATGCTGCTGACAAGGGGTTAGATATTTGGTCAAATTTTGGCCCAGCTATCCAAGTTAAACATTTAACGCTTACAGCTGATCTTGTGGAAGATATTGTTGATGATATCACCTCTGACAAAATAGTGATAGTTTGTGTAGATTCTGAAAAAGATGCTATAGACGCATTGCTTAAACAGGTAGGCTGGAGTGAACGAATCCAAGGCATAATAACCCTTCATGATTTGGACGATTGGTATAAACTTTGTCTAGGAAAAAAGTATCGTTATGATTTGAACACGAATTTATTAAAAGATGTAGAGCGCGAATTTAACGCAGAATTTCCATCGAGCAAAGAGATTGATCCTTTTATGGAAAAACGTAATTATTCCAAAATAGTTTTGCCATCAGGTTGGGAAATATAATTGCTATGGAATCAGGATTAAATAACTTCCCCATTTCAAAAAAAATTTACCACAGAGGCTCAGAGAGCGCAGAGAAGAGAAAATTTTGAATTATACTACGAAGAATAGGAATAACAAGCAGAAGCAGAGACAATATTTTTGGTTATTCTTCTCTCTTAAGCTCTGCGTCCTCTGCGTCTCTGCGGTGAAATTTTATGGGGAAGTTATTTAATTCTCATCGCTATATGGACACTGTGTCAAAAAAAAGCGAAGCAAAATAATGTCTCGAATGGGCGTAACCAGTGTTACGCTTTTTTGTTTATGCCGATTAGGCCAAACAACATGTTCAACAATCTGGGGCTGAAGATATAGTCTGGTCCTTGTGTATTCGGTCCTATAAGTTTCTATATCATTCTAATAGCCATCTGGGAATAATAATCTTTAGAAGACAAGGTTGTGGCTATTACTTCGAATTTGCGAATATAGGAACAGCAGTAATCTTCCAAGGCTCGAAATTCGCTAAGCATAGAAGAAAATTCGTCAAATACAATAATAGTACCAGGGGCTATGGTGCGGTTTAGAGTTGTTAAAACATATAGAGTAGAAGAATAGAGATCAGCATCGCAATGAATCAATTGTTGCTGAATGCTAGAATAGGTTTCTAAAAAAGGCGATAATGTTTCTTGAAACATTCCCTGAATAAAGTTTACCCGCTTATCATCACAGTCAGGATACTTTCCCATGTTGCTGAAAGACGCCTTTTGGGTAGATCCATCAAAGTGAGACCATTCTTCTGGTAGTCCTGTAAATGTATCAAAGCCATAAAAGCGAGAAGCAGGGTCAGAATTGATTTTAGCCCAATGTTTAATGCTGTAGCCATCAAAAACACCAAACTCTAAGTAATCGAGTGCTTTGTGTTGTATTACAGATTCGTTTAAATAATGATACAAAGCAGGTCTGTTCAAAAAAACAGGACAATTTTTGATATGGTTTTTGCGAAACATTTCTAGCTTGGGAAGATAGGCAAGATAACGCAGTTTGTCAGAATTGGGCAAAAATTTAGAAAGAATTTTTTTTGCTTTGGTGGTAAAATTTCTATTCATTGTTTTGTCTCTTTCATAGGATGAATGAGAAAAGGGGCAAAACGAGGTTTATGCTAATTTTTAGCATAAACTATTTGAAAATAAATATATAAAATTTTTTAAAGGGGGTTTGGGGGAAAATTTTTGTAAAAATTTTCCCCAAATAAAAATCTTTTTGCGTAATTCCTATTCTTTAATTCTCGTTTCTTAGTGTTCTGCCACCATGGTTTCTTTGATTTCTGTGATGGCAAGGACAGGAAGTACTTTAAGGAAGATCAGGAATAGGGTAAAGAACATGCCAAAGCTTCCTAAAGTAATAATGATTTCCACGGGCTGTGGCGTATAAGTTCCCCAGGCATAGGGCTGATACTCATGAGCAAGAGAAGTCACGATAATGACGAATCTTTCTAGCCACATTCCAATGTTGACAAAGATGGAAAGCCCAAACAGGAAAAACAGGTTGCGGCGCAAAGATTTTTTGAACAAAAGAAGGGGCAAAAGCACATTGCACAAAATCATCATGCCATATAGAAATTTATAGTGGCCTGTGAGGCGGTATTTAAAGATAGCCTCCTCAAAAATATTGCCACTGTAGAAGGCCAGCATGAATTCCACAATGTAAGAATAGCCTACGATCAGGGATGTAAACAAAAGAATCTTAGCCAGGCTTTCAAAGTGGTCTGCTGTGATGTATTTTTCCAGGGAAAAGATCTTGCGCATAGGGATCATGAGGGTCATTACCATAGCGATTCCTGAGAATATTGCGCCTGCAACAAAGTATGGGGCGAAGATGGTCGTATGCCATCCAGGAACAACGCTCATGGCAAAATCCCAGGATACAATAGAATGGACAGAGATAACAAGAGGTGTAGCCAGGGCTGCAAGGAAGATATAGACTTGGGAATAGTGCTTCCATTGTTCGTTTGTTCCTCTCCATCCCAGGGAAAAGATAGCATAGATCCATTTGCGTATTCCTGTGGAATTTCTGCGCACAATCGCTAGATCGGGGATCATGCCTACATAGAAGAAAATAGAGCTTAAGATTAAATAGGCATTGATAGCAAAGACATCCCATAGCAAGGGGGAACGGAAATTAGGCCATAGCTGTCTCTGGTTAGGATAAGGCATGAGAAAATAGAATATCCACAAACGCCCCAGATGGATCAAGGGGAACAGACCTGCTGTGCTAACAGCAATGACGGTCATGGCTTCTGCTGCTCGGTTGAATCGGCTACGGAATTTAGCGCGGAACAAGAACAAAACTGCGGAGATCAAAGTTCCTGAATGCGCAATACCAACCCAGAAAACAAAGTTTGTGATTAAAACTCCCCAACCTACTGGATTGTTAAGACCTGTGGGCCAGAAACCTGTATAAACAAGATATGCCCAGGCAGCCATTCCTGCTGCAAAGAAAAAGGAAGAAATAGCTAGAGCTAACCAATACCATAAGGATGGCTTTCCCATAGCTTTTAAAACATCATGGTCGAGTTGTTCAAACGCATTTTCTTTATTATGATTTTCGCTCATTTTCCTTAGCTCCCCAAAATATATACGGCTGGTTCTACGCCAAGATTTTCATGGATTCGATGGATTTTTCCTGAGTGTACCAGGCGGTATACCTGGGATTCTTTGTCTAAGAGGTCGCCAAAAACAATCGCATGGGCAGGGCAGGATTGGGCGCATGCTGGCATCACCTCTCCATCCTGAATTTTGCGATTTTCGTCTTTGGCTCTGTCTTTTGCTTTTCTTATTCTTTGCACGCAGAAAGTGCATTTTTCCATCACGCCTCTTGTCCTCAAGGGTACATCAGGGTTTACAATTTCCTTTAAGGAATCGGCTAAAGGATGGTCTGCCCAGTTGAATCGTCTTACTTTGTAAGGGCAGTTGTTGGCACAGTAGCGTGTTCCTACGCAACGACTATAAACCTGAGCGTTGAGTCCTTCAGGATTATGGTATGCTGCATAAGCAGGGCAAACTGCTTCGCAGGGAGCATATTCGCAATGCTGGCAAAGCATCATGGAGAAACGGATGGTATTCTCTTCTTCCATGATGTATGGCTCAATCCTGAGCCAGGACATTTCCCTTCCTTTGATATGGGCTTCTTTCCCAACCAGGGGAATATTGTTTTCCATATAGCATGAAGCAACGCACGCACCACAGGCTGTGCATCGGGAAGGATCTATGACCATTGTCCATTTGTGTTCATGTTCATGCTTGGGAAAAAAGCTCTTGGGTGCATGCTCATGGTGTTTTGCATGGTGGTGGTCATGGTGGTCATGGTCTTCTTTGGAAGGCGCGATAATGCCTCTTCCTTTTTGGAGCATAGAACCGCTGAGTATAGGCAAAGCAATGCTTTTCCCTGCTTTTTGGATTTGTGCATTCGGAATATATGCTAAAGTTTGCTCGTTTGCTATGGGAAGATCTTTTGCCATGCTTTGTGGACAAGACAAAAGCAAGAGATTTTCTGGCAACAATGCCTGGATTTTGGCAGGCAAAGAATGCCTTACGTTCGAAAACGAAAGTTCCACAATATCGCCATCCTGAAGCCCTTGTTTTTTAGCAAGATCAGGAGAAACGCTCACCCATTCGGAATAGGTTATCGTGGTGAGAGGATCTGGCACTTCTTCGAGAAGTGGCAGGGATTTGCTTCTTCCATCAAAAGCTCTCACAGAAGGGATCACAAGGATCTTCAGGGCTTTGGATACTTCGGGCAAGAGCGTTTTTTGTTCCCAGGCTTTCAAAAGATCTTGTTCTTTTAGAGCGATCTTTTCTATAGAAACAGCATCTTCGTAGTAGCCTTTGGCAAAGAATTCCTGGCGCAAGAATCCAGAGCTTTGTTTTGCCTGTGGCAGATTAGACCATTTCTGGAACGCATATTCCTCGCCTGTGATAGGAACTTGAGGTATTTTGCCTTTGTATCTTTCGAGAATCTCTAAAAGAATGTTCGCTTCTGGTTTTGACTGATAGCGAGGCAAAAGAACAGGACTCAAGACTTCCTTGAGATCTTTTTTTTCGGCCTTGCTTGCGCTTGCCTTGATGACAGGGCCAACCAGGCTTGTATAGCCTTTTCTCGATTCCCTGTCGCCTGTGCATTCTAAAGAGGAAGATAGGGGAAGGATAATATCACAGGCTTCCAAGGTTTTGTTCTTGATATCGCCTAGTCCAACTCTAAGCCTTGCCAGCTTTACGAATTCCTCTAGCGAGTATCGGGAAGGCACATAGCTTATGGGATCTGTACGCGAAATAAACAAAACGCCTATTTCTTTTTTCTGTAAAGCGTCGTTAAGTTTGGCAAAATCTTCGAGACTTCCTACTCTTGCGTAGTTTTCTGTGTGGGCAAAGTCTACCGTGCTATCCAGCATGCCCATACCCCACTGTAAAAGTCCAGAGAGCAGCGCGACTTCAAGACCAGATTGCTGATTCACACAAACGCCGCCGCACAGCAAAAGGGGCTTTTGGGATTGACCAAACTGTTGTAGGATCTCTGCCAAAGATTCTTTTGAAATGCCTGTTTTTTCTACTACAGCTTGTTCTTCCAAGATAGGTAGCTTTTGCAAAATTTCAGGCAAAAGCTTATGCGTAAAGCGTTCCTGGAGCTTTTGGATGAGATAGACCAAAAGATAGACTTCACTTTCGCTCTGGATGGAAATCCGTTTGTCTGCTTTTAAACCTGTCAGGGAAACATGGGGTTCTACATGCAGCCACTTCCAGCTTTGTTTTTGCCTTGCCTGAGCAAAACTATATGTATAGGCAACTGGCTGAAGAAAGGTTTCCAGAATATCCGCGCCTATTGTCAGAAGAAAATCCGATTCTTCGATTTTGTAAGCTGGAATATCGTTGATTCCAAAGAGAATCGAGTAGGCTTGTCTTAACGATGCCCAGGAATAAGGCTCGAACTCTTTGCTTCTCATGATTCCAGAGTGCTGGCAGAAAAGGTCTATAATTTCGGACAGAGTGCCTGTGGTTCTGCCAGAAAGATAAAGGCTACGCTGGTTTGCTTTTTCTGATTCAGACAGAGCCAATACGATTTCTTCTAATGCCTGTCCCCAAAAGATGGGCTGGAATTTTCCCTCTTTGTCTTTTTTGAGAGGCTGCTGTATTCTTTCAGGATGAAAAACCCTGGTTAAGTGAGCCTGTCCACGCATACAAAGACCGCCTTTGGTGAGAGGATGGTTTGGATTACCCTCTAGCTTTACAGGCTTTTCATTCTGGACTTTGACGATCATAGAACACTGGGCAGGGCATTCCTCGCAGGTACTAGGATAGTACATGGCATCGCCTGGTATAATCCCATCATCCGCAGGCACAAGGGCAGGGATGAGTTTGTTGGATTTTGTTCCTGTCCAATGGTAGCCTTCTACACACGATGTGCCTAGTATGGCACTGGAAGCCAGTCCCAGGCTCTTTAAAAAATCCCTTCGTTCCATATTTTCTCCGATTCTATTTCTTGGTATATTGATTATAAATGTTGTAAAGCAGGAAATCGCCTATTTATGGCATGTCCAGCAGTCTCTGGGTGCATTTTTTTCTACATGGCAGGATACACACCAGCCCATTTTCAGAGAGCTGACCTGGCGCATTTCTGGCATGGATTGAACTCGTCCATGACACTGTGTACAATCCAGTCCTTTTTTTACATGGCGTTTATGACTAAAGTAAATAAAATCAGGAAGATTGTGGATTTTGGCCCATTGTATGGGTGTTTTGGTTTCCCAGTGTTTTGCCAAAATCTTAATCTGTGGACTATCCTTTTTTACATCTTTATGGCATTCCATGCAGGTAGCAACAGAGGGAATCCCTGCATGTATGGATTTATCTGCGTAAGTATGGCAATGGTTGCAAGCAATATTAAGATCTCTGGCGTGAACTACATGGTTGAATGCAATGGGTTGCTTTCTTTCCTGGCTGTATTTGTTCCAGCCGTAAGAATAGGCAGCACCAGCCAAAAGGAAAAAGCTGAAAAAAAATACAATGCTTAGAGCAATAATGGCTTTTTTCACTCGCTTGCCTTTCTATTTTATGGTTTTAAGAAATTCTACAATCTGGTCGATTTGTTTTTGTTTTAAATTTTGGTTTGGCATCAGATTTTTATAACCTTTGGCAATATCCTGGGCAGGGTTGAGAATAGAGTTTTTGATGTATACATCGTTTGCCTCTACTTCTTGTTCCTGACCAGAAGTAATCACGATCTTTTTGCTGCCATAGAGTCCTTTAAAGGTTGGGCCTAAGTTTGGACTTCCGTCTATGCTGTGGCAAGAGTTGCAGTTTTTTTCATAGACTTTTTTTCCTAAATCTCCTGCGCTGGCCTTAAGATCGTCTACTTTAACCACTTCGTTGAACTGGGGAGCTAGAGTCGCAGCGTGTGTCTGCAAAAAGAGCAACTGCTCGCTTAGGGAATTCTTACGAGTGTTGTAATCATAGGCAATGAAAACACAAAGCGCAAGGAGAACAAAGAAGACAATGCCTTTGTCCCATACACGATGGGGATAGAAAAAAGCAAAGAAAATAGACAAACAAAGGAACATGCCTACAATCACACTAAGATAATACAGCATGATCACATTTTGTCCAACAGCACTTTCAGGAAGAACGATCAGATCTAAAATAGCAATAGCAGGTTGCGCTAAAGTGCAAAGAAAGAGCAAAGCAAGACCTACAGTTCTCGCCAGCTTCCCATAGCCTGGGTTTTCTTTATCTTGTACACAAGAGCTTCGGAAGAAAACAAGGATGCCAGTGCCTGTGACGCTAAAGGCCATTGCCATAAACCAAAGAAAAGAAGGCAGAATATTCGATGCAAAGGAAAGCAAAACAGGATGGCGTTCCACTTCCCATGTCTCAGGGTACAAGAGATAGCTTTTGTTGGCGATAAAAATAAAATATGCCAGAACAAGAAGCCCTGTTCCAGTGCCACCTAGTCCAATGTGTTGGAAAAAAGGCGTATTTGGTCTGGAAAACAGTGCGCTATAAGCATAAAGGAAAAGAAGCCCTGCTATTTGGAGAACAAGGGGCAGCCACCAATCCAAGACACAAAGTATCTTGTTTCCATAAAGAAGCTGCTGAAAAATCATGGTAATGCTCAAAAGAGGCACAACCCCTAGCATAACCCCTGCTCCTTTGTGGATAGAAGCTTTTTCCATAATCTCTCTGGAAAATCGGTGGAATTTTGCATCAGGTCTTTCATGGTTCAGAAATTGGAAAAGAACAGAAAGTGTAGAGCCGCCAATTAGCATGAATATAAAGGGAAGATGAAGCAAAAATAAAAATATTCCTAGTGCTTTCAAAAGCACAAGCCCACCTTCTGTGGGAGGCAAAATAAACTCATTGACAAGAAACATATATCGTTTCCTTTAAAGCACCAGGGGTTCTCCCTGGCTATGATTCATGAGATCCGTGATAAAAATTTTTCAGTTTGTTCGCGTAGTCACTTACAGGTAAAATCTCTTGCATGAAACTTCAAGCAGCAAGCG
Organism: Candidatus Brocadiia bacterium; assembly: GCA_013359215.1. Classification (GTDB taxonomy): domain Bacteria; phylum Planctomycetota; class Uabimicrobiia; order Uabimicrobiales; family JABWCH01; genus JABWCH01. The sequence goes on along the minus strand of JABWCH010000239.1, from coordinate 389 downwards.
GTTTTTACAAGCGGGTTCTAGTCGAATAGATCGCTTCGTGTAAGCCTTCTTTCAGGAATCAAAAAAAACAGGTATCCCATTTTTCTTTTTGCGCCAGGCTCAAGAGTTGAATCCATTTTTTTGATTTGCCAGGCAGGCTGTTTTTGATTCCTTACAGAAGGCTTACACTACGCTCTGCTTACCTTGAGTAGTGGACTTTTGATATTTTAATCGTTATCTTAATTTGACAATGTTAAATTAATGTTGTTGATTAGCAATTACTTACGACAGTTTTTCGATTTATCATTGACCACGAAGGGCACGAAGAAAAAATTCAAAATATAGCCTTTGTACTCTTCGTGTTCTTCGTGGTTAAATTTTTCCTAAAATAAATACCTAAAATTCACGGT
>JABWCH010000238.1 GCA_013359215.1 Candidatus Brocadiia bacterium | reverse complement strand
AAAGAAACTTTATCATACGCCATGCCTTTAGAAAAAAAAGATACCATCCAGGATCTCTTAAGCAATGCACCCTATACAATTCAAGGAAACCAAATCCTTTTCTCTATAGCACCAAGATGGGGATTGATTTTGGTAGAAAAATAGCAGGCAAAATTCTGCCTTCTATGTCCTAAAATTTTTAGCACGAAGAGCGCGAAATAAAATGAATAGGTAACTGCTCAAAAGTCTTTGTATTAATCTTTAATCTTGAACTTCTCAAGAGATAAGATTTCACCGCAGAGACACAGAGAACGTAGAGAAGAAAAAAAGAATTATATAATTCCTCTGCGACCTTTGCGACTCTGCGGTTAATTATTTTTTATCAATATGTTATAATAGGTACAAAAACTTTTGAACACATACCTAGGATAAAACCTAAACCTAACCAATTTTAAGTTTAGGTTTAGGTCATACGTGTTAAGTTTTAAGAGCTTGTCTTACAATAGATTATGTTATCTATTCAAGGATAAGAAGGCTTACACGGAGCGATCGCTTCAGATAAAACCCGCTTGCTTTTTGGGTTCATACAAGCTATTTTTTTAAAGATACTTATAACTTAACACGTATGAGGTTTAGGTTCATTTCCCACTGCAAAAGCGATCAAATATAGCCATTTTTCATCTGCTAAAATCTGCCTGCTGCTTGAAGCTTCATATAAGACAATTTTTTTACTATGTTTTATGCAATTGCATAGTGTACAAAAAAGATAAAAAATATCAAGCCAAATTAATTGTAATATTTTGGTAAAAAAAGAGATAGCTTATATTATTTTCGTTACTTGAAAACATATAAAAAAAGTGATAAGATACTGAAATCAGAATAAATTAAGGATTTTAGAATGAATGGCAAAATCACTATTTTAAAAGGCAACAACCAAGGACTTTCTATGACCTTACGCTCCAATCGGAAAGTGGTTGTAGGAAGAGGCAAAAAGTGTTCCTTTTGTTTGCAAGATACAAAAAGCTCTAGCAACCATTGCGAAATCAATGTAGAAGAAGGACAATTCTGTATAGCCGATTTGTCGAGTACAAATGGCACTTATGTGAATGGAAAAAAGATCGAAAAAATAGCCCTTAAAGATAAAGATGAAATACAGATTGGCAATACGGTTCTTTTGTTTGAGATTTTCATTCCCAAAGTAGCAGAATCCTATAGCGAAATTACCCAGGTCTTTGAGGAGCAAGAAAGACAAGAAGAAAAAGCAGAAAGCCTTGGCAACTATCGTATATTAGAAACAATCCAGAGAAAAGACTACGCCAGCATCTATAAAGCAGAGAACAGAAGCCATAAAAACATTGTACGGCTGCAATTTTTTTCCTGGCCAGGTGCGGCAGATTCTTCGAAAAAAGAACAAATGGAAAGAAAGCTGCATTCTTTTCAATCTTTAAAAAACCCATGCATTGCTCCTGTATATGATATTTTTTGGGAAAGAGATAAATGTATATTGGTTGGGGACTATATTGAGGGGAAAACACTCCAGGAAATCATCCAGGAAAAGAAATCTTTATCTTCAGGAAAAGCGATAAAAATTCTTTTAAACATTGCAGCAACCTTGGATTATCTTCATATCAAAGGATTTTCTCATGGGGGACTTAGCATAAACAATGTTTTAATCGAATCAGGGACTAGATGTGTAAAGCTTTTAGATATATCCTTGTATCGATTCCTGGAAGAAAGTGGGCTTGTTTTTCCTGCATGGCAAAAGGAAATGCTTCCATACCACATAGCAGAGTCGAGGCCAGAACTCCAGGATGTATACGCCGCAAGCTGTATTCTTTGCTATCTGATTACAGGAAATCTTTCTTTTTCAAAAGATATGGATCTGGAAAAAGATATAAAAGAGATATTCCATAAAATCTTTGTCCAAAAAACGATTCCTTCAGCACGGGATTTTTACAAGATCCTTCTACAAAATCTCGAAAAAAACAAATAGATTTAAAAATTCAACCAACCGCTTCGTGAAATATTCTCTCAGGAATCAGAAAAAAACAACTATGCAGTTTATTCGTGTCAGGTACTAAGAAGTGAAATGTATGCCGAAAAAACGAAGATTTTTATCATGATCGAATGATACGAATAGTTTTTATAAAAATTTCATTCGTGTAATTTGTATATTCGTGTCATTCGTGATTGATACCTGTTTTGGCTTCGGCTTGTCCGTGTTAAGGAAATCTATAAGATGCTAAAACTATCTTTATCTGAATTGATCCAGATTACAGGAGGAAAAACAGGCAATTCCCCCATTTTTTGTAAAGATATCCAGGGATTAAGTACAGACTCGCGGAATATTTTGCCTGGGCAATGCTTTCTTGCCATAAAAGGCGAAAAGTATGATGGACACAATTTTATTTTGGATGCCATACAAAAAGATGCTTCGGCTATCATCGCCAATGAAAGCTATCCTGTAGCTTCAGGAATCCCCATTCCTGTTATACAAGTGCCACAAACTTTGGATGCTTTAGAAAAAATCGCATTGCATCATTATAAGCAGTTCCCTTTGTTGTGCATTGCTATTACAGGCTCTGTAGGAAAAACCACAACAAAGCACCTCGCATGCAGCATTCTTTCTAATCGCTTTGGTGTTTTAAAATCTCCTAAAAGCTTTAACAACAGCCTAGGTGTTTCTCTTACTTTATTAGAGCTAGAAAGCATACACAAAGTGCTAGTCATGGAATTAGGAGCAAATGCCCCAGGCGAAATTGCCCACCTCACCAAGATGATTAAGCCAGACATAGGTCTTATCACCTGCGTTGCTCCTTGCCACTTAGAAGGCTTCCATAGCCTCTCTGGAGTAGAGCAAGCCAAATCTGAGATTCTTTTAGGGATGGGCGAAGAATCTGTTTTTATTACCAACGCAGACGACTGTGCATGCCAAAGGATTTTATCTAAATTTCCAGGCAAAACAGTTACCTTTAGCCTGGAAAAAACAAGCGATTTTCATGCCCAGAATATCCGAAAAGAAAAAGATGGGATAGCCTTTAAAATGAACGGAGAAGAATATTTTTCGCCTTTGCCTGGCTTACACAACCTTTATAATTTGCTTGCGAGCATGGCTATAGCTACACAAGCAGGCATGACACCAGAAGAGATCAAAGACAGTCTTTCCTCTCTTCAACTGCCTGCCATGCGCATGGAAGTAAAGCAATCGGGTGGAATCACGGTGATCAACGACGCTTATAATGCCAATCCTAAATCCATGACTGCTGCATTAGAATATCTTGAACAATTTCCTTCTACAAGGAAAATAGCGGTGCTGGGAAGTATGCTGGAACTTGGAAAAGAAAGCCATCACTACCATGCATTGATAGGCAAAGAAGCAGCAGCAAAAAATTTGGACTTCCTTTTTGCAATAGGAAAAGAAGCTAAAGATATTGCTATAGGTGCTAAAGAATCAGGGATGCCAGAAGATAAAATCTTCTTTTATGATGATAATATTAACATAGAAAAAGAACTTTTGCCTTTGTTGAAGCAAGGCGATGTCGTGCTATTAAAAGCATCTCGAAGAATCAAACTAGAAGAATTGGTTTCAAAAATTATATGTTGAAAATATAATGAATGAAAAAGGAAAAAAATTGTTCTGGTCAAAATGCTGTTGAACATATTTCAAGAGATGCTATAAATGGCATTTATTCCAAAACTATGTTGCAGCGAGCAATGGAGCAGATGCTATTTTATAGCACTGTTCATTTTGCACAGGATCATTTTGACTATTACAAAAAAGGAAAAAAATGCTGTACTATTTTTGTTGGGAGCTATTCGAAAAACCCATTGAATGGCTACAATTTACATCCCACATTACCGTAAGGGCTGCTCTTGCTTTTTTTACAGCCTTTACCTTGGGTATTCTTTTTGGGCCTTTTGTTATCCGCAGGCTGGCTAAAATGCAATTTATGGATGCAACAGATAAATCTCCTTGCGAGTTGCTGCGTGAGAATAAAAAGAAAAAAAACACTCCTACTATGGGCGGAGTCATGATTTTTTTTTCTTTTATGATGTCTGTTTTTTTATGGGCAAGGCTGGACAACCACTATATATGGTGGGCAATACTATCGACCTTTGGCTTTGCGCTTGTCGGTTTTTTAGACGATGTTGTAAAAGCCTTTAGCAGCAAAAATGGCTTAAGCCCCAGGGGAAAAATGGCTCTGCTGCTCATTGTTTCAACATCGCTGTCTATTGTTTTGTGGAAAACACTCAAAGATACTCCTGAGCTTCTATACCTTTATTTCCCCTTTATGCCTGATCTCAAAATAAACCTTGCTGTAGGAGGAGGCATTCTCTTTGTTTCCTTTGCTACTCTTGTAATCATTGGCAGCTCCAATGCCGTTAACCTCACCGATGGGCTGGATGGACTGGCAATTGGCTGCACAATCATCGTTAGTGCAACCCTTACGATTGTCTGCTATGTTGCTGGCAGAAAAGATTTTTCCTCTCATCTGAATATTACCTATATACCTGGAGCAGGAGAGCTTGCAATATGCTGCTTTGCCTTGGTAGGTGCGGGCCTTGCCTATCTCTGGTTCAATGGTTTTCCCGCCAGCGTTTTCATGGGAGACTGTGGATCTCTGATGCTAGGCGGTTTTTTAGGCTATGTTGCTGTTGCCATAAGGCAAGAAATTCTTCTGGGAATCATAGGCGGGATTTTTGTCTTAGAAGCCATTTCTGTAATAATACAGGTTTTTTTCTATAAGCTCACCAAAAAAAGAGTCTTCCGATGCGCCCCTATCCACCACCATTTTGTCTTGAATGGCTTAGAAGAGAGCAAAGTAGTCATGCGATTTTGGATTATAGAAATCTTCCTTGCCATCTTCGCACTATCGACTTTAAAGCTTAGATAAAATAGGAGTTACGCAAAGAAATTTTTATCTGGCTGTATAGGAAATTATAGTTTTGTCTTATTAGTTTTGAAAGCTCTTTTCATGATAAAAAGGATCTATTTTTTGATCTTAGAAGAAAAACAAGGTTTATGTTAATTTGGAAAATAAATATATAAAAGTTTTTAAAGGGGGTTTGGGGGAAAATTTTTACAAAAATTTTCCCCCAAATAAAAATCTCTTTGCGTAACTCCTATTCTTTATTTTTTGTTTTCAACAAAATTTACAACTAGCAAGTTGGGTCCTCTTATATTTTATACTATGCCTTTAGGCAGTTTGGCATTGTAATGTGTATGGAGAAGCTCGTGTGCTTTGTGTCCATTGGGTGTTCCGAGAAATTCTTCATAGAGCTTAAGAATGCTTTCATTTTCATGGGATTTGCGGATTTTTTTGTTGCTATCGATTGCATATAGAGCTTTGGCTCTTTGCTGTGTCAGTTCTGGGTCTAAAATATGCATTCCTTCTGGAGGATAGGGCTGGCCGCCACCACTAATGCAGCCACCAGGGCATGCCATAATTTCAATCAAATGATACTGTTTTTCTCCACTTTTTAGTTTATTTAATACTTTTTTAGCATTATTTAGGCCATTTGCTACTGCAATGCTAATAGTTTTCCCATTGATTTGCAGTTCTGCCTCTTTTGCTCCCTCTACTCCTCTTACTTGATGGAAATCCAGATTTTCGCAAATGTTCCCTGTCAGCTTTTCATAGGCTGTCCTCAAGGCAGCTTCCATAACGCCGCCTGTTGTTCCAAAAATATCGGCTGCTCCAGAAGATTCTCCAAGTGGGCTGTCGAAATCACCTTCTGGCAAATGTTTAAAGTCAATTCCGTAGGATTTCATCATCCATATTATTTCTCTTGTCGTCAAAACAGCATCTGTATAAGGATAGCCTTCAGGGGCGGTATGCTCTGCTCTCTTTGCTTCATATTTTTTAGCTGTACAAGGCATGATACCAACAACATAGATGTCTTTGGGATCAATCCCTGCTTTTTTGGCATAGTAGGTTTTCAGAAGAGAAGAGAGCATGCTCATCGGCGACTTACAGGTAGAAGCGTATGGAATCAGCTCAGGATAAAAATGCTCCATGAAATTGATCCATCCTGGAGAGCAGGAAGTGATCAAAGGCAGTTTTTCATTTTTTTCTAATCTGTGCAAAAATTCTGTTGCTTCCTCTATGATTGTCAAGTCAGCCGCAAAGTTTGTATCGAAAACTTTAGCAAATCCCATTAGACGAAGAGCCGTTACCATCTTTCCTGTTACTGGTGTACCAATAGGATAGCCAAATCCTTCACCTATCGCTGCTCTGATGGAAGGTGCAGTTTGTACAACAACGTGTTTTTTTGGATCCATGAGAATACGAAAAACATCATCAGTATAGCTATGTTCTAGCAAGGCTGCTGTTGGGCATACATTAGCGCATTGTCCACAGTGAACGCATACAGAGTCTTGCATATCTTTTTCGTATGCAGGAGCAACCACCATATTTGTTCCACGATGATGCTGGCTGAGATTGGAGACACCTTGTATTTCATCGCAGACCCTTACACATCTTCCACAAAAAATACACTTTTCTGGATTGCGTATAACGGCAAAAGAAGATAAATCTTTGGGATGGCGGTTTCTTTCTTTTACATGAAATAGTCTTTCTCTGACTCCCAATTCATAGGCTAATTTTTGTAGCTCACAATGGGAGTTTCGTTCGCACGTCTGGCAATCTTGGGGATGGTTGTTGAGTATAAGTTCAACAATATCTCTTCTTAGTTGGCGAAGCTTTGCAGAATGGGTGCTGACTTTCATTCCTTCCTGCACAGCATAATTACAAGAAGTTACTGGTTTTGGAACACCTTGGATTTCCACTAAACAAACTCTACAAGCACCAGGAATGCTGAGATGAGGATGATAGCAAAGCCTGGGAATATGAATCCCTATAGAATCTGCTGCTTGTAAAACAGTAGTCCCTGGTTTCACTGTAGTTTTTATTCCATCGATAGTAAGAGTTACTTCTGTCATGAATGAATCCTTAATCCTTTTATCAGAACAACTTTGGTTCTGTTCTAACCATCTGGTAAAACGCATAATAAAAATTTTCAGCCAGATAGCTTATTAGAGTAAAGCGACAATGCAATATTGGTTGCTTAGACAAATTGTGTGGCTTGGGGGAATGATAAAAAAACATAAAATGTTTGAGTGAATTTATGAATATGGCATTGTCAGACATCGGGTTGCCCCTGACTGCAAACAATCAGGGGGGAGAATATCATTAGCTTTTTTTGTTCTGGGTTGCCCAGTTGAATTTCTTCTGGAATTTTTCTAATCTACCTGCTGTATCCAAAATTTTCTGTTTTCCTGTATAATAAGGATGGCATTTAGAACAAATTTCTACCTGGATGCTGTGTTGGGTTGAACGAGTCTTGAATGTTTCTCCACATCCGCAAACTACATTTGCAGCTTCATATTTAGGATGAATGTCTGCCTTCATAAACTTCTCCTGTCTGTGAGAAAAAAAATAAATAATGTACCTGACTGCTTTCTATACCATTGTTCGATCTCATACGGATAAACGATACTGATGGATTTGCAATCCTGGTTCATGAAAAATAGATTGTTTTTTTGTCTATTTTTGTGAGACTAAATATAATCAGAGAAAAAAAAATGTCAAGCTGGAAAATCGATTTTTGCAAAAATTTTTCTATTCCTTCTGCAATATCCTAACAATTTTAGTCTTTATTCTGATCTTCTACCTTTTTTTCATTTTTTTGTGATTTTTTTTTGCTTTCTTCCGTGTTCTTTTCTCCCTTATTAAAGGGCAAGAAATGGGCCATCATAGTAGAAGGGGACATTTGTTTCCATAAATCAGGTTGTCCGCCAAACTGGAAAAAATACTCTAAGCCAGTTCTTAAATAGAACGGAAGGAAATCTTGCAATTGCTTTCCTTGCAGTCGAATTAGTTGATGTAAAAGCGTAGAAGAAAAAAGACCCTGAAAATTGTTCAAGATGATTTGCATTAATGTTTCTTCTGTAATGTCTTTTTTGGTATCATTATCTATTATACTAACTTCTTGCCCCTGCTGTATCATTTTCATTAGATCTTCTTGGGTTATGTATCTTTTTTCTTCTGTATTATAGAGTCTTCTGTTGCTGTATTTTTTAATCAAAATGCTCAAAAAAAATCTCCTTGGCTTTTTGCCGTTCTTGTATCTGTTTTGTTTAAAAATACTATCATAGCATTCTATCTGCTGATTGACAATAAAAGTTGAACATATTTCAAGAGATGCTGGTATTAATCACGAATAAGACGAATATACAAATTACGCGAATGAAATTTCTATAAAAACTATTCGTGCCATTCGAGCATTCGTCTTATTCGCGATAAAAATCTTTGCTTTTTCTGCAAAAATCTAATTGCACAGGATCATTTTGAATATTACAAATTTTTATTTTTTCCTATGTTGAATTTAAATCTGTTTTTTGTTATCTTAGAATAAGAATACCTATTTTGTTGGTTGGTTTATACCGTGGAAAACTTTAGTCTGAATGACCTGTATTTATGACAAGATGAAAATAAAATTTGCATAAAGGTAGAGGAAATATGCACGAAGAGAGGAAAGAAGTTGAAATTTCTGCAAGCGTAAAAAAATGCTTTGACACGATTTGCGATTTTACAAGCTATCCAACATGGCAAAAAACCATTAAAGAAGTAACCATTCTGGATAAAGAAAATGGCCGACCTGCTGTTGTAGAATATAAGCTAGATGCTATCTTAAAGACCATCCAGTATACATTGCATTATAATTACAAAGAAGACGACCCCAAAAAATTGTCTTTGGGCTGGACCTATGTTGGTGGAGATTTAAAAAAAATCGAAGGAAGCTATACCTTCAAAGAAATATCACCTCAGAAAACTCTGGCTACCTATTGCCTGGAACTTGATCTTGGTGTTAACGTGCCTGGCTTCATACTAAAAAAATTCAAAGACAATGCTATGGAAGATTCCATTATGTCTTTGAAAAAACGGGCAGAACAAAATTAAAGTTGAAAGGGAAAAATTATGAAATATATATTTTGTTTTGTTTTTTTGCTTTTAGCAAGCATTGCGAATGCTTTTACAATACATAGCTTTGACCCTACTGTTGTTTTTTATGGAACAAATCCCTCGCAGGTGGCAACTATGGATGCAGCGATTGGTGTTACAGGCTTTACTGTAGAGGATTTTGAAGATGTCAATCTTATACCTGGCCTTAGCCTCGCTTATGACGGCATTCCAGAAGCCAATGTTGTCCTATCGGGTGATCTCGACCCTCGTGCGCTCTGGGATGGAAGCAAATCATTACTAACCATGATGAACCTGGGCAGCAATACTTTCCGCGTGGCAGGCGGGGCAACATCTTTTGGTATAGGTGTTGGAGATGTGGAAACATCCTATTTGAGGCTTTATGTCAATGACATTGACTTTGGTAGAATCAGCTCGCTTCTTAACTATCGCCGTATAGCAGACGATAGTCGCGAAGTCTATATACGAATTGATGCTGGTGCTAATGAATTGATCCATACCGTCCGTTTTTCTGGCGATGCTGTAGGCGATGGTATTTTTTATGACCATGTTGCTGTTCAGTTTGCAGTTCCTGAACCTGGCTCTATGATACTTTATCTGGCTGGATTAGGGATGGCGATTTTTTTGGCAAGAAAGAAAAAAGCATAGGCCATGATAAAGCAGATCGTTCCGCAAGGAATATGTTTGGAATGCAGAGGATGCTGCCGTTTTCGCGAAGCAGTATCTCCCTGGACACCCTCTTTGCTTTCAGAAGAAGTGGCTTTTCTGAAGAAATCAGGGATACAGGAAAGTTTTTATTCTTTAGAAAAGAAAAAAATATTGCCTGTATGGAATGAAAAAGAGAATACGTTTCTTTGCCCTTTTATAGAAGAAAAGAGCTATCGCTGCGAAATATATGATTTTCGTCCTTTAGAATGCGCCTTATATCCTTTTCTTCTATCTTCGAGAGGCAAAAAAATCTTTTTAAGTGCTGATCTTCATTGCCCTTATTTAGAAAGCCAGGGGAAAAGCCAGGAAATATTGGAATATGCTCAATATTTGCACAATTTTTTTTCCTCTGATCCAGGAAAAAAAATGCTAGAAAACAACCTTCATCTGGTACAGCCTTATGAAGATGTCCTTGATATAATAGAAGTCAGATAATGGATAGGGGAAGCGTTTCTGATAGAATGCTTCCCTGATTTTTTTATACGCTTGGATAAGCAACTTTATGTCTAGTGAAAAACTCCAGATAGTGAAAGGCAAAAGCAAGGGAACTGAGTTCCCCTTGAGCGGATCGAACGCTCTTTTGGGCAGCGATTCTGAATGCAATATTGTGATTGCTGAAAAAGGCATTTTGCCACAACATGCTTTTTTAGAGAATCGCGGCGGTATATGGTGGATACAGGCATTGGACAATGGTAAGCCCATAGATTGGGAAGGCAGAACCCTCTATGAGCTTAAGCTCCAGCATGGCACTCAATTTTCTATAGGCCAGATACAAATTCGCTTTGTTTGTGACAAAGCCATAATCGAAGGCTCTAGTTTACCAGGAAAAGCCTTCCCCGATCAGGCAAAAGCCATAGAGCAAATGAAAAAAGCTTCCCTTAAAATCAAGCAAGAATTAGGGAAAATCATCATAGGTCAGCAAGATATAATCGACCATATTCTTGTATCCCTTTTTGCCAGAGGGCATTGCTTGATGATAGGAGTTCCTGGGCTTGCGAAAACCCTCTTAGTCAGAGCACTTTCAGGGACATTGGATTTAGACTGCAAGCGCATCCAGTTTACTCCTGATTTGATGCCTGCGGACATTACAGGGATCAATATTTTGGAAGAAGAAACATCAACCAGATCAAGGCGTTTTCGATTTCAAAGGGGGCCAGTTTTTACCAACATCCTTTTGGCAGACGAAATCAACCGAACTTCCCCTAAGACACAATCTGCTTTATTGGAAGCAATGCAAGAGCAAAAAGTCACGGTTTCAGGTGTAGGCTATGATCTTCCGCAACCTTTTCTTGTTCTGGCTACGCAAAACCCTATCGAGCAAGAAGGAACGTATCCTCTTCCAGAAGCGCAGTTGGATCGTTTTATGTTTTGCCTTAGACTACAATACCCTAGTCTTCAAGAAGAAACCAAGATCATATCAGACACAACCAGGGGAATTTCCTGGGAAGTAGAAAGAACCATAGATAGCGAAAGCATTTTAGCGTTTCAGCACCTTGTAAGGCAAATCCCCGTAAGCGACCATGTCGCAGCATATACAGCAAGGCTTGTAAGAGCAACAAGACCAGGAGAAAAAGACTCCCTGGATTTTATCAATCGCTGGGTACGATGGGGTGCTGGCCCAAGAGCAGGACAATATCTTTTGCTCGCAGCCAAAGCTCATAGCCTGCTGAATGGTAAAACCAATGTATCTTGCTCTGATATCAAACATTTTGCCATCCCTGTTCTTCGCCATAGAATTTTTTGTAACTTTGTCGCAGCGAGCGACAACATTAGTAGCGATAGCATTGTTGAAAAAATCTTAGATAGTGTAAAAGAAAACCATTATTGATTTTAAAAATTAATATTATTGATAGAAACTAAGAAGTTGGATGTTTGCCGAAAAAGCAAAAATTTTTATCACGAATAAGACGAATGGTCGAATGGCACGAATCGTTTTTATAAGAATTTCATTCGCGTAATTTGTATATTCGTATCATTCGTGATTAATACCTTTTTGCTTTCGGCTTGTCCGAGATAGAAAGAGATAAATATGACATCAAAAAAACAAATATTTTCCTTTGTGGTTTTGTTACTAGTCATTCTTGTTGGAATGTATTTCTTCCAGTTTCAGTCTAAGCATAATGATAGCCTGCAAAGTGCGTTAGAGATAGCTGCTAGAGACAAAAAAATTGTTTTCGTGAAAGTAGGAGAGCCATGGTGTCCCCCTTGCGTAAAGATGGACGAGCTACTCAAGAGCAGCCCTAAACTCCAGGATTTGCTAAAAAAGTTTGTTTTTGTGAAAACAGGCATTGATAATCCTGAGATCAAAGAACTTCAAGTCACCAATATACCTTTTTTGATTTTTTATTCACCAGAAGGCAAAGAGATAAAAAGGCATATTGGATTTCTTCAAGAACAAGACATGATTGTCTTTTTGGAGAAAATTTTAGCAGAAGGAAAATAAACTATGAAAAGAAAAATCATCAATATAGATTCCCAAAAATGCACAGGATGCAAGCTTTGCATTCCTAATTGTCCTGAAGGGGCAATCCAGATTATTGACGGAAAAGCAAGGCTGGTAAGCGATCTCTTGTGCGATGGTCTCGGTGCTTGCCTGGGGCATTGCCCAGAAGGCGCGATTACCATAGAAGAAAGAGAAGCAGAAAGCTATAATGAAGCGAAAGTGATGGAAAAAATCGTAGAGCAAGGCCCAAATGTTATCAAGGCGCATTTGCAACACCTCAAAGACCATCAGCAGACAAAGCTTCTGGAGGAAGCTATTGCGTATCTTAAGCAAAAGAATATTCCTGTGCCAGAGGAAAAATCGCCTGCCCATAAACATGCAGGACACGCAGGATGCCCAGGGGCAAGAGCCATGCAATTTCAGCCTCAGCCAGAAAAAGATAAAGAAGATCTCTCTGGTAAGCGTCCATCCCAGCTCAGGCAATGGCCTATCCAGTTGCATCTGGTTTCTCCTGTTGCACCCTATTATTCAGATGCAGATGTTCTGCTTGTCGCAGATTGTGTAGGATATGCTATAGGCGATTTCCATAAAGAGTATCTCAAAGGCAAAAGCCTTGCGATTGCGTGTCCAAAGCTGGATGAAAATCAGGAAATATACAAAGAAAAGCTTGTTGCCATGATGGAAAATGCCAAAATCAAAAGCCTGACAGTCATGATTATGACAGTCCCTTGCTGTCATGGTCTTTGGTATCTGGCACAGCAAGCATTGCAGAAGTCCCAGAGAAAAATCCCATTAAAGATGATCGTTGTTAGCCTCCAAGGGGAAATTCTAAGGGAACAAACTTTGTGATAACTTCATGGTATATGCTCGTTTCTATATTTTTTTAATGAGAGGAGAATTGCCATTTTTTCAGAAATTTCGGATGGCATGCCTAAGTTGCCAAATGATACAAGAACTCTTTTGGGAGTACAAAAAACCATTCTTTTTGGGAATCCGAATGTTGGCAAAAGTGTGATTTTTGGGCGTTTGACAAACCAATATGTTGCTGTTTCCAACTACCCTGGAACAACAGTAACCATCACCAGAGGATGGATGAACCAGGCAAGTGGGCCTGTTCTTCTGCTTGATTCTCCTGGAATCAACAATCTTTTGCCCAATTCAGAAGATGAAGTGGTTACCAGAAATATTCTATTAAGCACACATGAAGCAGATATAGTACAAGTAATTGATGCAAAAAATTTGAAGCGAGGCTTATTTCTGACAATCCAACTTAGCGAATTGGGCAGGTCAGGGGTGGTTGTCCTGAATATGTGGGATGAAGCCCAGCTTGCTGGTTATACAGTAGATACCGCCAGGCTACAGCAAATCTTTGGCGTATCTTTTCTGCCCGCTGTTGCGATTCACAACAGCGGTCTTTCCGATCTAAGGACAAAACGAGAATACCCTTCATTTCACTATGAAATCCAGTATCCTGGATTGATAGAGGAAGCCCTGAAGGAACTAGCTCCGTATTTTCAGGGCTTGGGAAAATCTCCTCGTGGCCTGGGGCTTATGGCATTAAGCGGAGATTCCACATATTTCCAATTTTTGCACGGAAAGCTTCCTGCTGCTATCTTGGAAAAAATCCAGGCAATATGCAAAAAGACTGCGGTTGCTATGAATACTGATTTACGGCAGATCATCGACAACACAAGAATGGCAGAGGCACAAAAGATAACCAATCTTGTTCTAAGACAATCCTATCCTAAAAAAGAAAAGCGTATATGGAGTAGCCTGGAAGAGATTTCCTTGCATCCTATTGGCGGTTTTTTACTTCTAGGAGTTGTTCTATACTTTTTGTATCTTTTCGTGGGTATTTTTGGCGCAGGAACTATGGTCGGATGGATAGAAGAAAGCCTTTTTGAAAACCATCTTCATCCTCTGCTGATAAAAACTTGCGATTTCCTTTTGCCTTTTCCTCATGAGCATGAACATAATGAAGGCATTCTGACAAAAGATTCTAAAGTCACAGCAACATTGCTATGGTGGCAAAAAATCTTCCGATTTCTCCATGATTTTTTGATCGGAGAGTATGGTCTTTTTACTATGGCTTTAACTTATGGGCTTGCCATTATATTTCCTGTAGTTTTGACATTTTTTTTAGCCTTTGGCCTTTTAGAAGATTTAGGCTATTTATCCAGGCTTTCCGTTTTGTTGAACCAAATCTTCCGTCTTATGGGGCTTAATGGCAAAGCTGTCTTGCCTATGATTCTAGGGCTTGGGTGCGATACCATGGCAACGGTTACAACACGCATCCTGGACACTCGCAAAGAAAGGATTATTGTTACCTTTCTTTTAGCCCTTGCTGTTCCTTGTAGTGCGCAGCTTGCTGTAATTATGTTTCTTTTGGAAGCTGGAGGTCTTGGCTGGAAAGGCATTATGATCTGGTCAGGGATTGTCGTTGCTATTATCTTTATCGCTGGTTTTCTTGCATCCCTTATAATAAAAGGCGAAGAAAACCCCTTGATTCTGGAAATCCCCCCCTTCCGCCTGCCTTTGCTCCGCAATATTTTTCTGAAGACACTGGCTCGCGTAGAATGGTATCTAAAAGAGGTCATACCCATTTTTATAATAGGAACAGCTATCCTGTTTCTCTTGAAAGAGCTGGAATTTTTGTCTGTAATCGAAAAATTGCTACATCCTTTGGTTGTAACATGGCTTGGATTGCCCCAGGAATCAGCCTCCGCCTTTTTAATGGGCTTTTTCAGAAGAGACTATGGCGCAGCAGGTTTCATTAAAATGGCGCAGGAAGGAATCATCACCAAACAGCAAATTCTTGTAGGTTTGACAACCATCACACTTTTTGTCCCTTGCGTTGCCAACCTGCTGGTGATGGTTAAAGAAAGAGGCTGGAAAATGGGGATAAATATGTTTGTAATTGTTATGATAATCGCTTTTCTTATCGGCGGTATTTTACATCGAGTACTACAATGGTTTCCCATAGCACTATAAATCAAAAAATTACATGCACTGTATGCGGGTTTTCCTTTTCTGAAGGAGCAAAGACCAGTTGTGCTAACTGCCCTTTGCATGGACAGAACTGCGGCTTTGTAAAATGTCCCAATTGCGGTTTCGATATACCAGTTTCCAGCAAAATTTGGGAATGGATGATGAAAATTAAAGATAAACTACAAGGAGATACAAGCCATGGTAGAAAAGACAGTACTCACTGAGCAAGAAGAAATGTTCCTGAAAGAAGTATGGTGTTTGCGAGAAAAACAGAAAAATAACATCGCATCTTTGCAGCCTATTTTCCCACAAAAACAATGGGTTTCCTTATTGAAAACTCTATCGGAAAGCGGCTTTATTGTCTCTTCTGATGATTCCATAGAATTCACCGATAAAGGAGAGGCATGTACCCAGGCGATCATTCGCAGGCGTAGACTAACAGAGCTTTTGCTTTATAATATACTCAACGTCAGTCTAAATATCTCGACAAGCAATGCCTGCAAAATCGAGCATCTTATCAGCGATGAAGTCACAGAAAGAATTTGCGCTTTTCTGGGGCATCCAACACAGTGTCCCCATGGAAATCCTATTCCCCCTGGACATTGCTGTTCTAAACATGAATCAGTTAGACCTTTGATTGAGCCATTGACCAATTTTTCTCCAGGCGAAAAAGGCAAAGTGATTTTTATAGCAGGCAACGATAGCAATCGCCTCAATCGACTTACCAGCCTTGGCGTTTACCCTGGTACTGTCCTGACCTTGAGACAACGTAAACCAGCAGCTATCGTGCGAGTAGGCGAAACAGACATTGCTTTAGAGCCAAGCCTTGCAAAAAAAATCTATTGCCGCACTTTGTCCAAACAAACCTGCGAAAATAGCAGCACCTTAAACATAGATACACTGTAATCCAATAAGGAAAAATTTGTGGAACTCTATCTGATGCTTTTTGGATGCGGGATTGGAATTGGAATCCTGGGAACATTGATTGGGGCAGGGGGAGGGTTTATTCTTGTTCCTTTATTGCTCTTGCTATATCCCAAAGAAAGCCCAGAGATTATCACCAGCATTTCCTTAGCTGTTACTTGCTTAAATGCTTTTTCTGGCACTATAGCCTATTCCAGGCTTAAGCGAATCCATTATAAATATGGATTCATTTTTATTCTGGCATCTATACCAGGAGCAATATTAGGGGCGGTGAGTACTAACTATGTTTCCCGCTCCAGCTTTGATCTTTTTTTTGGCATATTGCTCCTTGCTATCTCCCTTTTTGTTTTTTTTCGCAATCCATCCCATACTTTGGATGATGATAAAAAAACAGTAGAGCAAATCCATCTATCTTCAGCACAACTGAGACTTGGAATCGTTCTTAGTATTGGGATTAGCTTTATTGCCAGCTTCGTGGGGATTGGCGGTGGCATCATCCATGTTCCTGCACTTTGCAGTTTTTTAGGCTTCCCTATTCACTTTGCTACAGCCACATCCCACTTTGTTTTGGCAATTGTCAGCCTCATGGGGACTATCGTCCATATTACCATTGGCTCTTTTCACAGAGGTATAAGACGCACAATCGCTATTGGCCTTGGAGTCATTATAGGTGCTCAGATAGGTGCTTTGCTTTCTTCTAAAATTAAAGGAAAAACAATCCTCCGCGCTCTATCTTTTGCTTTATTTTTGGTCGGAATCAGACTCATTGTCTTTGCCTGATTTTATCTTTTTTTCTATGAACTTGACAATGTCATATAAAGATTTTGATCACGAATAAGACGAATGGTCGAATGGCACGAATCGTTTTTATAAAAACTTCATTCGTACGAGTTGTGCCAGTTGAAAAGGCTTAATCTTTGGCCTGAAAGACCTATACATACCAGCCCAGGGCAACACCCTGGGAAATGGAATTATCATTGTACA
>JABWCH010000237.1 GCA_013359215.1 Candidatus Brocadiia bacterium | reverse complement strand
GTTATGCTAAAAATTAACATAAACCTTGTTTTTCTTCCAAGATCGAAAAATAGATCCTTTTTTTCATGAAAAGAGCTTGCAAAACTAAATAGAGTCAAGGTTTTAATCACTCGCAAGATAGATATATATTGTATTTCAATATGTTAAGAATACCTGCGTAACTCCTATTAAATAATAATCAATAAAGGTTTTGTGGCAATGAAAAATTTTATCTTTTGCGTATTCTTTCTGCTATGCTTTGCCTGCACAGAGAAGCTCTTCTGGAAAGAAGACAGGCATCAAAACAAAAAACCGCCCCGTATTGTCCATGAGGAGAGCCACTCTAATACCATAGACAAGGAAATTCCAGAAAAAATTTCTCCCTCTGCGAACAACAATCCTGAAATAGCAGAGACAAAGCCTGATGCCATATTACAAAAAAAAGACATTGAAGATAAAAAAAACATTGCTGTAGACTACCGTTCCATGGCAACCATAAGGAAAAAATTTGTTTTTTCCCATGAAGACCATCTGAAAAAAGGAGAATTTTGCTGGCAATGCCATAGCGTCAGCACATCAGGAGAAATCACATTAAATGCCCAGACTGGCTCTTTATACGAGAATTGCATTTCTTGCCACAAGGAATGGAAAATCGACAATCATACTGCTCTGGATAGCTGCTGGAAATGCCATGATTCAGAAAAAGCCTTTTCCTTGCTGTATATACAGAAAAAACGCCCCCAGATAGAGTTTGTGGTGATCCAGAATATCTCTAAAAGCAGCCACCATGAAATCCGAGAAGATTGCAAAAAATGCCATCTGAGAAATGTTGAAATAAAAAGCTTTGCAAAACAAAAAGAATTCTTCCATGCAAGCCATGTAGATACAACGCTTTCCAAAGAAGAAATTCAGAAACAATGTGTTTTTTGCCACAAAGATACCCAAAACCCATCCATTGTAGATATGGATAACAAACAAGTCTGCAAACAATGCCACAAAGGCCAGGAGCTTACTTTTTTGCAAAAGAGCATCTCTGATTCAAAGCCCTCCTTTAACCATAAAGATCATACAAACATCCAGAATGCTTGCCTTGCCTGCCATTCTATAACAGCAGAAAAAAAAATGGAAACAAAGCACAGTTGCAAGGATTGCCACGATCATTGGAAACAAAAAGATATTTTCTTAAAAAGCTTAAACTACTGTTCTCGCTGCCATATCCCAGAGCAAATAGAGAAGCAAACACGCAATATCTTAACCACGGATTCGCTAATACCTTCCAATAAAAAGAGATAGCGATTATGAAAGAAATAGTCTTTAAAAATATTTTTTGTAAAAATTTTGTATTTTTTTTAATTACAATATCTATTTATGTAATTTTATTGCATTTTATTCCTATTTTATACTCTTATCGGCATTTTTTAGTAATAGCAGGACTTTTTTTTGCTATTTCTGCAAACCTATATTCTATTCAAAAAGGCTTTGTCTTGTTTGGGTATAGAAGATGGAAAAAAAATTTTTCTCAAAATGCAGAAAACCTATTAAAAGCGCAAAAAGAATTTGAAAATAGGGAAGCTATCGTAGAGAATGGAATCATTCTGAACCAAAGACAAAGGGCATTAGCAGGAGACGATATTCTGGATCAATTCTCCCTTTTAGAAGAATACCAGACAAGAATAGATGGCAGACATCTTACCATAGAAAGACGCTATACCTTTGCCTGTATGGAATCCTGGCGGATTTTCCATATCTATTGTGGACTCCTGGCAATTGGATTATGCCTTAGCTATCTTGCCTTTTTGCCTGTCTATTCTTTTATCAGCCAAATTTTATTACTTTATTTGATAGGAATTCTTTTTACTGGTCTTTGTGTTATTGTCTTTTCCAGGCTCTGCCAGTCATCCCAAAAGATAAGCCTGGAATACATCGAATATCTCGAAAAAAAACAGTGGAAAAGCATAGAGCAAATCGCCAGGAACGGATCTTATGCTTTTAGCAAGTCTCTTCGGGAAATGATACTTTTGCTAAAACAAAACACTACGACAGAAAAGCTTTTTCAATACATACAAAATGCTAAAAAAATGTTGACTCCAGAGGACACACAGCTTTTAGATATGGCTTTTGCTATTCTTTGCCAATGGCATAGAATAGTCCTTTTGCTTAAGCCATTCCAAAAATATAGAATATGCAAAAGGATTTTTGTTTATCTCCATATTCCTTTTGCCATAAGCTTTCTGGTCTTCTGCCTGCTGTATATTTTGGGATTACTTTACTATGGAAAGCAATAAATGATAGATAGGAGAATCTCTTGTTTATAAAAAATAGAAAATGCCAGCATATTTTATGGGTTTGGTTGGGAATCTTTATATCTCTTTGTCTGCTTTGTTGCGTATCTTCAGGAATAGAAAATCGATTTTTTTCTTTTTTCTTTACGCTACTTTTGGTTGGCTTTTCAGGGGCAAGCTTTTGGTGGCTTGCTTACTATTTTTATATTCCTTTTCATAAGTGGCTTTTGGAAAAAGGGCTTCTTCTGGAGAAGAAACCTGTATACCCCCAAGAGATGATACAAAGACTAGACATACTTTCTGAAAATATAGAAAATCTCAAGGAGCAATCTTTACAAAAAGAAAAGGAATGCCAACAGCTCAAATTAGAAAAAGAACAGTTGGAAAAAAAATGCAAAGAAGCCCATAAACAGAGCGAAGCATCCAGGCTTTTATTCCACCAAACCATCAGCAATATTGAACACGGCGTTTGTTTTGTCGGAGCAGACGGGAATCTGCTGCCACACTATAGCCCCTCTATGCTAAATCTTTTGGAAGAAACCACGCTGGCAGGACGCAGCATTATCTCTTTGCTGTTTCCCTGGCAGCCTGATATGAAAAAAATGGACATTTTTAAGCGATGGTTGAATAGGGTATTGGAAGGGGATCTGAAAGACTGGAAAGAAAGCCCTGTACCTTTTTCTACGATTGTTTGGAAAAAAGAAAACAAAGGGAAGATGCTTACAAAAAATCTAAAAATCCATTTTGCCCCAGTTGTGCAAGAAGACATCATAAAGCAAATTATCGTATTTTTGCAGGAAGTAGTGGAAAAGGCAGAAGAAAGCAATAAAAATGAAAGTAGCCATCCAACATTAGAGTATGCTATGGAAATCCTTAAAGCAGAGCCTGCCTTGCGCAAAGATTTTTTCGAGCATATAGAAGACAAAATACATCTTTTTGAAGAAAAACAAGCTTTGCTGCAACAAGGCACGCTGAACCGTATGGTAATTTTAGAACTTTCCAACTGCATCAAAGATATAAAAAGCAGTGCCAGGGTTGTCAAGTTCCGTTCTATTATCCAGGAAGCAGAAAAGATGGAAACTTTGCTGAATATTTTGCGGACAGGCCAGAAGATGTTCAGGATAGAACAGCTTCTGGAAATAGAAGAAAGAACAAGAAAATTCGTAGAGATGCTAAACCAATACCATTCTATGGGCAAGCAGGTATCCTGATAGGAGATTTTTATTGGGGGAAAATTTTTACAAAAATTTTCCCCCTTTAAAAACTTTTATATATTTATTTTTGAATAAGTTATGCTAAAAATTAAGATAAGCTTCAGCCATTTCTGTCGCTGTAGCTCTGTAGCATGAGGGCCGCTGCGACAGAGTCGCTGGATTTTTTTCTTTTATTTCGGCTAAGACCCGCTTCGATCATAGATCTTTCAGCCTGGGCAGAAGTCAGCCTTTCGTCCCATAAAACCGTGGGCAGAGAAAAGCGATTTTTCAAAATATCCGAAAAAGACTGTGCCTCTTTTGCCATTTCCCCCATAGAATTATCCATATTTTTAGGGCAACCTACGACAATCTTTTCAATTTCATGTTCTTCTATAATTTCTTTGAGTTTTTTAAAATCTTTTTCTGTATTTTCTCTTTCCAAAGTTTCTAAAGGAGTTGCAATTTTCAAAGCACCGCAAATCGCAAGCCCTATTCTCTTTCTTCCATAGTCAATTCCCAGGATTGCCATAAGCTTGATTCCTAGATTAAAGGCTATTCTGTTTAAGAACTTTTAGGATAATAGCAAATACAAGGTACTTGTTTCAGATTTTTTGCACCAGAAGCATCTGCTGCTACGATGAAAGTCTTAAAAACAGAAATAATGGGGTCGATCAATATAAACACGTTGCCTTCTTGGTTATAAGGAAAGTTTAAAAATGTTCCATAGTCAACGCTGGAAAAATGCGGGTCTACGCCAAAGGGATGAGAATGAAAAAGACCTGTTTCTTTAGGTCTTGCGCTGCTTTCAGAATATCTTTCATCCAGAAAACACTCGCATTCCCGACTTCCCTGGGCTGTAAAACGGGCATGAATATGGCTGTTTTCAATGCCAGCACTAATCCAATCTACAATTTTAGTATATGTTTTCCCCTGCCACTGCATTCTGTAGCCAAGAAGCCGCCCTAATGTTTCCTTGGGGACTGCTTTTTGGCATTCCAGAAAGATTTCTTTGGCTACTCTGGATAAAATATACACAGGATATGTTTCTTGCTGGTTTCCCATGATAGGATTGTTTATCAATTCATTTTCCTTATAGAAGCTTTTTGGCTTTTTCTTTAATCACAGGATCGCCTGTTTCTTCGAGATAGCTATAAATTTGCGCTACAATCTCTGTGCTATAGTTCTTCCAGTTTGTGAGCATTTCTAGCATGCTCTCCAAAGTCGCTCTGGCAGCATCTTTGATTTCCTGTTCCGTGCTTTCTCTTAAGACTTGAGAGAAAAGCTGTGCCTTAAACATAGGGTTGTTTTTTAAATTTTGGTCTATATATTTTAGGCATTCTATGTCTTCTACTGAAGCCATGTATAATATTTCGCAAGCTTTCATATAGTCGTTTTGGTCTTGAACTTGCTGAGAATTTTCAATTATCCAGGCTGCACTCTGAACGAGTGCTTGTGGGTCAAGACTATTTAGCCCATTTTTGGCTTTTAAATACATATCCTCCATACTCTTCACTCCCTTTTTTTAGAGGAAATAAACTCTGATGCTATCTCTGTGCTACTGCGCTTTTGGCTCTATATATTTTGTTAGTGTTATGACATTTCCTGAATCATTGTATTCGATCTTATCAACACATCGGCTCATAAGCATGATTCCTAATCCACCCAAACGGCCTTCTTTATAGCTTTGTCTTGCCTTTCCTATAGCATCGCCTGTTTGTCCTACTTTGACAAAGCCTTGCCAATCAAAGCCAGGCCCACTGTCGGTCACAGAAAGAACAATTTTTTGGGGATCTAGCAAATAAAGAACTTCGAGCATTTTATCTCTGCGGTATTTATTCCCATGCTGGGCAGCATTGGCTAAAGCTTCCCTGAATGCAGCTCCAAAGGTAATCTGAATTTCTTCTGAAAGCCCGCAGCTTAAAAGAAGTTTAGCGCAAAAGTCATTTGCTTTATCAATATAGCTTTCCATAGTAGGAAACTGAAAAAGAACTTCTTGCCGAAAAAGCATGCTTTCCTGAGCAACACGGCGCAGAACAGCTTCTGCTATTTGGAATAAACGCTTCACCTCAAAAGGCTCTATCATGTGTTCATCACCACAAACTCGGAACTCTGTGGCTTTTTTCAGATCTGTACCTTTGGGATATAAAATAATCAAAGGAACTATATCACTATCCAGCCTGCATTTGATTTCCTCGCAAAACATCTGATGATTTTGTACCCTGCTATCCAAGATCACCAGATGATGCTTATGATTTTCTAAAATTTTTTTCCCTTCTTCTATTGAGCTGGCAGTACGGACTTTCCAGTTGGCTTTCTCAAAGTAGTATTCAATAGTTTTCACAAAAAAATCTTGTTCAGGTACAACCAAAAGAAGAGAAAAAAATTTTAACTTTTCTATTTTTTTCCTAAAATCAGCATCTGGATCGAACTGGACATCTTCTTGCTCTGCTTTAGAAAGAAAATTTTTTTCTATAGAAGCAATCAGCCTTTTTTTCTGCGACACAGATACCTTTTTGCTTTCCTTCTTTGCTGTGTTTGCCAACTTTTTCGGATTTTCTATATGCAAAGAAGCAAAGCCTTCTATTTGAATTTCATAATTTTCGAGAATTTTTCCTTTTAAGAGCAGAACTAAAGCAGAAATGGCTTTTTCTACAATCTCTTTGTCTATAAAAGCAGCCTTCGCAATATTTTCTGCAAAGCTATCTGCATTCTTAACAGTATTTTTTTGAGAAGGGGAATAAAAACACCCAAAATTTTCTAAACAAACACGATAGCCAGAACGAATGCTTTTAGCGATTTCTGATATAAAAGTTTCTAAAAAGCTTTCTGTTTTTTCCAAATCCTGGAAAATCCCCTTTGTCTGAAGCTCGCTTAGAATATCTTTTTTGGCAATGATCTGCATCTTAGCTTTCTCCGTGGAGTGCTTTTATTTTCAATACAAGATCCTCATAGGTAAAAATTTTCTTTTCTATAAGAATTTCTGCCAATGCTTTTGCTAAAAAAGGAGATTCCAGCATGGCTTTTTTATTTTCCTTTTCCGCTGTAGCAGGGATTTTAGGCTCTTCTGGCTGGTTTTCCTCTCCAGAGTAAAACTGAATCACTGCCTTGCGAATGGCTTCTCGTGAAGCCAAAACAGGCTCTAGTTTACACCCTGTCAGAAATTGGATCTCCTCAATGGCTTCATAATCATTGATATTTGCCATGGCAAGAGTAATCTGGTCGCCTTTTCTCGAAATAGGAATCAGATTATGCTTTTCAATCACGTCTCTTGGGATGGATTGTACAAGTTTTTTGGGAATAACTATGTTAGTAAGATCTACAGTTTCAATGCCTTCAAGTTTGCCAACAATGTAAGTTATTTCATCGTCTGTAACATAACCAAGTTTAACAAGAAGTGCAGCAAAATCTCCCCCAATTTTTTCGTGCATAGTCATAGCATATTTAAGATTTTCCTGCGTTATTTTATTGGTTTTTAGCAATGCCTGGCCTAATTTTATTTTATCCATAGTTTTACTCGTTAAAAAAAAATGTTACTGCCGCCCATCCGTTCTGAAAAATATGCTAACAAAGTTAAGGTACAGTGTCAAGAATTATCTGGGCTAAACCATATATAGGCTACGCAGAAAGAAATAAGGAATCAAAAATAATTTTTTTATGTTAGCTTAATTTGACAATGTTAAATTACTGTTGTTGATTAGAAATTACTTACGACAGTTTTTCGATTTATCATTAACCACGAAGAACACGAAGGACACGAAGGAAAAATTCAAAATATAGCCTTCGTATTCTTCGGGTTAAATTTTTCCTAAAATAAATATCTAAAATTCACGTTAAGCCTTGAAATACAAGAAATCAGATTTAACATTGTCAAAATAGAATATCATAATTAATTGCTTTATACTCAGCTAAAAATGGGAAAATTATTTAATTCTTATCGCTTAGCACAGGTCAGCACAAGCTACTAAGACAATTTTTATCTTTATCCTGAGCTAATATCTGCAAACATGAGCTTTTCTCAACCAAAAACAAAGGCAAAAGCTTCTCCCTTCCATATTTAGGAACCAACCACTCTTTCACCTTAGTTGTAGTAAACTGAGCAAACAAAAAAATATCACCAATACTAAGCAATCGAAGAACCTCATCCATCTTAGGAATCAACTTAAAACGCTCATTAACCTTAGCAACGCCATACTCACAACGAAAAACCTTCACCTTACGCTCCTCCATATTCTTCAAAATCAAACCACGAAGATACGCCTTCTTATTTTCTATTTCCTTTTCCTTATCCATCAAAATACGATACTCTCGAATCCATTCATTCATTTGATCCATACAAATTTCCTTTAAAATTTTACATCCTGTCCAAAGGACTCCTTACCGCCCTACCTCCTTTATTCAGCACATGAGTATAAATCATAGTAGTACTCACATCACTATGACCAAGAAGTTCCTGAACAGTACGAATATCATAACTATCTTCTAACAAATGAGTTGCAAAACTATGCCGAAATGTATGGCACCCCACATGCTTCAAAATGCCAGTTTTTGCTACAGCCTGCTTCACCGCTTTTTGAAGTACAGTCTCATCAAGATGATGACGACGAACCACTTTCGACATAGGATCCACACTCAATTTAGATGCAGGAAAAACATATTGCCATGCAAACTCCTTCTGCGCATTCGGATATTTCCTCTCTAATGCATAAGGCAAATAGACACTTCCAAAACCCGTTCCTAAATCATTATCATGCAAAATTTTCACCTTCTCAAGATGCCCTTTCAAAGGCTCTTTCACAGAAGATGCCAGCATAGTCAGACGATCTTTATTGCCCTTGCCATCACGAACAACAACCTGACCATACTCAAAATCCAAATCCTTCACCCTAAGTCTCAAACATTCCATCAATCTCAAACCAGAACCATACAACATAGCAGCCATAATCCATCTTGTCCCTTCTAAACAGTCAAAAACACGCTTCACCTCCTCTTTCGTCAAAACAACAGGCAATCTCACAGGACGTTCAGACCATTCAATATTCAATTTGCCAACCTCCTGTCCCAAAACCTCCCTATACAAAAATACAAGAGCATTCAAAGCCTGATTTTGTGTACTTACAGCAGCTTTTCCTACAACAGCCAGATGAGTCAAAAAATTCTCAATTTCTTTAGCACCCATATACTTGGGATGCTTCTTGTTGTAAAAAAGGACAAATTTTTTCACCCAACCAACATAGGCTTCCTCTGGCGAATACTCTAATGCTTTACCCTCATCACCCCCTTAATCTGCTCCAACAAATTCGGGCGATTCGCTGATTCATTCTGATTTTCTAGCATACAAAGTCTCCTAAAATAAACTAGGCTTATACCATAATAGTATCAGTCCAAATACCATAGAAAAAAAATAACATTCTTCATCAT
>JABWCH010000007.1 GCA_013359215.1 Candidatus Brocadiia bacterium | reverse complement strand
AGGGGTGAAATAAACAGCTTAACTCTTTATTTTACAATGAATTGAGGTGAGCGCATGGAATCAGGGCAAAATCAAGGTAAAATCATCCATTTTTACCTCCCAAGTGCAAAAAATTCCCCCAAACTTTTGCAATTACGAAGAACTTTTTTATCGAAAGGATTTTGAAAATGAAAATTTTTGCGAGCAAAAATGATCGAGATTTTGTTCAAACCGAACGCGAAAAACAAGAGAAAAATCTCGTCGAGAATCTTATCAAAGGAAAAATTTTAGAAGAAAAATTTTCACCCGAAAGTAAAATTCCAGAAGAAAAACTTCTGCTCGAAAGTAAAATTTCCGAAGAAAAATTTTCACCCGAAAGCAAAATTCCAGAAGAAAAATCCCAACCCATTCATCAGGAAGAAACAAAACCCGAAGTGATTTTCTCTGAAAATATCCCGTTAAACTTTGAACTTACCGATGAAGAAACTGCCCGGATATTGATCGAAATTCTTCGCTATGGGTGCCTGTCTTTGTCGCAAATCCAAAAAATTTTGAGGAAAGATATATCCCCAATCCATTTGCAATCTTCTCTGGAAGTGGTCGAAGTGGGAAGCGAAAAAGTTTATTTCCATACGGAAAAAAGTCTGGAACAAGTGACTCTCTGGAACAAAAAAGCAAAGACAAATTTTCCCCAAGCCGTCTTTGCCAGACAGTTTTCTTGCGAAAGTTTGTTGGATATTCTCCAGGAAATAGATATTCTGATGAGCATCGAAAAAATAAAAACATGCTGCATTTTCGATTGGGTTTCTGCGGAAAATCCTCGCAAGAAATCCTCCTTAAAAATTTCAGGAGTCCAGGGAAATCGGAAAACATGCAAACCAAATTTGCTCGTTATGATTAAAGCCAAAGAAGAAAAGAAATGCTTTTTATTTGATTTTTTGCCCTGCTATGATGCTCACACCCCTGGCGAACAACTCTATCACTATCGTAAAATAATTTCAGCTTACCAGGCATGGCTTAGCGATCAGGAATCCATCAAACAATGGAGAGAAAAACTGGAAACGAAGTTTGAAAATATCGAAGTGATGTTGATTTTTCCAGAAAAAAATCAGAGAATCATCGCAGATTTGTCGCCAGAACCAGGGTCAGAAAATCAAAATTTTCTGATACATTGCGTAACGATGAGAGAGATTCCCAAGAGATTGTTTTAGGCAATTCAAAAAATATTTTTCTAGTGGAGAATGATATGTATAAAAAATACATTGCCCTTGTTCGAGGGATTAATGTTGGAAAAGAACGAAGGGTTGAGATGAAAAAGCTCAAAGAAATTTTTGAAACTTTAGGGTGCATCCATGTATCAACGTACATCAATTCAGGAAATATTCTTTTCGAATCGAAAGAGAATCCAAAAAATATCCGCCAAAAAGCCGAAGCCAGTCTGGAAAAAAATTTGGGCTTCTCGATTCCCACTCTGATTAAAACAGAGCAAGAGATAATGCAAATATCCGATGCCATACCAAAAGAATGGCAGAATGATACAATGCAAAAATCCGATGTGGCGTTTTTGTTTCCAGAAATTGACTCAGAGAAAACGATAGAGGAACTTCCTATAAAAAAAGAGTACATAGACATTCGTTATACCAAGGGGGCAATTTACTGGAATGTGGATAGAAAAAATTATAATAAAAGCCACATAAACAAAATAATAAGCCATGATTTGTATCAATTTATGACGGTAAGAAATGTAAACACTGCCAGATTTTTAGCAGGAAATAAAAAGTAATTCCGCCATTTCTCGGTTGCATCGAATAAAAAATCCACCGCAGAGAAGATGAGATCGCTTCTTCTTTGATCTCATTTCCTCTGCCGATATTTTCCCATTCCTTTCCCAACCACCTTGTTCCTCTGCCATTTTTTTGAAATTTTTTTTTTGCCTTATCTTCCTTAATTTTAGCCATTTCCAGAAGATTCCCTAAAAAAAATCATTTTTTCCCCAAAAATTCTTGAGCATTTTTTTAATCGAGAGAAGGGATATAGATAGAGAGAGAAAATTTTCTGGAAGCAGAGAAAGGAGGAACGCATGCTCTTATTTCTTCTCAAAAAGATTGTCATTTTGGTTCTCATTCTCTTAGTCATCGTAGACTTTTTAGGTTCTTGTTACTTTGTGCTATTCCTCTCTCATAAAATAGATTCTCAGCCTGAGTTCCTTAACATGGAAACAATATTACCAGGCTTGTTGGGATTCTGTATTGGTTTTTTAAGCCTAGTTAGTAATGGCCTCCGAAAGCCTTTGCTACAATTTTTTTCGAGAAAAAGCTGTATATATCCAACGGATTTTTCTTGCTTTCTTAGGTTGGTTCTCACTCTATCTATCTGTATTTTGGTATTTTTGGATTACATTTCAACCTTTTTTTCCCTATGGATGTCAGGGAAATCGTTTTTTCCTCATCTTAAAGTATCTCAAGATTTTTTTTATCTTCTGGAACAAGACCCAATATCCGGCTTATTTATCTTGATCCTGACGTTAGTGATCTCAGGTAGCCCAGCCTGGTTGGTCAGGTTTTTGTCTCCTGTAACTTTAGTAAGGAAGTAATCATGGAATTCGATCCTAACTACAAGCAATTGTCATCTAATTATGTTCTTTTCTTTTTCGTTAAATTGTTAATCTTCGTGATTTTTATATTTATGCTAGCCGATATGGTAAGCTCTTTTTGGGGGCTATTTCTGATTTTCACAGGGAGTTCTGTCCCTGATTTCATCAAGTATATTGCTTCAGCCTCCATTGCGCTTCTGGCCATGATTTCGAATGCCTGCGGAAAAGTAATCAGAGAAATTTTACGCCAGAATTTTTACATTAAGGTCGATAAAAAATCTGTAGAGGTATGCTCCAAGTTTGTATATTACTGCACCTCTTTTTTGCCCGTATTTTTAGCTATCTGGGATTGGCTTACCAGTTTTATTGGATTTGTCTGGCTACTTTCAGGGCAGAAGATAGAGAATATGAAAGGTTTGGGAGCTATCTTTTCCTGGTATGGAAAGCAATTCAGTAATGATATTCTGCTGGCTATGCTGATTTTTGTATGTACTATATGTTCTTCTTGTGCTCCCTATATTTTTCTACGTCTTTGTGAAGTACAGAATCGGATATCATTTATCGGGCGGGATGGCGAAAGTATAGAAATGAGCGAAAATTTTGAATCTCTCGAAAAAAAAATGCAATCATAATTCCGATGAAATGCGGACGAAGCTCTTCGTCCGCATCTTTTAGGGAGAATATACGATGGACTCGTTTATAGGTTTTCTATTTGTCTGTTTTGTCATTATATTGCTGATTCCAGAGGAGTTTTGGAATCGGCTAAAAAGAATGATGCCTATTTTGAAGGGCATGTTTAGCATATTTACTGATTTTTCAAATCTCATCAAAAATTTTTTTGAAAGTGTGTTGTTCATATTTCGGGGATTATGGCGGTGCTTCATTGTTTATCCGATTGCCGGTGTAGCGCAAGCAGTCAAAGCGATTTTTATTGCTTCTGCCAATGCGAAAAAGGCATCTCTCCAGAGAAAAGAAGAGAGACAGAAGATCAAGGAAGCCTTGACCAGAAAAGTTGCTACTGCCTGGCAAAAAATAAAAGAAGGACAAAAGAACGAAGGCAAAACAGAATTGCTGGCTTTATCCCAGATTTATGGTGAAAAGACGGTTTACGAAATCCTTGATACAATTCAAAAATGGGAAGGAAACTAAGATGAAAATATGGGAAGAATTACGTATTCTGGAAACAAAGCGACGCAAAGCACGTAGTATCCAGGAATTATTGCAAGGACTTGAGCAAATCGAACGAAGAAAAAAACAATTGCAGGAAGAGCGAGAAGAAAGCTCAAAGCAATCTACGGTGCAAGCACTCAAAAGGAAAATCGAGCTGAAACTGGCTCAAGGAAAAATTCAAGAAGCTCAGGATTGTTTTGAACGAATATATCATTTAGCCCACGAACTCACAGAGGAAGAAAGCCAAAGCCTGATCTCTCTTTGGGATAAGATGGAACGCGAAAAAATACGTAGAGATCCGACTCTGTCCTCTCTTTTGAATCAAATGAAAATGCACATCGCAGACAGAAAGATAGAAAAGGCACAAAAAATCGCCGAGGAAATCATGGAGCACGGCTCCTATCCCATGGAGGAACCAGCCTTTTTTGAATTGTTGACAGAGTTGAGAGAACTCCGTCGGGATGAGATTTCTGCCCAGTGTCAATCTTTACAAGAAAAAAATGAAGAGCTGCGTCAAAAACAGGAGGAAACAGAAAGCGAAATTACATCTCATAAAAGGCTGTCAGCCGGGATCGTGGCCTATTTTTATCAAAAAAATCCCGACTTGATTCCTTCGCCGGGCAGGGAAAGGATTCAATTTCGCCTTCAAGAAAAAGCCCACAGCAGCTACAACTCGAATCACTGGGAGAATATCATAGCAATAATTCTGGACCATTACGAGGAATGTATGGAGCCTTTTCTAAAAAGGATGAAAGAATAATCTCTTGCTCTTATGTCAAGCGATAATGCTTCTCCGGAGTTGTTTTTTGTAGTAAAATCTGCTATTTCTTAAATAGAACAATTTTTAACATTATCATGGAAAATTCTCCCTCATCATCGGCTCAAAGAGTGGAAATCAGAAACGCAGAGCAACAACGCGATATAGCAATCGAGAACTGTCTAGGCCAGGCACTCATGTATTTCAAATTGGGAAACAAAAACCTGGGACAATTTTTCATGGAAAGATCTCTGGAAAAAGCCAGAAACCAAAATATCGAGATCCCGCTCTCCACGATCAGTGCAGTCATGGATGGAAAAGCCCCAGAAATAGCGATTGCCAAACCCAATACGAACAATCCTGAAAATTACAAGCAAGCCAGTGCTTTGCTGGAACAAATGACCTCCAGTTTCAAACAAAATATGCTGGAGGTGTCCCAACCAATCAAGAACAAAGTAGAAGAAGTCTTACAAGAAATGATGGAAAAAATTCAGGAAATCATGGGAAACGAGCCTTCTTCTATCGCCTCAGCAAAATAACAAAAATCGCTTTTGTAGAAAGGAATTTATCATGGGAAAAAAAGTCCAGCCATCCCAATTACCTTCCGTACAAGTTCCAACTCCCTATCCAAAAGATACGGAGTTTTTACAAACTTTGGGGAGAGCAGATCAGAAGGAAGGCATTCAGTCTTTGATACGGCTTCAAAATAGCCTTCTAAGCGGAATATCCTCTTCTTTACCGGAAATTTCCCCCAGTTTTGGAGCGATCCAAACCCAACAGAAAAGGGCAGAAGAAAGCATAGCTTCGGAAAAAATACAGGCAAGGCAAGAGCATAACCGGCGTTTATCCGAGCGAAAGCGGGTGTTTCATCAACAAAGCGAAGAACTTTCGCACCGTGAATTCCAAGATATGCAACTTCCTTCACCACCCTCTTTTCAAGAAGAGTTGCAAAAAATCAAGGAAAAAGCCCAAGGCGTGGAAGGTCAATTTTTCAAAATTCGCCAGGCAATCCAGGAAACAGAACAAGCATGGAAAGAATCTCAGGAAGAAAGGAAATAGCTCATGCAACCCTTGAAATTATACATTGATAGAGACCTGGATCATATACCGCAGGAAGTCGATTTAGGATATACCGGGCAAGATGACATCGTTTCTTTAACAAAAGAAGACTTAGGCGGGAAGCATATCTATATTTTAGGCACCACCGGTTCTGGAAAAAGCCGATGTCTCGCCCTGTTTCTTCAACAAATACTGTCCAAGAAGATGGGACGGGTGATCTTCATTGATCCTTTAGGAGAGGTCTATCATCTTATGCTCCAATGGTATGCCTACCTGGCACGGGAGTACTATATGCAAGGTGAATCTCAATTCCGATGGTTCAACGAGGCTGTTCTCCGCCATACCTTGTTCTGGGATCTATCCGATGAGAGCCATTTATTGCGCCACAATCCCCTGAAACATATCGGAGATGAGCCGCTCTCCAGAGTGATCTCCCGGCTCATCAAATTTTTCGATAACCTTTTTTCCGATGAATCTGGTGCTTCTGGTATGGAGTTACAGCTCCAAAGGCGTGAGAACCTCGTTGCGCTCATATCTGTCTTCAGTGCTACGGATACACAGTTGGAGCAGGCTCCATATTTCATTTACAACCAGAGTTTTCGGGAAAATCTTTTACAGCAGGCGGAACAGAAAAGCAATTTACCCCAAGTACAAAGGGCAGTGAACTATTTCCGATTTCTTGACGATGGATTCCAACGGAAATGGGCAGAAAAAGTGATCTCCATGGAGACAGGTATCTCTCCGTTTTTTGAATCCGAGATTTTACGGAAATTTCTGCTGACAGCCCAGAACAATGTGGATTTTTCTGATATTCTGGCAAGCAAAACTTTGTTCATCAAGGCTCCGGCTCATGACTTGCCGACAAAGAAAATTTTGTTCAACTACCTTTATACCGTATTCTTTGATCTGGCCGACAGGAGAAAGCCAGGAGATACTGTTTATCTTGGTTCAGATGAATCTTCTCTGGTATTCAACGCTACGTATGCCGATACGATCACCCGCATTCGCAACAAAAACGTCCTCCTGATTTCTGCTCATCAGGCGAAAAAGCAGCTCTTGACCAACGAAGGCATCCGTATTGCCGAAACAATCGCATCTCAGTCGAATATCAAAATGTACTTTCGAAATGACTATGACGAAGCAGAAAAAAACGTGGATGATATTTTCACTCTCACAGGCAAGTTCCCTAAACTGATCGAAGTAACCACGACTGTAACCCAAAATAGCTCGGAATCCTCTGGATCGAGCCTGGGTGAAAATGCTACTTCAGGAAAGAGCACGGGAATGGGGCAAAGTATCCAGGAGGGGGTGACGGAAACCGGCCAAAGGAGCTATTCCGTGAGCGATAGCATGGGGATCACCCAGTCTATCCAAAAACAATGGGCCGAAGCAGAAGGAACAAACGACACCAAAAGCTGGAATATTCAAGACACCTTCACCTACAGCGAATCCGTCGGTCATGGTTTGACCCAACTGCGCGGGCAAGGCGTCACCTTTAGCTTCGGGCAAGGCCGTTCTCTGATGCGCATTGATACCAAAAGCGGGGCAGTAACAATCGCTGAAGGCGAAGGCACCACGGAAACGACTTCCGAATCATCCGGATTTTCCGAGGGTACAGGCGCATCGGAATCTTTTTCTAAAGCCACAGGACGTGGTACAACACTCAGTTACCATTCCAGTAATGGCGGCCAGGTGATTAGCATTACAGAAGGAAGCCCGATCATAACAGGTGGTTCCAGCAGTTCTGCGCCAACGGAAACCCTGAATCGCTATGAAAATCTTTCCCGCTCAACATCTATGCAGAAAAGCCAAAGCCGCAGTACAATGCAAGGTATAGCAAGTAGCCTCAACAGAAGCCTGACACATTCCAAGACCGAGGGCCATAGTAGTGGAGAAAGCAAAGGGATCACCCATCAGGAATCCGTATCCCTGGCCAGACAGTTCTCTGAGTCCGCCAATCTGGCCAGGCAATATGCTCAGTCCATCCAGAAAGCCCTTGGCCATAGCGAATCGCTCGGAACGAGCCAATCCCATACTCGCACTATTGGCGATTCCGTTTCCCAAAGTATGCAAAGAGCCATCCAACAAGGGGAATCCCTGGCTCTGAGTACTGCCAGGAATTGGGGAGCCAACCTAAATCGAAGCTGGAATGAAGGCATCTCCTATAGCAGGCAACATTCCTATAACCTGACTGCCGGAATATCTCTTTCGATTGCCTGGAAGATCGTTTACTACACTATGGAAGAAGAAAAACGGCTTCTGGCTCAAGATATTCATACTCTTCCTCGTCGTTTTTTCTATCTTGGTATCGGGGGTAGCAACCCGACTAAAGTTCTCACCGGGAACTGCTTCGATCTGCCGACCCGATTCGGGCAGTATGATTTTTTTTCGCTCCTTTACCTGTACTACCATCATCTGCCTGCTGGCCAAAGCATTACCCTGTTCCCTTCTTCTTTTCCTGAAGTTCCAGTGCAGGAAGCTAGAATCTATCCAAGTCTGCCTCCTGATTTCGCTCATTTTTTTCCGCGTTCTGATCGCAAGGATACCTCGAATGGATGAAATACCCCCACAGCAACGAGAACAACAAATTCTCGAATACCTCAAAATCGAAGGATATGCTTTGAGCAAAAGCATCGTTGCTCACCTCAAAGCTATATCCCCACGAGGTACTTCCATCCAGAATGTCCGCAAGCTCCTTCAAAAACTCAAAGAGCAGGCTATGGTAGAGTACCGGGAGATTCCAGATACCCAAGAACACGTCTATTTTTTGACGGATAAAGCGTTCGCATCTTTTGGAC
Source organism: Candidatus Brocadiia bacterium (assembly GCA_013359215.1). Taxonomy (GTDB): domain Bacteria; phylum Planctomycetota; class Uabimicrobiia; order Uabimicrobiales; family JABWCH01; genus JABWCH01. The sequence goes on along the minus strand of JABWCH010000007.1, from coordinate 28,603 downwards.
TTGACGCACACCAGTTGAAGAAAATTCCTTTCCAGCATATTCGTCATTACTGGACGGTGCGAATGCTCGAAAAAATGCTCTCTCGCGATATAGCAGCTACCGAATACCAAATGGAAAGTACCAACGAGTTCCATGATGATGAAAACCGCCTTCTCGTCAAATTCCAGGAACGAGGAAATACCATCCAGCTTCGATCCGATGCAGAGATACGCATCAGCAAAAACGAGGAAGAACGACTTTGTATGCGCGTGGAGATTGATATGGGAACGGAATCCATTTCCTCGACGCTTCGCTCCAAATGGAACAACTACCACCTGTATTTCCAAAGCTCGCAGATCAGCAAAGATTATATAACCCGGCCTCTTTATATGCTTTTTGTCACACCACAGGCGCGGATTGCTAATATTTGCCATAAATTCAAGAAGCACGAAGCTATGCCCTATATCTTTTTTTTGCCTATGGAAAATTTGCAGCCCTTTCTTCTTGATCTTCGCCATCAAGAAGACCTGGATCGCGCAAAGGTATCCAGCGATCTTAGAAAAGACTTTCGCTCTCAAAAAAAGAAACTCTCGGCCTCTGCCCATATCCAAAAACAGGAAGACTCCTGGCTCATTGAAGATCAGGAAAACGCCGCTTCCTACCTGATCCAACCCGGAGCCAAACAGCTTTTCGTCTATACCAAAGTCAATCTGTTTAGCGATGCTGTCCTCCTCACTCACGAAGGCCGGCATGTCTCTCTTTTTTCCCTGACCTCCGGCCGGGAATTCCTGCTTTCTTTCCATAGTGCGGTAAAAACCGCTACAAAACACCACCCACGCTACGATATTCAAATCCAAACTATCTTCTCCATGCCAGCCCAAAATCCTTTCTTTCCGATGCTGATCCCTTACGAAAACCGGCACTGCCTGTGGCAACCCCACGGATACCTGAAAATCCGCAAAAAGCACGAAAACAACGAACCCCAGGACATTCTCCTGGCTCTGATCTTCTCCGCCTCAAACAGCCCTCTTACCCAAGAAGCCTTCCGCCCCTATGAGAATTTTTTGGCCGAAGAAACCCTTCTTTCCAAAATTACCGCTCTACCGATCTATTATGGCTGCCTGGTGCTTGTCCAAACCCAGCCTCAGATCGAACAAATCCAAAAAATCCTGGAAAACTCGAAGATAAAACCATGCACCCGTTTTCTCCTGCCCAAGGACTGCCTTCCTGATAGAATCTTCGACCAGCCTGTATGGAGGACGGCAGAGGGCCAATGCTTGACGTTCTTTGAGGAGAGTAGGGATCGTTGACGTTCGTTGACGTGGACATTCTGATCTCAACATGGAAGAACACGACAAGAATTACATTTTCTTCGGCATCTCTTGGATTTCTTTCTATTTGTATATCTGCGGTTTGGGAAAACATGGCGTATCTTTATTACTGTTGAGAATGCTTTTTAAATACTATTGACTTACGTCTTAGCCTTGGACTTGGCCTTGTTTTTGTTTTTTTCCGTAAAACAAAACAAATTTTCACAGAAAAGATAGCCAAAATACCTAAACCAAATCCAATAATAGGCCATGAATAGGAATAACTCTTGCTTTCTGGAATAAGTAAGTGGGTCTTTTGGAGCGGAAGCGGATTGCCTTGACAAATGAAGGCTGCCCAGAAGTAAGGATGTGTTTTGATGCTATTCTCGTAGCGATGGGTTTGCAAATATTTCTTTTGAGCTTTCAATAATGCGTTCCAGGGATCATACTGTTTGTGATAAAAATAAAAATATTCCATGAAATTTACCGTAGCTTCATTGGGTACTTTCCACAGGGAAGCGAGCAAATATCTCACTCCTGCATATTCACATGCCCATTTGAAACTAAAAACACCTACTCCGCTCAAATAATCTCCTAAGCCTGTGTCACAGCAAGAAAGCACCATACATTCGACTCCCTCCAACGGAAGCAATGCGATGTTTGCGGAAAGAAGATAACCATCATCCATTCCCTTGTAATTTTCATCGAAGGTATTGGCTCCAGCAAACACCAATCCAGACAAAAGAAGTGGATTTTCCCGCGGTATATGGAACAAAGCCAGTTTATGGAACAAAGACAGTTGTAGAATTGAAAAATTATCCTCTGCTGTCTCCTGTTTATCGAGGAAATAGGCATGAGAAGCCACATGTATCATTCTCTTTCCAGGAGCTTCTCGAACAAAAAGCGTTTCCATGGCTTCGTTTTTTGTTCTCAAAACACTCGTATCCTCGCCAATATAAACAAGAACCCGGTCTCCCTTTCTAACAATATGGTATCTGTTTTTTTTGTCTTTGATTCCCCATTTTTTATCTTTTTCTAAAACAGTAAGTGTAGCAGAACCCGATAGAGAATGTCCGTTGATGGAAAATCGTTTTTTCCAGTCCAGCGGAATTTGTCCATTATTCAATAATATTCGGTCATCATTACTGCTAAACAGATATTGAGGGGATTTGTAGTTCTCTTCGCCGTTGGCAATCTCTTCTTCAGTATTCTGCAAGAAGTTCCATTTAGCACCTATAGGTCCACGTGTCATGATCGCATCTTCTTCTTCGGATGTCACTTTACCCCCAAGATGCGACAACTCTTTTGCCAATAATTGCTGTTTTTGAATCGGGAGAAGATCATAATTCGGATTAGCTACTCCATAAAATCCAGTACCATATTTCGGATAATTCCGTAACAAACTCACACCAGAGGATAAATAGACGAAGTTATGTTTTTCTATAAAATACTCGATTTTTTCCCCATGCCCTCTGTCTAACATACCGAAAGAGAGATAATGTAGGCAATCATCCGGTGCCAGAAAGATGGTCGAAAAATTATCCAATAACGACTCTACGGTTTTGGGAAAAATTAGACTATATAGCTTTCGGCTTTTTTTTGCCAGCTTTTTTTCTTTGTCTTTCGTTGTATCGATAACTTCTTTCGTGAAAACAAAATCGTCTTTACCGATGGTTCTGATATAACCGGCATATTCGGAGATTTGCCGTTTTATATCTGATATGTGCTTTTGAATAACATCGCTATCACCTAGCGTGATAAATCGAATCGAGTTTTGCGTAACTACGAATACACCTATTTCCTTTTTCTTGTCTTTAACATGCTCGAACGCTACAAACTCCAATAATCCGGCATTTTGAGGCAGAACTTGTTGTATCCTTTTCAAAGAGAATTCATCTTGTTTCAACGATAATAGAAATGGCTTACTTTTTAGCGAAATTTGTTGCTCTAAATTATTTTTTTCTGCCCTTAGTTTTTTTAGCTTTTCCAGTGCTATGTTTCGATTCTGTGAATCCAGAGGTAACACTTGATATGCTTGATAGTTTAAAATTTCGACCGTATCGCTGTATTTTTTGTATAGCTTTTCCATCTCGGGATTCCGAGTCGCCTGAAGAATTTGCTTTTCTTTGGTTAAAACCTGCATCAATAGTGATTTTTGATATAAGGTAGCGTCGAAAGCCGTGGTTACCCATTCGGGGCAAGGCTTTGTGCTGATCAATGTTGACATTACGGAAATAATACTATTAAAATAGGACGAGATACGAGAAATTTTATCGTTCGTGCTCAATACCGGCCATTCTCCCTGGAATATCTTTTGTCGGAGAAAAAAACTTGTTTTAGCATCGGAATAACATTTGTCATATTTTCCTAAAAAGAAATCATTGATGGCCATCCTGATATAGATATTGGCAATTTGTGGATGGTCAGGAGGATATACCTGCTGGAACATTTTTAAAGCTTTATCATAAAATTCAGATGCTTTCTGATATTGCTTTATATCTTCATAAGTAGATCCTATATTATGATAAATGGTCGCTTTTGTGTAATGGGGGTCAAGAGAAACTTTATCCATGGTTTTTAGAGCATCATCAAACTTTTTGAACGCTTCGTTGTAATGCCCTTGCTGTTGCAAAACAATACCAAGACTCGAATAGCATCGAGCAATCTCTAGGTAGGCATTCGAGTCTATCTGAAATGCCTCTATCGCTTTAGTAAAAAAATCGAATGACTTGGCATATTTCGCCTCATAGCCTGACATCTTTGTATTTTTTGCATCCCAGCCTTGCTTCAATAGAACGGTACCAATACCTTGATAGCAGCTTCCTAAAATAGGATGAGGGACTTGATTCTTAGCTTTCTCTGCTCTCTCCAAGGCTTCTTCTTGGCACTTTAAAGATTCGTCATAACGTCCGAGCGAAGCCAGGGCAAAACCGATTTCTGAACACGATTGAACCAGTTCTAATGAAGGAAGTTCTTTATAAAGCAACTTCCTTTTAGCAAAAGCGTCTTGATAATACTTCAAAGCTTGTTCTGTCGATCCCAAATCGTAACAAATTTTGCCTATATTGTGAGCGCATCTGGCTACACATAGTTCGAGCTGATTAGAAGGATTGCTTCGGTAAGCTTCGCCTAAATACTTTTCTGCCTGGCGATACTTCTCTTCGCTTTTTTTTAGGTTATTCAAGGATTGATAAATTTTCGCAATTTCTTGGTAGGTAATTCCTATATGCTCGGCGGAACCGGATTTCAGGCGCAATTGTAAAGATAAATCATAGTGATTCAAGGCTTCTTGAAAACGGTTGAGACTACACAATACAAGACCTATGTTGTAATCAGGAAAAGATTTAACTAAGGGTGAAATATTTTCCTTTTTTTCTGCCTCTTTCAACTTTGTTTTTGCATTTTTGTACCATTGTAGTGCTTCCTGATACTTTAGCATTTTATAATATGTCCCACCTATGTCACTGTAACACTTTGCAATTTCTTCTGCAGGCATACCAGAAATCAAATTCAACCATTGATACAGATACACCAGTGCTTCTGTATGTTGTTCTGCTGCATTGTACAATCTTCCAAGTTTTTTGTTATAAAAAATTTCTATAGTTCTAAGATGTTTCTTGTTTTTACAATTAGCCCTCGCAAGAGCCAGAAGTTCTTTGTTAGCAGCGATGGCTTCTTTTAAGTCCAATGTTTTTTCATAAAGGGCTGCATTTTTTTTTAAATCTTCAATTTTTTTTATAACTTCAGAAGTGGGCTGCGCATTCAAAACCGACCATAATACCAAGACAAGTAAAACAAGAATTGCTTTCATTAGTTTTGATCCCTTTTTATATGTCGAAATGATATCAAATACAAGGAAGTAGGCAGAGGGTGGTCATAAAAAATATTATTTTTATAGGGAATTACGAATTCTCCATATTGTTTTTGGTCGTTTGATAGAATGCTCTCCAATCTATTATCGTTGAGCCATTTTTCGATAGCCGGAACATCCAACTTCCCCGTACTATAGAAACAACATAAATATTCCGTTCCCTCCACGTTATCGAAGCATACCTCATTATAGCTCATATTCAGCAAGCCTTGGTTTACGGATTGCAGGCTTTCGTCCCCCTGCCGTATAGGAAGGCGTATATTTTTTTGCTTGTTATCCCTTAAAAAAAGAACCATATCGACTTTATGACGGACATACAAGCTCAATTTCCATTCATCTCCCTCTGCCACAGCGTCTTTTTTCGGGTTCAAAAGTTTGTAATTTCTATCCGATCCTCTTTTGATATAGATTTTAATGGATAGTGGAGAGCGTAAAATATCGAGTTTGCCTATGCAAGCGTAACTATTGCCATACCTTCTTTTGCTATAAAAAGACCACTTCAAGACGCCATCTGGAAATATCGCCGCGGACGAATATTTCTGGCTTTGTAAGCCTCGATCAAGTATCCCCAATTCTTTGGAAGCGGTAATGAGCTTTTCAGTCCATTTCAGTTCGTCTTCGGTAGTTTTTATGATTTTTTCTTGATCGTTCAAAAAGAAAAACGTCGTATCCTTGGGGAATTCATCTGTATTCAAAGAAATCTCTATACCGACGTCCTGAGGTGTCAAACAATAATCTTTTTTGAGATCAGGAACCTCTGAACCTTTTGCAAGAGAAAAAAAATAGAAATAGCACGGCTCCTTCAGCTTGAGTTTTATCTGTGCGCCAGTAGTACATAGAGGCACGGATGCTTCCGTAAACGCTACCTCTCGATCTTCTTGCATCAAAGAGACAGGAATATAGGGAGGACAAAAGCAGAAAAGGTATATCATAGAAGCTATAAACAAGAAACAAAGAAAAATTGCGATGGCTTTTCGATATGTTTTGATTTTGGATATAAGGGCATTGCTCCTTTCCATGATAAGATGAGTTCTATTTCGAAAATTAAGGGATTTTGCCAAGAGTGGCAATTGCTCGGATTGGCAGGAAACCAGGCGAGTCTTTCCTGGGCTACTTGCCCATTGCCAAAAGGAAGCCTTGGTAAGTGGCGTTGCTTCTACTCCAATAGTTTGCGATAGGATTCTGGCATCTTCTTCGTGGAGGACTAAAGCCAAAGCTTTGTGGCGGCAACTTGCTTCCCATTTATTCTTGAGCGACTCCGCCGCTTTTTGGGGGTCGTTTCCTGTAACTTTGTCCAGTAAAAGCCTGGAAAGCCCCTGATTTTGAGGATGAAAAGGGGAGGGACTACAGGATACAAGTACCAGAGTACCTTCCTTGTTTTGTTCAGGCCGATATTGCAAAATAGCCAAAGCACATGCTGCGCCATCAGAGTACCCATCCAGACAATGATTTTCTGGGGAAATTGTAGATATATTGGGCGGCTCTGGAACCATTTCGAATTCCAGCCCGTATTCTTTTTGGATTTTTTCCGCTGATAAAGCAAAGACAAACTCCGCTCCCGAGTTTCTTCTCAGTCTCTCTGATTTTCTCCCATTTTTGTAGCAATGTTGCCCTTGAACCAACCGAACCCGTACGATAAAAGATTGCGGACCATAGTCCACCGGGTATCCCAGACAAAACATTATTTTTTCCTTTCCTCTTCATAGCTCAGGCGTATCAATCGGATCATCTCTGATTTTTCTTTATCTATTCCCCATACTCCTCCGTGGGCGATTTCCTTACCGTCGAATATATCTTTATTCCCTGTCGTGTATTCGATTTCCACTTTTATTTTGGCTCGGACAACAGGCGATCCTCCCATCAACCCTATTTCTAGCGTATGATTATCTGGCCTGTATTCAAAGCTCAAAGAGATGTCCTCTCCGTCGAAAACCCTGGATTTGCTGATATATACATCTTCCGGAATATCTTTGGAAATGCCAGCCGCCGCTCTTTGGCGGGATATTTTCCTTTCCTCGATGATTTCCCCGCCATGCCACAATTCAAAAGTCATCGCATCTTTTATTGTATTTTTCTGCTTTCCAAGAGATTCTTTTATTGCCAGTATTTTCTTTCTTCGTTTTTCTCTTTTTTCGACTCTTTTCAACACCCTTTCCATAATTTCGGAATCCCATTTTTTTGCTTGCTCTCTGGTCATGCCTGTCAGGGCTTCATCCCATAGTAGCTCATCGGCTTTTTCATAGATTATACCGTCTTTGTACCTTATTCTATCTTCCAATTCCAGGCATTTCTCAAAGGCTGTCGTTTTTTCCGCGTAATGGATCGCCGTTCGCATTCGAACCAATTCTTTAAGGCAACCCTCGCAGTTTCTCAGATGATCCAATTGCTCCTCGGAAAGATCATTTTCCTTTCCGGATAGATAATTCATTACATCTTCTTTCCAAAATTCGGCCTGATCGCAAAAAATATCGTTTTCTTTCATATTGTTTTCCTTTTCTATCGCATAAGCCCATAAGAGATTATGAATGCTTCTATCGTTTTTTCCTCAATTCCCAGAATACACCCTTTTCTTCTAAGGTATTCGAGCAGTCCCTTTTTGAAAAGCTTCCGATCATTGTCTATCTGCTCTTTGGGATAACATGATTCTTTTCCCTCCTGAAACTCCAAAAATTTCTTAAAATCTACGACCAATTTCGAAATAAAATGATAATCCTTGCTCTGATAATAGCTCAAATAGAAACACAGGTTCCTTCTTAAATCTATCAATTCCTGGCTTTCCGTTTTGTTTAAAATCGTTTGCATCAATAGATATTTTATCGCAAAAATTTCCATACAAAAATATTTTAGCTCTTTTTTTTCCTCTTCGCCGTCTTCATCCTCCAATTCCAGTAGTAGTTGTCTATAATATTCTTCAAAGGTGTATAAATTTTCTTTTCCCAACTCTTCGAGTATAGATTCTTCGACTATGTCTTTATAAGAAAATGAAGGCTTATCTTCCATCTCATAGATTTGCAGCATTTTATACCAAATTATCTCTTCAATATTTCTCTTTTGGTCATAACTCAATTTTATGGAACACTTACCCAAATAGCTTTTGTTTTTTTTACTATAACGGTTTTTTATTTCATCCAAGATAGCTACATTCATTTACTATTTCCTCCAAAAAATATCGGATTTTATATCTTATAGAATATCAAATTAATCGCCTTCATGGAAACATTTTTTTACCGTTATATATTTTTATTTAAATTTTTAATCTATTCGCAAGGAAAGAATTGCATTTATATCAAAAAATAATTTTTATAAAAATACTGTTCCCGTCCATTCTCATAAAACTCCTTTGTATGATTGTTAGCAAAGATCGGAAACTTTTATATTTTTAAGGAGAATGAGATGGCACTGTTTGAATCTGAAAGTTTATCCCCCTGTTCGCCAGAGAAAGATCCTTCGGAAGAAATATATTTACTCTTGCTCAAATCGTTTTTAGAAATTTTGCCAGAGATATCTACGAGCTGGAAGCCAAGCAGATATTCTGAAAATTGGAAAAAGCTTTTAGATCAACTACTGCTTTTTCGTAAGCGGGAGATATTCAAGTTTCTTCGGAATGAAGACCAGCTTGAAGCAATTTCCGTACTTTTCTTGGAAATTCAGGATATATCTAAGCTTGTAATCACTGCGATGTCTGAAACTCTTCACCGGCATCAAGAAGAATTTTGTGAAAATTTTCAGGATCACCTTCTGGTCTTCACCGAACGAAAACGACGTGATTTAGCATGGATGGCAAAAAAGGAAAAGAAGGCAAAGGAATACAGACAAAAAGTATATTTTGAGAAAAAGGTTCGCTTCGAAAAGGCTCCCGATGAACTTTTCGAAGAACAAGAAAACATAGATTATTTAGATGATCTGTTCCAACACTTTCTGGAAGAACTTTTAGAACGATTGGTTAGAGAAGAATAGCTATCAGAAAGGAAAAAATATGAGAGAAGATATTTACTGTTCTCTTCTCCTCTGTTTATTGGAGAGAAGATTCCCGATTGGTAAAAACATGAAACAAGCGATTGGGCATGGAAAAAAGTATCAAAAAGAATTAGCAAAGGGCTGTCCCAAAAAAGGATGCCCGATGCGCCATACATGCTGGAATAGATGCCAGGTACCCAAAATACAAGTTTACCGATATTGGAAAGAACTCCAAAACATATTGCGCGATCATTTGAAGAATTTCTGAAATAAATTTCGATACAACAGGGAAGCTACCAATTTCCCTGTTATAAGAAAGGAAAACAATGAAAAATCCTATTTCTCCCTTTGTTGAAGAACTAAAGCACCAAACCATCCTTATGGAGCAACAAAACTTGCTTTTGAAAAAGCTCGTAGCCCACTTCTCTTCCTCCAACAATGACGCCTTAGATGCCTATTTGAGCGTCGGCCAGGCTGCAAAAATCTTGAAATGCAGCAGAAGCAATGTCCGAAAGTTGATATTGCAAAAGAAACTTGAAGCCTTCAAACTCAACAACCACAGTCAATCCAGGTATCTCATTCCTCGTGAATCCATCGAACATTTTCTCCGAAAGAAGCAATTCGTAGTTTAGCCTTACTCCCAGCATTAAGGCGGACTGAATTGCGATTTCCCCAGCCTCAAACTCGCATATCCCCATCGCCAATGAGCTTTGGGGATATTTCCGCTAACCAATCTCATTCATCAGGGTAGAATGCACTTCCTTATCCTGGATTCCCAGATACCTCATCGTCACAGCAGGGGAAGAATGATTGAATCGCTTGCAAAGAATTTCAAAGCCTACCCCATGTTCCACCCTTTGTATGTAACCCCAGGTTTTCCGAAGGCTATGCGCTCCGAAGTTTCCCGATAGATTGATTTCCCTAGTCCACTTTTTTACCAGACTGTTGACCGTTTGGATCGTGATAGGCTTTTTCTCAGACTTTCGGCTACAAAACAAAGGATCGTCATCATCCGCCTGGTACTGGTCAAGATACCCTCTGAGATGCTTGTACACAGTTTTGTTCACCGCCAGAATATTGGTCTTACCGGTTTTGCTCTCTCTGATAGAAATCATCTGCCCCGGCTTTAAATTTTTCACATCTCTGACCTTCAACCGAAGAAGATCACCACACCTTAAACCATTGTTCACTCCCATGACAAAAAGCAACCGATCCCTCGGACTCTTTTCGAGCAAAGCGATGATAGCTTTAATATCTTTGACCGCTCGTATGGGATCAACGGTTATAGTGCAACCTTTTTTGGGATGGTTAGGATTTCTCATTTTACACTCCTCTTTTTCAATCACCTTAATATTAACTAATATGTAATAAAATATATCATAGTTAATATTAAAATACAAACTAAAAAGGAATGCTAAAAAAAAATTATGGAAAAGCCTTTTGGGAAAAGGGGTTGGGAGGGAAAAGGCAATACTAACTTTTGGGATAAAGTTAGCATTGGAGGAGAGAAGAAATCTTAGAAAATCTTTAGCGGAATTGCAAGTTTATACAAAATTGCTATAATGCCTGTTTACGATACAAAAGAGTGGAATCTATCGATGCAATTTATAAACTTTTCGGAAAGTAAATTTCTGTTTTCCTTGTTTTCTTAATATCAATCACCCTCTGATAAATTTCTTCCATTTGCCTAGCTATATTATGCCACAAATGTCGATTTAAAACCTGTTCTCTGGCATTGAGAGCTAAGTTTTGAGACAGTTGTGTTTCGCAAAGCAAGGTGATAATTGCCTGGGCTAAGGCTTCAGGGTGAAAGGGAGTGACTTTAAGCCCGGTGGAATTATGCTCTATGAGTTCCGAGAGAATGCCTGTATCGCTGACTATGACTGGGGTTTTGCAAAGCATAGCTTGTAGTGCAGCCATACCTGATGGCTCGTATAGGGCAGGTATAACTAGGCAATCTGCGATCTGATAGGTAGCAGCAAGTGCTTTGCCTTGCAACAAGCCAGGGAACAGAATATTGCCTTGGAGCTTTTGGGCTTTTTGGGCCAATTCCTGGGCTAGTTCTCCTTGGCCTGAGAAGATAAATGTCGTGTCTGGGATTTTTTTTAGCACTTGTTCTGCTGCTTGCAGTAAAACTTGCGGGCCTTGGGCCATGCTCAGAGTACCTGTGAACAGGACGATTTTGTCTTTGTCTGGGGCAAAAAGTCGGCGGAAGTCCTTGAGGTTGCACTGGGTTGTCCAGGAATCTGGGGTTATCCCGTATTGGACTACTGCTATATGTGAGGCAGGGATTTTATATACATCGCTAAGCTGCTTTTGCATAAAGTGGCTTGTTGTTATAATCTGGTCAGCATGCTGGCAAATCCAGCCTTCCATCTCTGCTATGTAGTATTCCTCTCGCGTAAGCTGGTTTTGCTTTTCCCCTATTTCTATATCGTGTATGGTGATGATAAGCGGAATTTCATAGATAGTTTTAAGTGATTTGGCGGTAAGTGCAGCAAGCCAGTCATGAGCAACAACCAAGTCAAAGGGTTGCGTTTCAGCAATGCTTATTGATTTTTCCAGCAAAGGAACATTGTTGAGTACAGCATCGGAAACCCAATGAAAACTTTGGAACTCAAAGGGATGTATCGAATGAATATGCACACCATGACGCAGAATTTTTTCCTTTTCTTCGTCAAAGCCCAAAGAAATCAGATGCACTTCTACGCTGTTTTGTGCCAGGGCTTCACAAATATCTGCAATATAACGACTCTGGATTTGCCCTTTTGTCTCAGAGTATTCCATTCCAAGCATCAGCACTTTCATTTGATTTCCTTCCAGTTCATTTTTTGGATTATTTCTGGTAATGTTTCTGCCCAGGAACCTTTTTGGGTGCGTAGCCATTGCCACTGTTCCCAAAAGCCATGATCTACAAGCTTTTTCAGATGCTCTTTCCAAGGCTCACCCGATTGAAACCAGGGTTTAAGCCAATCATCGCAGCATTTGGGATATTCCCCCGGATAGCGAGACAGTTTGGGAAACCTCTCATCGAGAATAGTGTCTGGCGTTCTGGAACCTCGAAACCAGGGCAGGTTTCTTTCTGCCAGGGCTTCTTTTCTGTACATATCCGCATTCTTGTTTTCCAAGATAGCATAGCGAATCCATTTGAGAAAAGTCTGCCATTGTGGGCGACAATATCCAAAATGCAGATGCTCTATAGGAATAAACGCACTACGGCCTGGTGCTTTTCCCTTTAAAACCTCGTGAACAGACTTGGACCATTGCAATTCCGATGTGCATCGGAATACGTTCTGTTTGAGTTGCTTATCTTGCAAAGTAATTGGGTCTATCATAAAATGCACCAGGGTTGTTCTGAACATGGATATTGTATCATCGCTCATGGCTTCTCTCAGCCTGGGCAATTGTTCGGGAAAATATATCTCGTCTGTGTCTATCCAATGCAAATGCGTAGCATTTTTATCCATATTTTCTATGGCTATGTTTCTCAGTTCATGGAAGCTTTCGATTTCTGGTTTCAGGATAAGCTTCCCTGCAAAGTGCTTCATCTCTTCTCTGACCATATCCAGCACTTCAGGACTAGAGCCATTATCCACCACGATGAGTTCATCAGGATAACCACGAATGGCCGACAAGCAGGATTTAAAGAAATGAAGCCCAAGAAGGTCTGTTTCCTTGCTGATGATATGAACGGAAATCCTTGGCTGGATTCTTTGCTTGCGCCTTCTTTTATCTTCTTGGATGCCACTATGATAGATGCTTTTATGCTGCATTGCAATTTCAGGCCATTTTCTGCTCTCCGCCAAATTTTTTGCTTTCTGCTGAAGTCCTTTCCTAAGATAAGAATTTACAAGGAGATTTTTGATAGACTGGGCGATCTCTTCGTGATTCGTTGCCCTTAAAACAGCATCTCCCAAATCTTCAAAATAAGGTATAGGCGAAGTGATAATAGCTGCTCCCATCGCTAATGCAGGAGTTACTGCACCACTTGATCCAACAAGATGATGTGGATATGGAAATATGACAATATCAGCATTCGCAATTTCCTGTGATAACTCATTTTCAGTCAAAAATTTTTCCTGAATTTCAATCATGTTTTCTACTTTATTTTTTTTTGCCCTTTGTCTAAGCATTTCCGGGTAATTTTCCTCTCCTGCCCGAGTAGCACCAGATATGCGATAATGAAGATCAGGAAAATCATTTTTTAAAAGAGGCAAAGCGTCTATTACAAAGTGAAAACCTTTCGAAGGCTGCAAAAAGCCATAAGATAAAATGATAGCTCCCGACATACTTTTTTTATCAGCTACAGGAAGTGTTCTGATGCCATGAGCAACAACAGTTATCTCCGCCCCAACTCCCATTTGGACCAAAACATTTCTCCCTATTTCTGTGTGAAGAAGGATTCTGTCAGGAGCAAGAAAAATGGGCTGTGCTACGTGCGGGAGAATTTCATGGAAGGTAACTAAGGCTGGAATCCCTTCAGCTTTAAGTCTCCACAAAAAGGATGACAGCACTTCGTCCGAAAAAAAAGCACCATGATGCTGGACATGAACAATATCGGGCCTTTGTTTCAAGATAGTCTGCAAGAGATCATCCAGAGAATGCTTTCTTGTCCAACAGCGATAAACTGGGATGTCTTCCCATGCGTTGCTCGCTATCTGCGTCTGCTCTGCCATCACCATGACATCCACTCCTGTTTCTTTTAGGGAATGTGCCAGATCTTGTGTATATATGGCAATCCCACAGTCTATGCCCCAGGTGGAAACAAGAGCGACTTTGAGCTTTTCTGCGGTTGAAGCAGGAAGGGGCAGGCTTTGGGGTAGCTTTCTATCCACTACGGCTTGAACGGCCAGTTCCAGGATTTTCTCGGCAGCCGTAGACCAGCGAAACAAGCGGCTCCGCCGTAGACCATTTTCCGCAAACAGATGAGCCAGCTCAGGGTTTTGCATTATTCTGGCTATAGCATCGCAACAGGCATCAGTGTCATCAGGGTCTGCCAGGATACCAGCATCGCCTAATACTTCTGGCAAAGAAGCGCGGTTCGATGCTACCACAGGAACGCCAAGAGCCATGGCTTCTGCCACAGGAAAGCCGAATCCTTCAAAATACGAAAGGTGCAAAAGACAGGAAGCATCCTTCATGAGAGCGACCAAAGCACTATCCTCTAATTTTCCCAGGCTTATAACACGGTCAGGCAGGCTATGAGCTATTTTTTCAGGAATCGTTCCCACCAAGAGAAGCCGATGAGTCAGTCCCTTATGCTTTTCTGTGAATTGACGGAAAATTTTTACTGTTCCAGCAATATTTTTATTCGCGCCTCCGCTACTTATGGCAAGGCAATACGGGAGGGAATCTCTTTGCCCTGGTTGTACTCCAGGAGTTAGAATATGATCTATTCCAGGATACACGATTGCGACTTTCTGCCAATCGGTTCCCCAGGTTTTCAGAATATCACGACAGCTAAAATTCGACACTGTGACCACACGATAAGCAGCCTGACATGAGGCTTTTAGCCATTTCTTGAGATACACAAGAAGCTCAGGAGAATAGAAACCAGGGAAATGCCCGAATCCAAGATCATGAATCACGATAATCTTGGGCACTTCCGTAGAAATAGGGCTAAGCCCAGTAGGAGAAAAGAAAACATCTATCTTATGATCCACAATGGCTTTGCCGAGAAATTCTTGCTCCCATTTTACATCGAGTATTCCTGGCTCTCTTTCTGGTACAAGAAAAACATTTTCCTTTGCCAAATTTACATGAGGCGATACGCCAAAGAGCGTAAACCTGTGTTCCTTGCTCTGAATAAGAGCGTCCACAATGCCCGTGGTATAACGCCCAGTGCCAAGAGAAGCCATGCCATAAAAACGTGCATCTATTCCTATATTTAAGCTCTTTCTGCCATCCCAAAGGACTTCTGGCAGACAAACATTTTTCCGCTTCCTTGTTTGCTTTATCGCTGCTTCATATCCCACAAGCGTCTGGGATGCAGTTTTATCCCATGTAAAATTTCGGGCACGCTCTTTTCCTTTGCTTTTAAGGAGAGCAGCAAGATTTGCATTTTGCAGGATTTCGCTCATTGCCTTTGCTATGCTTTGAGAGGATTGCGGATCTACCAGATAAGCCGCATCAGATGCTATTTCTTTCATAGCTCCGCAGTCTGAAGCAATTACTGGAACACCAGAGGCCATCGCTTCCACAATCGGAAGCCCAAACCCTTCATATAGCGAAGGATAGCATAAAATATCGGCACTATGATATAAAATCCACAACTGGGATCGGCTTATTTCGCCTGCAATTACTATATCGTCCTGTATTTTTCGATACTTCGCCGCTTGCTCTGCTTTGGGATTGGCATGCCATCCTTCGCCAGCCACCACCAGAGAAAGTTTTGCTCGTAATCCACTATCGAGCAAGGCAAAGGCATCCAAAATTCTTTCCATATTTTTACGCGGCTGGCCCATGCCTACGCATAGAATCACCCGTTCTTTCAAATGGTACTTCTTTCGCAACTCTTCCCTGTCTGACCAATCGGGTTTATGATAGAAAAGCTCCTCTACTCCCAGAGGAGTAAGACAAATGGGCGTTTCCCCGATATACCCATCCATAAATTCCACAATATCCGAGCGAGTCGCTTCGCTGTTGGCCAATACAGCATCAGCATGAAGCAATGCTTTACGCAAGGATTTTTCCATGCCCTGAGCGAATTTCAGATCATAAAACTGCGGATAAAGCCAAAAGCCTAAATCATGCACTGTCACAACCCTGGCAACTTTGCCGCTTGTCGCTCCTACAAAAGATGGGCCGTGGTATACATCCAGACCCATTTCATCACAGCATTTTCCCGCTTCCTGCTCTTCCCATCGCCTGTCACCCAGGGCAAAAGGAATTTCTATATGCTTTGCCTGCGGCAACAATTCGCCTAAAATCCTTTGGGATTCTTTATTGCCAAATAGCACAAGCTCGCATTCTCCCCTTTGCTCTAAATGCACGACCAATTTCTCGATGTATATCCCGATTCCACGACGATGAGGCTCTACAAGCCTTACATCTATTCCTACTTTAAACTTTTTTGTCATTGCTCATCCTTTTTACTCTGCCAGACCTTCCAGCATCGCCAAAGTACACTGCATTTCTTGCAGTTTGTGTATATAATGCAAATACTCTATTCCTGCTTCCTTCTTCAGCCCTATTGGGGGCAAGCCAAAGCGAGCAAAGAACGATCTTTCCATCACCCACAAATTGCCTTTGGAAGAAAGATCCATTGCTTGAGGAATCGGATCTTGTTGTTTGCTCTTGCATAGAGCTACTGCGGGTGTTTTCTCCCCCAACTTCTTTAGAATAGCGAGGCTGGATTCCAGCCATCCTGCTTTTACTTTTACTCCAGCATCGATCCAGCAAAAATATTCGAAAAGCTCTTCCTTCAAAATGTGGATGGCCTGGGCTATTTCATATCCTTTATATGGCTCTGGAACTGTCCCTGGTCTGTTCAAAACCAGACGGGATATTTTCCCTTGCGACAGCATATCTGCAAGGTATAAGACCGTCTCTCTTTCCCCATGGCTCTCTATCACTATAATTTCATACTCGCCAATCGTATGGTAAAAAATCCCTTCCAGGGTTTTCTCTATCTCTTCTTTTTGCCCTTTGCCCAGTACCGCTATCCATGCCTTCCCTTCTGGCACTGAAAGAAGAGGCGGCTCTTTCTGTATGCTTACCTGGCTTTCCTTTTGGACTGCTTCCTGATATACATCCGCCGTCAGCCGCGCCACCCTTTCCCAGTTGTACTGGCTTTTCGCTTTTTCATAGCCTGCCCTTGCCATGCGTTTTCTCCTCTCAACATCCTGTGCCAGAGACAAAATGGCCTTTACCATAGCTCTGGAATCGCCAGGTTCGCACTGCAAGCCATCTTTGCCATGCTCTACGATTTCTGCCAGCCCGCCTGTCTTGCTTACAACTACAGCGCATTGGTTTATCATTCCTTCCAGGGCTACTATTCCAAAAGGCTCATACATACTAGGAACGACCTGAATATCACTTACTTTATAAAGATAGGACAACACCTTGCCTCGAAGGTATCCAGGCAATTTTACCTGGCTGCTTAGACGATTTTTGCTTATCCAAGACCTGATGGATTCTTCCATCACTCCTTTGCCTGCCAATACAAATTGTATTTTTCTGTTCTCATCCAATACCTCTGGGATTGCGTTGAGCAGCACCTCCAGCCCCTTTTCCTCATCCAGCCGCCCGACATACACCACCAAAGTTTCGCCTACATTTGCCAGAACACTACGGAAGCTTTCTTTTAAAAAGGAATCTTCATCAATGGCAAATCTACTCTCTTCCACAGCGCATGGAATCACCCGAATTTTGTTTTCCCTTGCTTCGTATATTTTTACCAGCTCTTCTTTTATATATTCCGAGCAGCAAAGGATCTTGTCTGCTTCCATACAGCCATATTTTTCTATATTGGCTGCCAATTTCTCTGGATTCTCTAGCCTTCCAAATTTCTTCCCAACCATTGTGTCATGGATGGTTAAAATATGCTTAGCAGAGAATATTTTTTTCAAAGCATTTCCTGCCAGAAAAGTCAGCCAGTCGTGGGTATTGATGACATCCACCCCTATCTTGCGAACCAAAGACACAGCACGCTCTATAACCTGCGTATTGAACTGAATCACGGTAGTCGTTGGATCGGCTGGCTTAGGAGGGGGCGGAAAATGCACACGATGGACATGCACTCCTTTGTCTTCCCTGTCAAAATCCTTTCCGTTCATACTGTTTGTTACAACATGGACTTCATGCCCCTGGCGGACGCTCTCTACTGCAATGTCTTGCACAAACCTTCCCAATCCAAATACCTTTTGCGGTGGATATTCTGATGCCAGATGGAGTATTTTCATCTTTTCCTCTTATTTAAATCAGGCTTTACGCTCTGGTTTCCTTGCTATTCTTTGATAAAGCTTCCATGTCTTTTCTACACATTCCTCCCAGGTAAACAAAGAAGCACGCTCTTTCCCTTTCACGGCATAATCCTTGGCTTCTTCTTCATCCAACAAAAATGTCTCTATTGTGACTGCTAGTCCTTCGCTGTCCTGGGTAGCCACTACTTTCGCTCCGTCTCCCACCACTTCAGGCAAAGACGTCGCATCAGATACAATCGTAGGCGTTCCGCAGGCCATCGCCTCCAAAGGCGGAAAGCCAAATCCCTCGTAAAGGGATGGATACACAAAGACTCTCGCTGCGGATAATAGCGGCACTATATCTTGCTCCTCCACATATCCAATAACCGCCACAGAGTTCTCCAGCCTTCTTACACGAATCGCTTTTTCCAAATCATAATCCATAGGCCCTTTCCCTCCCGCAATTGCCAGGAAGCATTCTGGATGCTTTTCCTTTACTATCCTTTGCGCATCCAACAGCCTATCTAAATTTTTCTTCGGCTCAATGGCCCCTAAATACATGATAAAATCCTGGGGAAGCCTGTATCTTTTTTTTGCCTTCTCTTGTTCTTCCTTCTGCGCACGCCGAAATTTTTTATCTATCCCATTGTATATCACTTCCACCTTGCTGCTCTCTATGCCATAGAAATTTACCAACTGCTTTTTTGAATATTCTGAAACAGCAATCACACAATCCGCTACCTTGCAGGCAACTTCTGTCCATTGGTTCAGGTATTCACAAAGCCTTTTTTCCACCATGTCAGGTCTTTCCCTGAAGACTACGTCATGTATTGTTGCCACCAACTTTGCCTTTTCTTTTGCCACTGGCAAGCTAAAGCATGGATTGTGATATAGTTCTATCGCATAGTCCTCTAGTATTGCAGGCAATTGAAGCTGCTCCCATGATGCATCTATCATGCCGCAATCAAACGAAATCTGTTGCACATTGCTTGCATTGCAAATCCTTTCCTGCTGCCGATTCGTGGTAAAAAGCACATAATCCTCGCTACCCAAATCAGGCATCCGTCTCGCCAGATTTTCCGCATATCTTCCAATGCCACCTCTCCCTGGAAACACCGACCTGCAATCCATTGCCATTGCCATAGCTTTTCTCTCTTTATCAAATTTTCTTGCGATTCAAACCACTGTCCATTTGCTGGTAAAATTCCATCAACCTTTCCGCAAATTTACGGTAGGTAAAATGCTCTGCACGCCTGATTCCCTCTTCCCCCAGTTTTTGCCGCAGGCCATTGTCTTTGCATACTCTAAGCAAAGCTTGTGCTATGCTGTCCGTATCCACAGGATTTACCAGAATAGCAGCTTGATCCGTGATTTCTGGCAAAGCACTAGCATGGGAAGCCACGACAGGAAGAGCGCATGCCATTGCTTCTACCACAGGACGGCCAAATCCCTCATATAGCGAAGGAAATGCAAAAACCTCTGCTCCTGCATAAAGGCCAGGCAGGTTTTCCTGCGAAACATACCCTGTTTCCACGACACGGCTTCGTATTCCCGATTTCTCTATCGTATCTGCCAGCGAATAGGCTGGATTATCCTTACGACCCGCAAGCACAAGATAAACATCAGGAATCTCTTTTTCTATCTGCCCAAAAGCAGATATAAGCCTTCTTATATTTTTCCTTTCCTCCATCATCCCCACATAAAGGATATATTTTTCAGGCAATTTCAACCTTTTTTTCCATTCTTCTGCCTTGTTGCGCTGTGCGGGGTTGAATTCCGAGGATATTCCCTGATAGACGACATGGATTTTCTCTGGCTTTACTTGCAAGGATTCTATAATCTCCTGACGTGAAAATTCCGACGTCGTAATCACCTTTACCGCCGCTCTCAGCGATGGATAGATTCTTGCCTTGTAAAAGGACAAAAATTCCTTTGTGCATAAATCAGGTCTTTTTTCTGGTATGGCATCATGAATGGTTATCACGGATGGTACTTCATCCACAATCGGACAGGTAAAAATTGGGCTATGGTATACATCCGCACCCCATAACGCCAGCTCGCCTGGTAAATGCAATTCCTCCCACCAGCGATCTGCTCTTTCTACTACAATTTCTCGCCAGTTCTTTCTTTTCAATAGCCTTTTCCTCGCAACCAGACAGTAACTATGCTCTGAACCAAATTCCACTAGTGAATTCACCATATCCCACGCATAGCTTCCTATTCCCGTCATTCCATTACCTATTGATAAACCATTTATCGCGATTTTCACTCTTTTACTACCTTATAAATTATTTATACCCCTTTAGTAACATTATACTTCCTTTTTTCCATCTTGTCTTTTTTTATTTTTTAAAAAAATATATTTGTAATTATATTCTAAATAGAATCTTATATCCATAAAAATATTATATTTTTATCTTGTTTTTTGAGTTAATCTATGCTTTTATAAAGAGTACAATTGGTTCGCTAGGAATATAGGTATTGGTTATAACTGGGAAAGCAGCATGCTTTTTCCCCTTATAAATCCTGTTCGCCAGGAATATAGGCATCGGTGTAATGTTTTTAATTTATGGTAGTACTTTGGATGTAATAATGAAATAGTGATATAATGAATTATGAATTCCTTTGGCTATCGGAAGAATTTATTATGCCACACTGTCCAAATTGCAACAGGCATTGCGCTCCTTTGTTTATGCCGATTATAAGGTCTTAATATTATATTGTAAGCGATAACGTTACTTTTTTACATTTTAAGAAGCAAGAAGCAAATGAAAGGATAAATAGATCATGAGTGAAAAACAAGATGAAGTAGTAACTCCAGAAAGAAAAAGAGAATTCGTAGAGGAACAAGATCGAATCTTTTTTGTAGAAATACAGCAGTTGAAAGAAATGGTTCTTCCAACCTTATCGGCTTTGTTCAAAGAAAAGGAAGTTCGTCTTAATCAAATGCAATTGAAGATATTCGGCAAATATAGGTTAGATCCTGATAATATGCCAAAGATAGATGGAAAAACATGGGAAATAATTCGGAAATAAGATAAATGAGGAGAAAAAAATGAGCGATGCTCTTATAAGTAACTTTAATTCCATTCCAGAAGGAAATACAAATTGGGCAGATACCGTTAATGGTTATTGGCAGAATTTAGACCAGGCTTTCATATCAGGCGGAAAATATTTATCATATCTCAATGTTGATAATGGAACTTTGTTTGTGGATACTACTCCCCATAGAGTTGGAATAGGAACAAGTTCCCCCACAGCCAAATTAGATGTAGATGGAGATGCTATATTAAATAAAAGCAAGGCAGATAAAGATTTTACTATTTGGGGTACAAATGCAACGTATCCAAATTTCTTTATTGACGCTAGTGCTAATACAGCTCAAATATTGAATCAACTTACTGTATCAAACGCTGCTTCTCATTCAACATTAATCATAGATTCTGATAATGAAAGCACTTCAAAAATAAGTTTAAGGCGTGCTGGCAGTGAAAAGGCTTCATTATTTGCCAGTGGTCAATTTGGAACAACTGTACTCGCTGTAGATCCAATATATGGATTGTCAATAAGCTTAGATGGTCAAGATGGCACAGGCTCTGTTGCTTTCATTAAAGATTCGACAAACAATGTGAGAATACATGGCGGACAAAATTATAACAGTGGATATGGTCATAATTTAATTTTAGCAGGTGGCACAACGAATGACTATCCTGCTGGAAATTTATTATTAAGAGGCGGCTACATTACTGGTTCTGGTACCTATGGAAAAATTTATATCCAAAATCCTGTTGGAACCTATAACTATGTTTCTTTTGAACATACAGCAATCAATTTTAATGATGGCAACCAAGATTATGATGTTGCAGTGTGGGGAACGAGCACTGCAAATCCTGCTTTTTTTATTGATGCTGGTGCTAATAAAGTCGGAATAGGAACTTCCACTCCTGCCACAGCCCTTGAGGTGAATGACCAATATTCCAAATTTGGCGGCTTAAATAAAAGAAACAGTAGCCAAAGTTTAGCCGATGATGCAGAAATAAGTATTGTTACTGAAACAGTCGGATTTGGTTTTGTTCAGGCTGGAGATAATGAAGAATATGCCTTATTTTCCTGGGCTTCCAATGGAACAGTAACTTTGATTCAAAACAGCACAAATGTTGTGGCATCAGATACGGACGGCAAATTGTGTATTTATGATACTGGAAGCGGGATAGCAATAAAAAATCGCCTGGGAAGTCAGAAAACAATTCGTTTTCAGCTAAATTATTCATAAAAAAGTGTAAGGTTGAAAAACTTTAAGACAAAAAAATAATCAGGAACTCAGGAAATGTAGTAATATGCAGTCTAATTTCGATTTAAACTTTGACTATAAGCCACCAGAAGAACTCATAGGAAATATAGTAAAGGGACACGCGGGGAAGCCACCAGGGCAAGGACCTTATATTGCAATTTATCTGGTAGTCGGTAAGGATACCATAGAGGATGCTACATTTCAGACATACGGATGCCCTGCCTGCATAGCTTGCTCTCAGGCTATTTGCCAAATGGTCAAAGGGCTACATTGCTTTCAGATAAAAGAAATCAGGCAGGAGCATTTGCTGGAGAGAGTAGGCCCACTTCCTCGCGAAAAAAGGCACTGCGCTTCTCTTGCCATCGAAGCATTAAAAGATGCGCTTCAAAAATTTCTATAACAAGACAGTCATTTACTTAAGGATAAAACTATGGCGTTTGGATATGTATTTTTGATTAGAAATACATAATATTTTTAGCATGTCGTAAATCTGAATACTCAGTAATTCTAAGGTGAGAAAACCTCTGTGCCGCTAAAATATGTATAATTTTTGGGAATTTAAATGGAGTATAAATTGTTTAGGAGAAAATTATGTCAGGTCCCAATGGACTTTCACAAAGTCGCGGAGACAGGGATGATAATGGAAATTGCAAAAAAGGAAATCGAAATTGTAGATGCCGTAGTATATGCGATCCAATCATTCCCCGTACGAGTATGGATCGTTATTGTGATACTAAAGATTCTCTCAATCAACCAGAACCACCTTGTAGTGAAAATAGCATGCTCAGTGTAGGAACTGGCACCGTAGATATAAGGTTCAGGAAAGATAGTAGTGATGTTTCAGAATATAGAGCGAAAGCAGATTGCTTTCGCATCCCTTTAAAATCAGGTAATGCTTTAGATTTTGCATGGTATGCCGACCCAATAATCCAATCTTATTTCAGATATGTAGATGGAACATTCTGGCTTCCAGCAGGGAATGGAGGCTGTTTTTCATTTTTTCCTTATATTATAGATAATTCTTTGCCAGACTCAAATACTTATCAAAGGCTATCAAAGTATGGTTTAATGATTTATAAAAATGATATTGTGGAAGGGACAAAAACTTATTTTAAACCTGTTAATCCCTCTTCATATATAGCATGGAAAGATAGTATAACAAACGAATTCATAGAATATGAAATGGATAGCCATACCTATTATGTATATGGAAGTAAAGAGCATTCAAGTCTGCAAGGCAGACCAATTAAAAGGATAGACAGGTATGGAAATACAATAGAATATCATTATTCCAATAATCCTTCAGGAAAAGCAATATTAAGAAAGATAACAGGAGATTTGGCAGGAATCATACCGTATTTTGAATATCAAGTCGAAAACTACCCATCGCCAATAAGCAAAATATGCTTATATGATCAAGAGACTGAAGTTATATCAAAAACAATCTATTTTGAATATGATGATATATGGAGTTTAACATCGAGTAGACTAAAGAAAATTACATATCCTAATGGTTGTACAAAACAATACCAACTACCAGAAAACTCGTTATCCATAGAAAAAGAAGAAGATGCCCTGGGATATACAACATATTTTAGCTACAAAGACATAAGTGGCTCGAAGCAACTGATAGAATCCATAGAGCCGGAAAACAGGGTGACCTATTACGACTATCAAGACTATCTGACAATAGTAACACCAGAAGGAAAGCCAGGAGAAGAATACAGATATTCGCTATTTATGAATGAAGCGCAAGCTCCGCAGTTGGACTCGAAGAAAGACTCCATGGAAAATACGACATACTACGAATGGACATCTTCAAGCGAAAACACGCCAGTGCCTCTGAATCGAATCCGAAAAGAAACAGCAGCGAACCAAAAGATAACGTACTACCAATACAACGGCCAGGCAGTGCTGAGAAAAAAGGCAGAAGAAGAGAGAGTAACAGAGTATATCTATGGGCAGTTTGGGAATAGCACGCTGGACAGCTACGAAAGCGACCTGGTAGCAGTATGGAAAATGGAAGACGATTCCAGAACCATATACGACGCAGTAGGCGAAAACAATGGCCGTGCAACAGGCATAACATCCGTATCAGGGAAAGACGGCAAAGCCCTGGAATTCGATGGAATAGAGGGAAGAGTAGAATGCGGAGACGATGCCAGCCTGCAATTCAGCGATTCGTTCACCATCTCGGCATGGGTAAAGCCTTATAGGGACGAAGTATCGGATGCAGTATTCTCAAGAGGAAGCTATATTACTTTAAGGCAAAAAGAAGATGATTCAAGCTGGCAATTCGAACTCATGGACGGAGTGAATTCCTATGCGATCTATGGAGGAAGCGTACAGCCCGACCAATGGCAGCATCTGGTAGCGGTAAAGAATGGGACTTCCATAAAGTTGTATATAAATGGAAGCCAGGCAGCATCAGGCTCAACGAATATTGAACCCCTGAATGGCATGGTAAAGTTAGGAATGGGAGATAATTATACTTACTTCGGGGGAATCCTTGACGAAGTCTATGTATGGAATACATACCTTTCCTCAGGTGCAGTTTCCGCTCTATATAACGCAGGAAATGGAAGATTCTACCAGAGCAACCCAACAGTACCAATAAAACAAATAGGCCCACGAGGCTACACAAACTATTTTGAATACGACAGTGGCCTGAATATAACAGCAGAAACAGATGCCCTGGGAGGAAGGAAAGAAAGCGAATACGACAGCTATGGACGTAAAATCGCTAAGCAAGACAAAAGAGGCAATACAACATACTACCTCCACGATGAACAGACAGGAAACTATAGAGCTATAGTAGACCCACTCGAAAACGTAACCTATTTTGGCTACAATGCCTGGGGAGAAATGGTGTATAATGTATCGCCAAGATGGCAGGAAAGCGGAAATCTCGCGGATTTTACAACCTATTACGAATACGACAGCCTGAGCCGAAAGACAAAAACGATCAATGCGCTAGGCAATGCAACCTACTATTATTACACAAGCCGTGGAGATTTGCTAGCCGAGGTCAATGCCAGAGGAATAGAGGCCGAATACGACTACAATGGCCTGCGTTTAAGGACAAAGCAGCAGATAAAAGACACAGAGCAAACCATCCTCCAAACCACAGAATATGGCTACGACACATACAAAAATAAAATCTGGGAGAAAAATCCCCTGTCCCAGACCACATATTTTGAATATGATTACAACGATAGGCTCATAAAAGCTAAGGACGCATTGGGATACAGCACCTACTATGAATACGACGAAGTGGGTAACCAGACCAAAAGCATAGACGCAAGAAACAAGGCTATATACATGGCCTATGACAAACTAAGCCAGCTCATTTCCCTGACAGATGCCAAAGGAAACAGCATATATTATGAATACGACACCGCAGGCAATAGACGTGTTCAGGTAGATGCTTTAGGCAATGTTTCCTATTACTACTATGACCCACTCGACCGACAGAAAGGCACTATCAATGCTCTTGGTCATGAAACCTACTTCGAATTCGATGCCAGTAGCAACAGAATCCGGCAGATAGATGCCCTGGGCAATGCAAGCTATTTCTACTATGATAAGATTGACCGGCAGAAAGGCACTATCAATGCTCTTGGCTACGAAACCTACTATGAATACGATGCAGCAGGCAACCAGATAGTGCAGGTAGATGCCCGATCTAACGCATCCTATTTCTACTACGATGTACTAAATCACCAGAAAGGCTCTAAGGATGCATTAGGCAATGAAACCTACTATGAATATGATGAAGTCGGCAACCAGACAGCACAAGTAGATGCTTTAGACCATGCAACATATTTCTACTACGATGCACTAAATCGACAGAAAGGCTCTAAGGATGCATTAGGCAATGAAGTCTATTTTATCTACGATGCAGCAGGCAACCAGATTGCCCAGGTAGATGCTCTAAGCCATGCAAATTATTTCTACTACGATGCCTTGAATAGACAGAAAGGCATAATCAATGCCCTTGGAAATGAAACCTACTTTGCTTATGACCCTGTTGGAAATCCAATCTTTGTGGTAGATCCACAAAATAAAGCAACATATTTCTACTACGATGCGCTTAATCGGCAGAAAGGCATAATCAATGCCCTTGGTCATGAAACCTACTTCGAATTCGATGCCAATAGTAACAAAATCAAGAATGTAGATGCTTTAGGCCATGCAAATTATTTCTACTACGATGCCCTCAATCGGCAGAAAGGTTCTATCAATGCTCTGGGCAATGAAACCTATTTTGAATTTGACGCTGTAGGAAACCAGTTGTCGCAGGTAGATGCTTTAGGCCATGCAAATTATTTCTACTACGATGCCCTCCATCGGCAGAAAGGTTCTATCAATGCTCTGGGCAACGAAACCTATTTTGAATTCGATGCCAATGGCAACCATACAACCCAGGTAGACCCACTTGGACAGACAAGCTATTTTTACTACGATAAACTCAATCGCCTGCAATGCACAAGAGACCCAATCCAGGCATTGAGCTATTTTGAATACGATGCTATAGGCAATCTGACTGTAATAGAAGACGCTGTAGGCAATATAACCCAATACACCTTTGACAAGCTCAACCGCCAGGAATCCATGACAAACGCTCTAGGCCAAAGTGAATACTTCACGTATGATGCTGTCTCCAATCTCATAAGCACAAAAGATCCAGATGGCAATACTATCAACTACAGCTACGATAATCTTAACCGCCAAAGTAGTATAGTATATCCAGACAGATACCACTACTATGAATACGATGCTCTCTCCAATATGAAAAAGTCTTATGATGAAAGAGGCTGGACATACTACACCTACGATGCACTGTCTCAGCTCACGAAAAAAGAGCAGCCAAACGGAGAAGCACTGGATTTCGTATATGATAAAGTCGGACACAGAACCTATCTGAATTCCTCTGGAGGCTCTGTTTACTATACATATAACGCAATCGGCAGAATGCAAAAGCTGGAAACAAAAGGCACTAGTGCTGGTTATGGCTTACAGCCCTTTGGCAGCAGCCCTTATGGACAAGGCTCTAGCACCATACCAAGCTCGACCTACTACGAATATGACCCAGTGAACAAGCTCACGAAAAAGACTCTGGGCAATGGATGCTATACCTATTTCACTTATGACCAGGCGAACCGCATAACCCAGATCCTAAGCTGTAAACCAGACGCAAGCCCCCTGGCCTACTTTGAATACACCTACGATGCAGCCAGTCGCATAACCCAATGCCTGAGAGAAAACGCCACAGCGATCTACTATGGCTACGATGCAGCCTCTCGCCTCACAAACGAAGACTGGTATGACAATGCCATGACTCCCATCTATGCCTTTGCATGGGACTATGATGCTGTAGGCAACAGAACATACCAGAAACGAGGCGACCAGGAAACCTATTATACCTATGATGCAGGCAATGCCCTGATCCAGAAGCACGAGCCAGGAACAGGCTACAGCTACTACCAATACGACAGTCGAGGCAACTGCACCCTGATCCAGGAACCAGACGGCAATGTCTATTTCGCTTACAACCACGCGAATCTGGTAACTTCGATACACCATAAAACAGGCGCATTCAACTACTTCTACTATGACAGCCAGCTCCACAGGTATGCTATGCAAGACAGCAATGGCCTTGCGTATTTTACCTGGGATTCCAATGGACTGAATCTATTGGCAGAAAAAGACAGCGAAGGGAATATAACTGCACAATATGTACATGGCTATACTCCCATCCAGGGCATTGGCTCCCTTGTGGCAGCGAAGAAGGAAGTGGAGGGATGTACGTATTACCAGTATCTGATTTATGACCATCGCGGGACTGTGATAAAAATGGTGGATGAGAATGCTGAAAGCGTCGGTGAATATACATATGATGCATGGGGAATGCCTTTGCATGAGGAAGAAAGCGGAGCAACAAACAGATTCGGATACCAGAGCAATTGGTTAGCATTGGGTGACTATGGCGAAGGGCTGTTACTATCGCCTACCAGGATTTACTCGGCTAAGGAGGGGAGGTTCTTGCAGAGGGATATGCTGGGGTTTGTGGATGGATTGAATTTGTATAGAGCATTCCAAAATAATCCATATTCATTTTATGATGTGGAAGGTTATCAATCGAGATGGGATCCAAGAAAGAAGATAAAAATTCCTAAATCATCTCGAGAATTAGCGGTAGAATCCTTCTCAGGTATACTTTATCCTCAGATAAATATTGGTATTGATGCTACATTACATGAGCAGTATGGTTATTTATTGAGTGGAACAG
>JABWCH010000236.1 GCA_013359215.1 Candidatus Brocadiia bacterium | reverse complement strand
AAGAGCTTTCAAAACTAAATAGAGTCAAGATTTTAATCGTTTGCAAGATAGATATATATTGTATTTCAATATGTTAAGAATACCTGCGTAACTCCTATTGCTAATATATTTTGCCAAATCCTCATACCCAAGCTGGATTGGCAGCCAAAAGGATTTTTCGGATAGGCTCTTAGTGCTGGATTTCTAAGATATAGGGCTTTGGCTCTTGTCCCTGTTTAGCGCATATAATAAGGTATTCTCCTGCTATGGGGAATTTGCCTTCCCAGGATAGAATCTGTCCCTGGCCGAATAGATGCTGGTTGCAGGCAGTAATCTCCCCTAAGGGGTTTTGTATGCTGAGTAAAGGAATAAAATTTTCTCCTGTTATAGTAATTTTCAGATGCTCTTGGGCATAAACTGCAATTTTGTAGTAATGAAGCAGAAAATTTTTATCGTTTTCTCTATGGGATATAGAGTTTTTCTCTGTGAATACTTCTTTTATCATAGGATTTACAGTTTTTGCACTGGCGAGTTTTTGTTGTACAGATCTTTGCCTTTCCTGTTCTGTTTGGATTCCCTTTTGGCATAATTCCAGATGCAGCAAAGCATCTGGGCTTGCCTGTTTTTTGGCATGCTGGATTTGTTGCAAGGCTTCTTCATATTCTCCTGTTTTCCAATAGCATCGGAAAAGTCGGGAAGGAGGCGCGATGATGCCTTGTTTTTGTGCTAGAAGATACAGTTCTTTTGCTTCTTTCCATGCTCTCCGAAAGAAATACCAGTTAGCCAGAACAAGATAGGATTCTCCAACAGCTTCCTTTTTTTCGATTTTTTTTATGGCATCAGGCAGGTGCTTTTTAAAGAATTCATATTCTTTGGTATGGCCCAATGCCAGGCATCCAATACTGTTGTCCTGGTATGCAAGAAAAAGAATATCTTTTTTAGGGGCTAAAGCAAGCCCTGATATGCTGGCATCTTCATATAGATTCAGGACTTCTGTACGGGTTTCTCTATCCCAGAATTTTAGATTTTTATCGCTGCCTACGGTTAGGATATATTGGTCTGAATCATAAAAAAAAATATTTTGTACATTTCCTGGATGATATATCTTTTGAGTATTGTAAACAGTAGCAAAATTCTCAGGTTCTAAATCGAGTATTTCTATAATATTTTTTCGGGATGTATAGGCTAACCATCTCTGGTTGGAGGAACGTGTCATGCAAAATAAATGGAAGTTGTTTTTTTCTTCTTTTATTTTATGCCCACTTTTTAAATCCCACCGATAGATTTTCCCACTTTTGGAAGCAGAAAAAGCCTCTTTGCCATCCTTAATAAAAGCCAGCCCGCCTATCCATTCGCTTTCAACATCTCCTTCCATACATAGAATCTGTTTGCCTGTGCTGGCATCCCATAAGCGAACTTTTCCGTCCTGGCCTCCAGAAAGAATCTTTTTTCCGTCAGGGGAAAAAAGCACCCTCATTGCCATTTTAGGATCTTTATCATAGCAATTCATACATTGTATATGCTTTCCTTGATTTATGTTCCATAAACGGACTGTTCCATCGCAACCAGCAGAAGCAAAGCGACTTCCATCAGGAGAGAAAGAGACATGAAACACAGCACTTGTATGCCCTGCGAATTCCATGATCAGGTTTCCTGATTCTATATCATATAGAGAAATTTTTCCTGTATTGTCTGCAATCAAAAGCTGTAGCTCATTCGGGGAAACCTGCAAAGACTGTGTCTGGTACAGCATACTCGATAGGAAAAAACGTTCCTGGTGAGGATTTAAATCCCATATACAAAGGAAATTATCGTCTGATACACTGGCAGCCTTTGTGCTATCAGGGGAAAATGCTATAGAAGTCACTGTCCCTCTATTTCCTTTGATGACCCGCAATTCTTTTTGCGTCTGCATATCCCATAGCCGTATTGTTTGGTCAGCAGAGCTTGTAAGAATCCATCTCTCATTAGGGGAGAGAATGCTTTTGGTAACAGCCTGGTTATGGCCTGAAAACCTTTTTATTTCTCTTGATGTCTTTATATCCCAAACTCTTCCATGAGAGCCAGTAGAAAGAAGCAAATGCTCTGCTCCTGGCAGAAAAGAAATGCTCAGCCCATAGTTTATTTCCGTCAGAAAAGGGATATGGTATTCTTTTGAAGTTTTCTGCTTTAAATCCCACACAAAAGCTTTATATCTATCTATAGCCGCTGCCATAACTCCATTTTGATCAAAAGCAACACTTCTGATTTCAAACTGCCCTGCATTTGCTGTTTGTACTTTTTGGGTAGCGATATTCCAGAGCACCACTTTCCCTGTTTCTGAGCCATACATAAGTAGGTTGCTTTCTTTGGAAAATGCAATGCTTTCTACCTTATGGTTAGAGGTCGCAATTCTGTAAATCTTTTGCCCTGTTTCCAAATCATATCTTGCGATCTCTTTATGCATTGTATTGCAAAAAAAAGACTTGCCATCGGAAACAAGGCAAAAAGGAGCAGCACCATCATAGCTACGGACTAAAGCCCCTGTTTTGCTATCCCACATCTGCATGGTTTTATTTCCTGCTGTTAGAATAAACCTTCCATCAGGAGTGTAAGCAACATCCCTTAAGGCTGTCTCTTGCTGCACATGGATTTGCAATAAAGGAAGCGGATTCTTCCGATATGCCTGGAGTATACTCCAATCTACGATATTTTGGGGCAGGTTCAATTTTTGGAAGGATTTTCTGGCTTTTTGGTATTCATCAATCGCGTCTTCCCAACGCTGCCCTAAAAGCATGGCATTTCCTTTAGCGACAAGCCCCTGCGCCTGTGCAATTTTAGCCTCTCTTTCCGCAAAGGTGGCCTTTTCTTTTTCTTGCATCAGAAAAAAAATAAAAAAAAATGCACTGGTGATCAAAATACAGGCAGCACTAAACACAATCAATGCAATGAGCCAGTTTCTTATTAGAAATTTTTTTAAGTATGTAAAAGACGAAGCAGGCTTTGCCATAACAGGGCGGTTTTCTAAAAAATTTTGCAAATCTTTTCCAAGTGCATGAGCATTAGGATATCGTCTTTCAGGCTTTTTTTCCAGGCATTTGAGGCATATTGCTTCCAGCTCTTTGGGAATATCGCAATTCAAAAGCATAGGCCGAACAGGGTCTTGTGTGGCAATCTGGTGCATGACATTGTAGGCATTTTCCCCTTGAAATACAGGCTTACCACAAAGCCCTTCATATAGAGTAGCTCCCAGGGAGTAAATATCGCTTCGTTTATCCACATCCTTGTTTTCAGCCTGCTCTGGGGACATATAGCCAGGTGTTCCTATGACATCGCCTGTGCAGGAAAGCCCTATATCTTCATTCATTTTAGCAAGACCAAAATCCATGATTTTGGGGCATTCTACTTTGTCTATGAGTATGTTGGCAGGCTTTATATCTCTATGGATAATCCCTGATTTATGAGCATAATTTACTGCCTGGGTTACTTTGTGCAAAACGGTAACTATCTTCCGCATAGATAGCTTTTTGTTCTGAAACCACACAGCAAGATTCTCCCCCTCCACATATTCCATGACAAAATAGTGCAAAGGAGACTGCCCCATTTCATAAATTTCCACTATATGGGGGTGTTTCAACTGGGCCATTGCTTTGGCTTCCCGAAGAAACCTTTGCACCTTCTTTCCTGTTTCCAATCCTCCTAAAATAACTTTGATAGCAACGTGCCTTTGCAATTTTGTATCCAGTGCCTTATAGACAATCCCCATCCCTCCTCTGCCTATTTCTTTTTCTATCTTGTAATGAAAAAATACAGACCCTGGAGCAAATTGTTCTTCTGAAAATACGACCTTTTCCTGATTGCCCAAAGGGCGGGTTTCTTCTAGCTCATCCATAAAACCATCCTCTCAACAATCCTTACGGAAGTCTTATACTACGCTTGTTTCTTGATTTTTTCATGATTAGCTGAAATCTGACATTGTCAAATTATAATTTCACACTTGATTTGTGCTTTACTTTTTTGCAAAATAGGACATATATTTTCTATCCTGCCTCAAACTATTTTGGCATATAGGAGATTGTACCAAATTCACTCCTATTTATGCAAATGCGGAATTTTTCTCTTTATATTTCAGTCGTTCTCCTTCACCCTTCGGGCGGTCCCTTGGGTGTGTTATAGAGCTTCGATTTTATAACCACAAATAGAAAAAAAATATGACAAACGCAAAAATGGATATACATAACAGCAAAGTACAAGAAATTGCAAATAAATTGCATAAAAAAGCATCTTATGGTGAAAAAGCGCATATAGATAAAGGCGGTGTTCAGCATGTTGTTCCTCTTCCAGGAGATACAAGAAGAGCTGGAAAGCCCATCAAAATACAAGAACTCAAAGAAATTTTAGAAATAGACACAAAAAAGCAAATTTGCTGCGCAGAACCTGGTGTTACCTTTTCGCGCCTTGTGAAGGAAACTTTACCCCTTGGCCTCATGCCAAAAGTTGTTCCAGAATTGGAGGGAATTACACTAGGGGGCGCAGTCGCGGGATGTTCTGTGGAATCTATGTCTTATCGCTATGGCGGTTTCCATGACTCTTGTCTGGAATACGAAATCATAAAAACAGATGGGGAGATCATTACAGTAAGCAAAGATTCATTTCTCTTTGAAATGATTCATGGATCATACGGAACGCTGGGCATCCTGAGCAAATTGACTTTTGAACTGATCCCTGCAAAACCCTATATCTATATGCAATATAAAAAATTCCCTTGTTTTGAAGAATTCCAGAAAGCACTCTATGAGCATTGCCAAAAAGGGGATTATCCCTTTATTGATGCTATAGTTCATGGCCCAAAGGAATTTGTACTTTGCCTGGGAGATTTTACAGATTCACCACCCTATATCAGCAACTATCGATGGCTGAATATTTTCTATAAAAGCACACGAAAAAGAACAGAAGACTATCTTTCTTTGTATGACTATTTTTTCCGCTATGATACCGAATGCCATTGGCTGACAAAAACAATCCCTGCTTTAGAAAACAAGCTGGTGAGATTCCTAATAGGAAAGTTTGTTCTTGGTTCTACCAATCTCATTGCCTGGGCCAAGAGACTAGAATTTTTCTTAAAATTAAAAAGAAGACCAGAAGTGGTATGCGATGTTTTCATCCCTGCGAAGCGATTCCAAGATTTTTTTGATTGGTACAAAAAAGACTTTGATTTCTACCCACTTTGGGTTATTCCCTATTCTTTTCCTAAGCTATACCCCTGGCTCAATGAAACATACGCCAGGAATATCGGCGGAAGCCTGGTGATAGACTGCGCCATATATGGCAAAATCAACAATCTCAAAGACATAGACTACTCTCAAATTTTGGAAGAAAAAACTGTGGAACTCAATGGTATCAAAACTTTGATTTCCAGAAACCACTTTACAAAAGAAAAATTCTGGAGCATTTACAACCAGTCTCACTACGAAAAAGCCAAAAGCATATTAGATCCTAAAGGTATATTCCCCGATGTTTACAAAAAATTCCACAGAAAATAGATAGACTTTCTAATAGGAGTTACGCAAAGAAATTTTTATTTGTGGGAAAATTTTTGTAAAAATTTTCCCACAAACCCCCTTTAAAAACTTTTATATATTTATTTTTCAATAGGTTATATTAAAAATTAACATAAACCTTGTTTTTCTTCCAAGATCAAAAAATAGATCCTTTTTCTCATGAAAAGAGCTTGCAAAACTAAAAGGAATTAGAATGAAATTTATACATCGATGGTTTTCTTTGGTTTTAGGTATTTTTCTGATTTTGTGGTGTGTTTCTGGTATTGTACTAAACCATAGAAATCTTGTTGCTGAGTATGAAATACCAAGAAAATGGCTTGGGCAAAACTATGAATACCAGAACTGGAATCTTGCTTCTATACGATCTGGCTTACCTTGGGATAATGAAAAATGGATACTTTATGGCAATGTGGGTATCTGGCTGGTGGATAGTGGCTTCAATAAGTATGAGCCATTTATGCAAGGGATTGCTCCTGGACTAGACAATAGAAAAGTTTTCAAAGTTTTAAAAACAGAAAAAGGAAATCTCTATGCAGGAACACAATCTGGGCTATACTATTTCGATGCGCAGGAGAAAAGATGGCAAAAGATGCCTCTTGATCTTCACGATGAAAGGGTGATAGATCTGACCTATAAAGATCACATGCTATTTGCATTAACGCGATCTGAGCTATTTTATACAGCAGATGACCCCAAGAAGGGAAAGTTACTTTTACAAGAAATCCCAAAATCCTCGAACGATGATGGCAAAGTTGGACTTTTCAGGACTCTCTGGCTTTTGCATAGTGGGGAAATATTCGGAGCATCTGGAAAGCTTGCTGTGGACTTTCTAGCATTGTTTATGATTTTCCTTTGTCTTACAGGCTATGTGTACTACTTTTTTCCTGGCTGGATTAGCAAAAGGAAAAAAAAGCTGTTGAAATTCAAAGCACTTCTTGCCATAAGCCGCTTTTCTGTAAGATGGCATAAAAAGATAGGCATTGCCTTTGGAGTGTTTTTGCTTTTAGTTACAGCAACTGGAATGTTTTTAAGACCGCCTCTTTTAATCCCGATTGCCAGCCAGAGGGTAAAAAAAATTCCCTTTTCCATTTTAGAAAATACCAATCCATGGCATGATAGCCTACGATCTATACATTGGAATCAAGACAGAGGCTATTGGCTAATCGGAACAAGCCGAGGCTTTTTTAAAGCAGACCCTCAATTCACATACAAATTGGAACAATTAGAGATCCAGCCGCCTGTTTCCATAATGGGGATCAATGTCATGGAATACCTCGGCAAGGGAACATATTTAATAGGGTCCTTTACAGGGATTTTTATATGGCATCTGGAGGGCAATTTCATACAAGACTATATCAGTAAAGAAAGATATAGATCTCAGAATGCTCTTGTTTCTCCTATTGGCGAGTATATGATATCTGGTATGATTCCCTGGAAAAACAACCATCTTCTTTTGGATTATAGAAAAGGACTTTTAAACGCTAATATCCAGATGCCCTCTGTTTTAAGCAACCAGGGCATGCCTTTATGGAGCTTTGCACTTGAGGTGCATACAGGAAGAATTTTCCAATGCTTTCTTGGCAATTTCTATATCTTGATTATCCCACTTTTAGGTCTTCTCACATTAGGCATTCTAACTTCAGGCTTAATTTTGTATTTTAAATGATGATTTAAATTGACAATGTTAGAACCACAAATTTTTTTTATTATATCAGCTATTTCTTTTGCACTATCGATTATACTCATGATTTCAAACTTTCAAACTTTCGCTAACAAAAAGCTCAATTGACAGGCGGTAGCCTGGTCAATTGCAGCGACCATGTTAGAACACACAAATGATATAATAACTTCAGTAAATCTAGCTTTATAAGTTGACAAAAATAATAACTTATGATATTATGTCGGAAATGTTGATAATTAGTCGGTTATTTGTTGTTTCTTTCAATGACAGGTTAAGTATGGACGATTTTCAAAAATATAAAAAACAAATCAGCAAATATTCTTTATTTGGTCTTCAAGAAAATCCTTTCTCTATATCACCTTTGTTTCGAAGCTTTAAAAATAAAAATCTATGCCAAAAAGAAGAAACAATATTTACAATACCAAATGAATTAGATCAAGAAATCGAAATATTGATTTCAATGTATAACTGCCGTGTTTTAATTTATGGACTTTATGGTGTTGGAAAGACATCTTTAGCAGATTTTGTTCTTTATCTATCTCACAATTTTCATCGCCATTTTTGCAGTCGTGTGATCATTACACAAGATAATGTACATCGGTCTATTCAAGAAATGCTATTTACTTTAACCATGGATATCATCTCAGAAATTTCACAAAAATCTATATTGCATCCTATTCAATCTCTAAAAAAATGGTGGGCAGAAAAACAACATAACGACACGCTAATTGATACTATGTTTAAACTTGTTGGAACATATTCAGAAAATATGGAAGAAGGCAAACACACAAAAAATAAAAAGAATTGGCAAATAGCTCCCTATGGCTTAGGAGCGAGTTACAGCTTTGAAAAAGAAATCGAAATTAGAAAGAGCATACAGGCTTATGTAGAAATTTTGCCTTTGCGTAAAATTACAGAGTATCTTGAACAATTTTTAGAAATTATTCAAGCTATTGGCTATAAAGACATATTTATCTTTATTGATGAAGCAGATCATTTAGAAAAAACAGATGAATTCATTAGAATGTTAACCAAAGCACGAGAAGTTCTTTTTTCCTCTGGATATAGTTTTTTTATTGCTGGCTCTATCCAATTAGCAAGGTATTTAGAATCAATGGGAACAATATTCGATAAAACAATTTTAGTTCAACCTGCGAATTGGTTCTCATTTTTTGATACAATCGAAAAAAGGTTACAATCACAAAATGCTCAATTGAAAGCATTAGATATTTTTGAGGAAAAAGCACTTCAAATGATTTATAGTAAATCTAAAGGAGTCCATAAATCTTTTTTACGCCTTGCTCAAAATGCTTTAGATAGAGCGGCGATAGAAAGTTCAAATAAAATCGAAATAAGTCATTGTGAGTATGTGTTAGCAAGTGCCAAAGACGAAGTGACACATCTTTTAAAAGAAACACACATAAAAATTCTAAAATATTTATCAAAAAATTCTTTTTCTTCTCCTTCAAACCGAGATTTTCAAAATGCTATAGAATTAAAAAGAGTACAATTGCGAAGCATCTTAGAAGATTTGATTCTTCAAGGGTATCTACATAAAGAAAAAAAGGGAAGAGAAACTTATTACTCTCTTTCTGCACAATATTTGCCTTACTTTCGACAAGATTGAGCAAAATAACAACATTACCCTACTTGCTAGTCGAGTATGGACGCGACACAAGGATACAAGTAGTACCTGTAAAAGAACTTCCAGTTTGTAGCTCTACGCTAATCCTGTATCCA
>JABWCH010000235.1 GCA_013359215.1 Candidatus Brocadiia bacterium | reverse complement strand
CAGCATTTTGACCAAAACATTATTTTTTTCTTCTCTGCGTTCTTGGCGTTCTCTGGCCTCTGCGGTAAAAAAATTCTTGAATGATGACACGCCCTAGTAATCAGAATTAAATACTATAGTTTTGCAGATTTTTTTAACTAAAAGGAAGGTTTTTACTCTCATGAAGCGATCCAATTCACCAACCAATACTTCGGAATGGCTATGTACATTTGCTGATC
This sequence comes from Candidatus Brocadiia bacterium, assembly GCA_013359215.1. Taxonomy (GTDB): domain Bacteria; phylum Planctomycetota; class Uabimicrobiia; order Uabimicrobiales; family JABWCH01; genus JABWCH01. The sequence goes on along the minus strand of JABWCH010000235.1, from coordinate 8,752 downwards.
TCATCTCTCTTTTATTGACTTTTTTTGTTCTTCTTGTTACTTATTCTTCTGTGAACTCACAAAAATTTAATGTTGCTAAAGGTGCAATACAAGGCTCGCTAGGTGTTTTAGAGACAAGAAGCTCTTATGACAATCCAGGCAATGCACAAAGATCTATACAATTTCTTCAAACTCCACAAAAAAAATTTTCTGAAAATCCCTTTGATCCCTCCCAGGAAGGAGATCAGAGTAACTTTACGCAGCAAGAAAACCAAGATAATAATACAGTAGATCTTCCCATTCACGAATCAGAAGGCTGGAAAATAAAAAAAGAAATTTTTTTTGAAGAAGGGCAGACCAAATTGCCTGCTCAAGCGGAAAAAATTTTGGATAGTATTTGTGAAGTCTTGCAAAAAAAAGATAGTCCTGTTATTATACAAAGCTATGGCGACAGCAATTCTAATCCTTTTCATTCGTTGCAAAAAGGGGCATTGCGTTCCTACCAGGTTTGGAAGTATATGGTAGAAAAAAGAAATATTTCACCAGAACGCATTTCCATTGCTTCACAAAGGATGCAGCCTCATGCTACAGAAAGCCAGAAAAAAAAATCAGCAAGCCTTGAAATTATTCTATCAAAGTAGAGGGAGAAGGAAATATGCCTAAAAGAAAGCCAGAAGAAAAAAAATCGCCAGGCTTTTTATGCTCCTACGCTGATATGGTAACGAATATCCTCACATTTTTTATTTTGCTTTATAGTTACTCAGACGAGCGCAATTTAGGTAGCCTACAGCAGAGGGTAGAGGCTTTCGACGATTCTATCCGTTCTTTTGGTCTGCCTGGTCTCATGGGTTCTAAAGATAGTATAAAGCTGGATAAAAATGTTATTAAAGTTCCTATGCCAAAAAGCTCATCTCAGAAAGAGAGCAAAATGCAAGATTGGAAAAAAGCTTTAGACATTCTGGCAGAAATCCAGGTAGAAAAGTTCCAGCCAGAAAGTTCTATTCAGGTTCTATTGCCTATATCTTTTGGGAAAAAAGAAGCAATTTTGAATAAGAAGCAAAAAGAATACCTCAAACCACTGCTTTCTTCTTTAGCCATGCGAAAAGGGATTATCAATGTCAAAGGATATGCAGACGATGAATTCCCTTCTCAAAATGCAAACCTCAAGCTTGCTTTTAGCAGGGCATTGAACACTATGGAATTTCTCCATCAGTCAGGCAATATTCCTATTTCTCGAATGAGACCTTTGGCGCAGTTAGATTTAGCTAAAAAACATAACAGGTGTATTGTGTTTTCCTTTGAAAATTTTTAAAACAGGACAGGTTTATGCCAGCCCAAAAGAATATGATGATTATTTTTGGCATTCTTTTGAGTACGTTTGGATTAGCCTATTTTGCCATAGACTACTTTTTATTTCCTCCTAAAGTAGAAAACAAAGAGAAGGCTAAAACATTTTACAGAATGCCAACCCAGATTGTCAATTTAAGCGGTACAAATGGGACAAGATACCTTAAAATCGAATTGGTTTTAGAATACGATTGCCATAGCCTGGAAAAAGCCCAGAAAGCCTTAGAAGACCAGAAAACAATTTTAATTGATTCTTTGATTATGTGGGTTTCCAACAAAACAATAAGCAATATAGATGGATTCGAAAATAAAGAAATTTTAAAAGAAGAAATAAGACAAAAATTCCAAAAAATTTTAAATGACTCTCTAACGATCACCAACATTTATTACCAAACATTTCTAGTGCAATAGAAACTATGCTTACCGAAAAAGCAAAGTTTTTATCACGAATAAGTAGGGCGGAGTGTAAGCCGAGAAGAGTGTAAAGAAGTGTCCACGAAAAACACGAAAGGCACGAAAAGGAATAGTGGAAATTTTTTAAATCGTTTTCGTGTCTTTCGTGTTTTTTGTGGCCCAAGTTATTCTGTGTAGAGTGAACCAGATTTTGTGAGAGAAATATATGGTTTTTCAAAATCCAGACAAAAAAACAGCACCTCCCACAGGGAAGGAAAAAGGACTTTCTGTAGAATCTATTCTAAGCAATGCCTTTGTAACAGCTAAGAGAAAGGCTATTCCTCAAGATAAAAAGAAGCTCATTAAAGCGGAGGCAACGCCCTATAGTCCTAATGCCTCTCAGTTCCCCAAAGAATATAGGAATATTCTCAAACAAATAGGAGATTATTGCGCTCACAAAATTCAAGTTTCCTTGAAGCAATACCTGCGTATAAACATAGAAGTTTTTTGGGCAAATATGGAATCTTCTATTTTTTCCGATTTTATCAGCCATCTTCCTTCCTATTCTTGTATTCATATTTTACAGTCTTCTGTTTTCCAACACCCTTCTTTGATTGTACAGAATATTCCTACAATTTCTGCTCTCATGGAAAGAGTCTTAGGCGCGCGTATTTTAGATAAACCAACAGTATTAGAATTTACTTCTGTAGACATAGCCATTGTTTCTAAAATTACTTCCATGATTACAGCAGAAATCGAAAAGGCCTTTCAAAGTATTGTTCCTGTTTCCTGGCGTATACACCGCCATGAAACTAACCCTATGCTAGCATCTGTGATTCCAGACAAAGAGAATATTGTTACTATGAGCTTTGAAATGAAAGGGCCTTTTCCTCCAGGAACGATCCACCTTTGCCTTGCAGCAAGCGATCTTTTAGGCCATTTAGAGAAATATAAAAAAAATCAAATGTCTTCACAGAACAAACAGCAGAATGCCCTCATGAAAGAACAAATGAAAAAGATTCCTGTTGAAGTTTCCATCAGGCTAGGAGAAATCACCCTGGAGTATAACGATTTAATGAATCTATGTGTCGGAGATATTTTAAAAATGGACCAGCCTTTGTTTAGCCCTGTTTCTGTATATGTAGAAGAAACTCCTAAATATATCGGGAAATTGGGAAAGAGCCAGGAATATTGGGCTTGCTTGATCGAAAAAACAGTAGGAAGCAAAAAATAGCTTTGAAAGAGAGAACTATATGAGTGAACAAGACAGTATGGAAAAAAAAGTCACGATTTCCTCCATTGATGTTCCTGAATTGCCTTCTTCTTCTCATCCTGCCAAAGAAAAAGACATTCAGTTTTTAAAAGACATTCCTGTTACCATTGCGGTAGAATTAGGCAGGGTACAAATGCCTATCGAAGAAATTCTTTTGTTAGGCCCTGGCTCTATGATAATGCTCAAGAGGCAGGTAAATGAGCCTATTGATTTGCTTGTAAATGGGAAACTTGTAGGGCGAGGAGAAATCATCGCAGCAGATGAATCCTTTGGAGTAAGAATTACGGAAATTATTGCTCCAGGAAAAGAGGAAATATGAAAGAATTAGATTTTGATATTTTTGAAATTTTAAACCAGCGTATTTGCCAGGGGAACTATACGCTGCCTAGTATCCCAGAAGCTTCTTTGCGGCTGATGAATTTGCTTTCTGATTCTGATACCAGTTTAGAAGAGCTAGAAAAGACTGTTGGAATGGACCCGATTCTTGCCAGCCAAATTTTAAAAATAGCGAATTCTTGTATTTCAGGTGCTATTGTTGAAGTAACATCTTTAAAAAATGCCTTGATGCGCTTAGGAAGAAAGCATATACGCTCTATTGTCATGATGCTGTCTATAAAAGCGTCTATCATAAAAAGCAAAACATTTTTAGGCCCCATGAAACAAATATGGAGTCATAGCATATCATCCGCTTTTTTGAAGCGATATGTTGCGAAAAAATTTAAGGAAGAACCTGAAGAATCTTTTACTGTAGGGCTTTTGCACAATATGGGAAAATTGATTTTGCTATCCCTTTTGAATGAAATGTTGCAGGAATCTGCCCAAGAAATCTCAGAAGATTTCTTAGGCCAGATTTATATAGCCCATCATCTGGAAATCACGAAAAAACTTTTAAGTGCGTGGAAAATTTCTCCTAAAATCATCCAGATTATAGCATTGCAAGATTCTGATATAGAAAGCATCAAAAATAGCCCCCTATCCGAAAGCGATCAAAAGATGGTATTTTCGCTAATTTTGATTAGCTTTATCTGTAAATCCATTGAGGAAAACCTAATAAAAGAAAAATTTCAGCAATTTTCTTCCTTATTGTCTATAGATATTGCCTACTTAGAGGATATTTTAAAGCAAAAAGAGAAAATTGCAGAAGAAATCCTACCGTTTATTTAAAGCTGAAAGCAAAAAATTCAGCCCCATATTTTTTTCACTGTTTTTGCTAGACTTTCCAAAGGTAAAAAACTAAAATAGAGATGTTGAAAGTAGAATATAAATTTCTTTCATGAGGCAGAATTCTAGTGATACAAGCAAAACGCATTTTTATGATTGGCGATTTCAAGGAAGACACATCCACTTCCATAACCGTAGAGCGCAGACACTGGTACAAAGGTTTTATCAGAGCTGGGCATGATGTACAAAAATTCAGCTACATGAACATTCTATTGCAAAATAGCTTTTTTGGTAGCAAAAGCATTGCTAAAAATTTCGCCCACCAAAAGACAGAAAAGCTACTTTTGGAACAGGTACGTTGCTATAAACCCGATATTGTTATGGTCTTGATTATGAAAGACATCCGTCCTGAACTCATAGACGAAATCCGCAAAATATCTCCCAACTCCATATTCCTTGGGCGAGACGTAGACTGGCTTCCTCAAAACAATGCAGAGCGTACAGCCATTGCCAAAAAACTGGATTGCATTATCGCTACTAACGCTGGCGAATGGCTGCAATACTATAAAGATTTAGGCATACCCAAATGCGCCTTTATCCCATGCCCATGCGATCCTGATATTCATCGGCCTTATCCAAAAGACCCTGCCCTGCAAACCGATATTATTTTCACAGGCAAAATGATACATGGAAAAAACAAATCCCAGGCAGACCAGAATCGAGTCGATATTTTGACCACTCTCCAAAAAATGCCTAATGTCTCTTTGTATGGACTTGATGGTAAAAACAAAATCATGGGTGTTTCTGCTTTTGCTGCTGTGAGCAATGCCAAAATTGCGCTTAGCATTAACGCTATCAATACCATGAGAATGTGTCATTCCGACCGTTTTGTAAACTATATTGCCTGCGGAACAATGACTTTAGCAAAACGAGTCCCTGACACAGACCTTCTGTTTCAAGACAAAAAGCATGTACGCTATTTTGATTCCATAGAAGAATTTCTTGATTTGTCTAAATGGTATCTGGAGCATGATGAAGAAAGAAAGAAAATAGCCCAGCAAGGAATGGAACGCGCCCATAGCGAGTTCCATTGCACACGAATAGCCCAACTTACCATGGATTTTATCGAAAACGGAACATACCAGGCAGATTGGGCCACTGTTTTATAGTTTGTTTGCGTGTAAATTTTAAACTACAGGAGTTATTTATGATCAATAGTGTTTACATCCATCCTAGTGCTGAAGTACACGGTAGAGCCGACATTGGAGCAGGAACAAAAATCTGGAACTATGTGCAGGTAAGAGAAGACGTTGTTATTGGCAATGATTGCATTCTTTCCAAAGATGTCTATATCGATATAGGCGTAAAGATTGGAAGCCGATGCAAAATTCAGAATGGCGTTTCGGTTTACTGCGGTGTTACACTAGAAGACGATGTATTTTTGGGGCCTTATGCCACTCTGACAAACGACAAAGTTCCCAGAGCTTTTAACCGCCACTGGAAAATCGTCCCTACACTGATTAAAAGAGGCGCAAGCATTGGTGCTAATGCCACAATTATTTGTGGTGTTACCATTGGAGAATATGCTATGGTAGGAGCTGGCAGCGTTGTGACAAAAGACGTTGCCCCTTATTCTCTGGTTGTAGGAAACCCAGCACGCCATTTTTATTTTATAGACCGAGACGGGAATAAAGTCGATAGCCAACCTAAAGAGGCATAATGAAAAACGAACAACCCCATGTTGCCCAAAGAATGAGACAAGATTTGCAAGGAAGCTCCATTCTGGTTGTTGGTGGTGCAGGCTTTATTGGAAGCCATCTTGTAGATCGTCTCATTCTGGAGGGAGCAAAACAAGTCATTGTTATGGATAATATGTTTCTAGGGAGTGAAGAAAACCTCCGAGAAGCTATATCCCAAGGTGTCATACTATACAAAGATGATGCAGAAATAGCGTCGTCACTAAGCTATGTCTTTGAAAGACATTCCATTGATGTGGTCTTTAATGCCGCAACAAAGGCATTGAACTATTCCTTTGTAAATCCATCCAATGCTTTTGATACCAATGTCAAAGTAATCTTGAATATTTTAGAGCTTCAGCGGAGAAAAGCATTCAAAACTTTATGCCATTTTTCCACATCTGAAGTGTATGGCACAGCAATATACGAACCTATGGATGAAAAGCATCCTATTAACCCAACAACAACTTATGCAGCAGGAAAGGCAGCCGCAGATCTGGCACTCCAAAGCTATGTGCGAATGTTCGATCTGGATGCCTTTATTGTCAGACCATTCAACAATTATGGCCCAAGACAAAACTATAAAGGGTATCTCGCTGGCGTTATTCCTATTACAGCCTGGCGGATACTCCATGGCATACCACCAGAAATCCATGGCAAAGGCAGCCAAAGCCGAGACTTTATTTATGTCTCAGACACGGTCGATGCGATTGTCAAGCTTTATAGAAAAATGAACCCATCCGACAGCGTCAACATCTCTACCGATGGACAAATCCAAATCAAAGATGTCATTCATAAAGTAGCCGCCTTGATGGACTATCATGGCCCCATTTTGCAGAAAGATGCCAGAAAATCCGATGTCGAATGCCATAATGCAAGCAACGCTAAAATAAAAGCTATGATTGATTATCATATTACTTCTTTCGAAGAAGGCATACAAAACACTATCGAATGGTATAAAAGAAATATAAAATGATTAAATTAATAAAACCTTATATATCTTTCCAAGAAATAGAAAAAGAATTCCAAGAGATCTTTGAAAGCGGGTATTTCACTCGCGGCCCATACGTCAAAACATTTGCAGAGAGAATTAAAGAATATACCAAAGCAAAGCACGCTTATCTCGCGACTTCGGCAACAACAGCATTGTGGGCATGCATGAGACTTCTGAATATTATGTCAGGGCATGAGGTCATTGTGTCAGACTTTTCTTTTCCAGCAACAGCCAATATAGTAGAAGATGTTGGTGCTAAACCTGTATTCGCAGATGTTTCGCCCGATACATTCAATATGCTTCCAGAAGAGCTGGAAAAAAAGATTACCCCCAAGACCAAGGCTGTCTTGTTTGTTGATGCACTGGGCAACCCATCGGGAATCCATGAAATCAAAGAAATTTGCCAAAAACACCAGATACCCTTGATAGAAGACGCTGCCTGCGCCATGGGAAGTAGCGAGCGAGATGTCAAGTGTGGCAATATCGCTGATCTGACCTGCTTTAGCTTTCATCCTCGCAAATTGCTCACTACAGGAGAAGGCGGTGCAATCACAACTAATTCAGACAGACTTTCTGAGCTTCTTGCCGTTAAGCTGGCACATGGTTCTATCTTCCATGAGGGAAAGTACGACTTCGTGGATTTTGGCTATAATTTCAGACTTCCTGAACTACAGGCTGTTATGGGAATCAAGCAAATCGAAAAGTTGGATGCTATTGTTCAATCCCGCAATGCAATCCGAAACCAGTTTATACAAGAATTAGAACCAATTGGCTTTAAGGCACAGCGCGTATCACCAGGAGTAGAGTATAATGTCCAGTCCCTGGTCTTCCAAGTCCCAAAGCGAATACAAAGGGATTGGCTTGTGAACAAACTTAAAGATGCTGGTATTGAGACGACTTTAGGAACATATTGTCTGAGTGGAACAACCTACTATCGAAAGCGATACAACAACGTCCAGCCAAAAGCCTGGGAGCTTCAGAATACAACAATAACATTCCCTTGCTATGAAGGTCTTGATGTTGATTTTATCTGCAATGCCGTTCGCAGGAGCTTGCAATGAAAAGCAATCCTGATGTCCCAGAAAACAATATGGACGAAGAAACAGCCGAATTGCAACGCCTTTTAACAAGATTGCATATCCTACTGCGCCAGGAGAAATACGATAAATTCAAACGCATGCTTCCTTTTGGGGAGCTTATCGTGGACAGATGGGAAAAGGCTCGTTTCTATGGATTTGGAGAAGGGACTTCCATCTATGATAGTAGCCTGGTATTGGGCGATGTAAAAGTAGGAAAGAGTTGCTGGATTGGCCCAAATACTATTCTGGATGGATCTGGCGGTCTTGTCATTGGCGACCACTGCGATGTTTCCGCTGGTTCGCAAATATATACCCATGATACTGTATCCAGAGTGATAGAGGGAACAGAAATCTCTCGTGATCCTGTAAAGATAGGCAGCCATGTCTATATTGGGCCAAACGTGATTATCACCAGAGGAGTGACTATTGGCGATTATGTTATCATTGGAGCTAATAGCCTTGTGACACACGATATTCCCTCGAATTCAAAAGGTTGGGGATCTCCCTTCCAAATCAAAGGAAAAGCCCGCGCAGAGGGATAAAGAATAAATTTTATGCTTATGGATTTAGCTCCTAACCCTGATAAACAGGAAAAGCATTTTATCGCGAATTTCACGAATGACCGAATGGCACGAATGGATAGTTTTATCTTTAGGAATCAGAATTAAATAACTTCCCCATTTCGGAAAAAAATTTACCGCAGAGGCACAGAGATCGCAGAGAAGAAAAGATTAAAATTATACTACGAAGAATATGAAGAACACGCAAAAGCAGAGACAATATTTTTCGT
>JABWCH010000234.1 GCA_013359215.1 Candidatus Brocadiia bacterium | reverse complement strand
ACACCTTTTAGCTCAGACCCATTGGTCAAAATCACCCTTACCACCCAGTCATTTCCCGTAAAATCAGTTGAGATTTCTTGTGATACGATAAAAAGACTAAGGCTCAAAAGAAAATATAAAAATATTGTTGTTTTCATTTTTTTTTCTCCATAAAAGAAGACGGAAAAATTGCAACACAGCGCATACCACAGCTTGCTCCACGTTCTTCGCAAGAACGCTTTCTCCTGACACTTGTTCGTAAAAAGCGGCTTCCTACATACCAGGAGCCACCTCTGAGTACTTTGCCTGGCCCAGAAGGATCGTTGTCTCTGGTTTCGCCATTCTCTGGCCCTGTAGGGTTTTTCAGTGGGCTATTTTTGTAATATTCAGAGGAAAACCAATCCGATGTCCATTCCCATACGTTTCCAGCCAAATCGCTTACACCGTATGGCGACTGCCCCATAGAAAAATGTCCAACAGGAGAAGTGGATTTGCTGCCTTTGTTTTTCCCATACACAGGCTCTTCGCTACAGTTGGCTTTCCATGCACCGCTAGCCTTGATAGAGTCATCGCCCCAAGGGTAAATTCTCTGAGGTTTTGAGTTTTTTCTTTGCCTGGCGAAATCTCCATCCAGCCAGATTCCTCCTCTTGCACTTTTTTCCCATTGGGCTTCTGTCGGTATCAATTTACCAGACCACTCGCAATATTCTTTAGCATCTTGCCAGCTTATATTGACAACAGGATGGTCTGGGATAATTCCCCATGCTGGAGCTTTTGGCTGAGGGTGTTTTTTTTCCTGGCAAAACTTTAAGTATTGTTCCCAGGTGATGGGATATTTGTCTATAAAGTACTCATCCAGATATACTTCATGCTCTGGCTTTTCTACATCAAAGGCATACATTGCCTGACATCCCATGATAAATGTTCCTGCTGGAATATAAACCATTTGCGAATTGTCTTTTTCGCAAAGGATAGTATTGTTATCCAGCCATTGGAAACCTTTTGCCAGGACAACCACGGGTCTTTCTTCAGAAAGAGCAGGCATTTCTTCTGTGCGGATAAAAGATTCGGAAATGTCTTCAAAGAAGCATTCTTCGCTTTCTTGTGCTATAGTGCGCTCTGGGATTTCTTCTTTGACTTGAGGCAAATCCTGGATTTCGTCTTCGGCTTGAGGCAAATCCTGGATGTCCATTTCTTTTAAATCCACTGTTTCTTCAGGAACAACCTTGGGCTTATATATTTGAGGTTCTAGTAGAGACAGACTTTCTTCTTTGGGCAATTCCTCAAAGAACATGGCTTCTGAGTCTGATAGTGCATAGTCTTCTTCTTTAGAAGATATAAGTGCTTTTGGTGTTTCTATAATTTGAATTTTTTCTTCCTCAATCGGATGGGGAATGTATGGTGCAATATTTTGCATGGATTTTTCTAAAAGCTTTATATCCAGAAAAAGGTTTTCCCAAAAATCAGGCTGGTTTTGTATTCCTAATTTATGGTATAGTGTTTCTTTGTTTTCTTCGGATTTCAAAAGCGACAAAGCTTCCTTCAGGTGACTACAGAAAGGGATTTCTACAGGCTGTTTTTCTATTTTTTCTTCTTTGGGTAACAAAGAACGCATAGAATGCAATTCTTCAAAATAACTATCCTGGATGCTATAGTCCAAAGCTTGTTTCGCTAAAGAAACAGCCTTAGCAAGATTGCCTTCTTCTTTGTACTTTTTGGCTTCTTGCATCAACATTTCTTTGAGGGCTTTTTGTAAATCCTGGGACATTTCCTGAGCATCGTTATAGCGCAGCTTTTTGTCTTTGTGCAATGCTTTTTGCAATATTTTAGGCAATGGCTTGGGCAACTCTCGAATAGGAGGAACAGGAACCTGAGGCGAAAGGATTTTGTCAATAAAAAGAGTTCGATTTTCGTCGTAATAGGTTTCGTCCACGCTACCATAAGGCGGATTTCCGCTTAGAATTTCGTAGAAGATTATCCCTAGTGTATAGACCTGTGCTTTTGTATCCATACGAGATTTTATGTCGAGTTGCTCTGGTGCAAGGTAAAGGAAATCTGCCTGGGGCGCAAGGCTAATGCCAGAGACACTTCCAAAATCTCCTAAAGCTAAATCCAATAAAACAGGCTTATCCTCCTGAAATGCAATCTGTTCAGGGCGAAGGCGTTCATGCAAAATTTGTTCAGGCTTTGTATGCATCGCGCCCAACGTGTCAGAAATAGAATACATCCAGCATAAAGCCTGCAAAACAGGTATGGGTCTTTCTGCTTTAAGCCTGTAACGCAAGGTTTTCCAAGGTGGCAAAGGGATTCTGCACCATGGAATCGCGCTTTCCAGGTCACAATCGAAAATGCCCAAAATTCCAGGGTGAGAAAGATTTTTAAGAAAGCTCACTTCCTTACAAAATTTTTCTCTCAGCATTTTGCTGGAATCAATATAGGGAGCTTTTAAAAGATAAGGTTTATCGACAATCTGGTAAACGACTCCCAAAGGGCCAACAGAAACAATATCGCCAAGGATACTATCTCGTATTTTATCTCCACGATGAAAAGGTAGTCTTTCCATTGATTTGCTCCGTAAAAGCCACAGGCTGTATCATAGCTGCCAGATCGGGCTTTCCTTGATAATTTTAAAATTTTTTTTGCCAGTATTCCTGAAAATCTTTCATTAAGATATGCTTTTCTTCTGCGCTAAAAAATTCAGGGTTTTTGGGCTTGTTTTTTTTGGAATCGAGTAAATATTTCTGAAAAAGATTTAGATGTTTACCTTCTTTAGCATGAATAAAAAAATGAAGCCAGGCATAAGCCTGCAATCGATTTTTCCAATATGAATCAGGAGATAATAAAATCTCTCCGTCCATAGAAACCAATTCTGATAAAGAAAACTCTGCCAGTTGCTCCTGAATACGACGCAAAAAATAAGGAGATACTTTTTCCCAGGCAATGCCATTTTCATCTTCTGGATAATAGAAAAAATAAGCTTGTAAGCCTTCCCATACCCAAAAGGGTAATGGTTGCCCAGAAGAATAAATTTGTTTGAGGCATTCCTGAAATAAAGCACTTTTCCAGAGGATCGCATGCTGGTCTGTAGTAACCAAAATTTCTTCCGTTACAGGCCATGCTTTTGCGATTTCCCAGATATAAGGGCTTTCCAGGCGAAGGTATTCTCTCATGGAATCCCAATCGCTAAAAAGAACCAGCTTCAGCTTAGGTAAAGATTCCTCACCTGAGATTTTAGTATATTGGCTGCATAGCTGGTCTGTCCAGTATGCTGCGACATCCAAGAAAATCTTTTCACAAGACCCTTCTATCATACAATGCTTTGATGCTTTTGTCAATTTTTTAGAAGGAAAAGCCCCCTGCTGGATGCGGTTTATATCCTGAGAAAGCATGGCTGGCTCTTTTTTGTCGGAAAATTTTTCCAAAGATTGTTGGGCAAGGGCAAGTGCCTGTTTTTTTCTGCCAGTTTCCCAATAAAATCGGGCTAGAGCGTAGTAGGTGGAAAGGTTTTTGCTATCCAGGGTATAGGCTTGTATAAAATCGTTTAAAGCAAGCTCATATTTTTTTTGCTGTTGATACATCATTCCTCTTGCCAAAAAAGCACTTTCCAGATTTTCATCCATGGAAAGGGCTTTATCGAAATCTACCAAAGCACCTTCATGGTTAGCCAAGAAAAGCTTTGCTTTGCCCCTATCTACCCAGGCAAGGGAAAAATCAGGCTTTGCACTGATGACACGATTGAAACACCTCATGGCTTGTGTATATTCTTTGTGCAAAAGATGTATTCTTCCTTTTTTCCATAAGGATAGAGCTTGTGGAGGCATTTTGCTCCATGATTTTACAAGGTTTTCCTGCTCCAGAGGTTCTTTCTGTGATCCGTCTTTTGGGGAAGAAGCCTTTTGCATCAGGGTGCTTTCATCTGCAAAAAGAACAGGGCTTTTTTGCTTTGCCAGACCAAGACGGCTTGCCTCCTTGAGTTCTATACAGATAAAAGGAAAAACAAGGTTTTCCTGCAAAGGGGCAAGGCTACTCTCTTCTTTCCACTGGCCCTGGTAGTAGATGTATCCTAAATTTTTCCTGGCTACAGGATAGTTTGGTGCCATGGTGAGAATTTTTTCCCATTGGATATCCACTGGCTTTTCTAAGCCTTGAGAAGATGCCCACTCTTCTAGCCAAAGATGCTCTTTGATTTCCTGGTCTGAAACAAGAGATCTTTCTTTCCAATAGGTTTCTTCAGGATAAGGGATTTCTTTTTTTTCTAAAATTTGGGCTTCGTTTAGATAGGAAATTCCTGTTTCTGTACGAAGCTCATAAATATCCTTGATCGGCAGCAGGAAGCCACAAACTTTCTGGCGTTGTTTTTTTAAAATCAACTCGTGCCATTTGCCTAGCTTTTCCTTGGGCTGCCACTGGCCTTTGAAATATAGCTTTTTCTCTTGGAAAGCAAGCTCTGTTTGCTTTTCATATTCCAGAATAGAAGGGCTTGCCCATCGTTCCTTGGCAAAAGAATAGCCTTTTTCCTTTCGGTCTTTTGCGTACTCTTCTCTTTTGGCAAGCAAAATTTTATTTTGCAGACGATGAAAATCGTCCCAGGCAATCTCCTGGGGATTTTTGGGATCATCTTTTGTCAAGGTTATAAGAGTAGCTTTTTTTTGCTGCTCTTGGATTTCTGCATTGCTATACAGCTTCCCTTCATATTCCTGATAGCTATCGGTGCTTTTTTCTTTTCCCTTGATGCTGTTCAGCAGATTCCAGGCTTTTTGTTTTTCCAAAGGAAATAGCCTAAGATAAAAGGCCAGGGATTCTCTTGCCTCCTCCAATAGCCTATGCTCGTAGCAAAACAAAGAAAGTTCCCAAGGATACAATGTTAAAATTTTATGTTCTTTAAAAATTCTATAAACTTCATTAGGCTTAAGATCTTTCCATTCGATAAAAATCTCTTCTTTTTCGTGAGACAATATAAAACCTTGTTCCAAAACTTTCTGAATAGAAGACTTGGACAATCCGCGAAATGTGAAAGAAACAGCGTCTTGAGATTGTCTTACTATATTCGACAGAGCCTCAAACAAAATGCTCTGCAACTGCAAATTCTGGATTTCTTTTCGGATGTTCTGTCTTAGTGTTGTATCTTTTGTTTCTCGTTCGCATTTCTGGTATAGGATTATGGCCTGCTGGTACTGGTATGTGGAACGCATAATGGCAATCTCGCCCCAATGCTTTTCCCAATCCATAGAGGCAGGTTTTTCTGCAACTTTGGGTTCAGGGATGACTTCTTTGACAGGGATTTGTGGCAAAGATGTCGGATTCAAAGAAGCTATTGCATAGCCTACAAAAATCATGATGCAAGCGATAGCGATTCCAATATAAAGCTGCAATTTTTTTTTGCCCTTTTGGTATCTTTCCACCATGCTGGAAAGATGCGCAGAATTGGGATCATCAGATTGCTTTAAGCTTTTTTTCCATCGCTTCATCTCTTCGGAAAGCTCTTTTTTCTTTTGCTCTTGAGTCGTGGAAAAAGTATCGTCTAATTCTTTTTCAAATCCTTCATCTTCTTCTGATTTTTGGACTTTTTTAAAAAAGCCCTTTGCACGATAGTTATACTGTTTTTCTTCTTTCTCTGCTCTAGTAAGAAACTCTTCTGTTCTTGAGATTTCTTCATCTATGCATTTTACATGGTTCAAAGGAACTATAGGTGCTTCTTCTGTTTTGTCCAACTGGAGCTTATGGACTTCTCTTTCTATTTGGTTCTTTTTGCTTTCCAGATATTTTCGGGCTATTTTTTTCCGACTTAGGCTTTTTTGCAAAATAAGTACATCAGAAAGCCTTATCTGGTTTAGCCCTTCCTGGAGAGCGCGAACTAAAATATTTTTTCCTTTTTCCAAAAATTCTTCTAAAATTTCCCCTTGTTCCAAAAAGGTCTGAAAATATTTTTCTTCTTCCTCATTTAGCCGAATCAAGGCAAAGCGAGGGTTTTGGTTAATGCCTGAAAGATTGTAAAGAGCAGCGGCAATTTTAACAGCCGAATGCTCATCCATCAGATTCATGTAAAAAAGCAATTCTGAATACTTCAGAGGAAGGTTGGTGTCTTCTAAAGATTCCCAGGCAAACATCGATTTCTCTTGCTCTTTTGTACTCATTTTCCCTTTAGCTATGGCGATTTGGGAAAAAAGCAAACCCTCGCTTTTCCGTATCCGCGATTTATTTCTTTGCCTGGGAGAAACCAAAAGCAGTTTTCTTTTTTTCCAATCAGGAAAATAGGACAAAAAGCTTTCGTTCAAAAGATTTTTATCGTAGAGAATGGTAAGCAAAAAGGTCGTGATTCCTTCTTTATAAAGGCTATTTTTTATATCTAAACCCAGAAAAAGATCTTCTTTGGCAATGGGAAGTTCTTTTTCCTTAAAGCAGTCCGATAGCCTGGCGATTTCATTCTCGTCATAATAAGGAATATAAGAAAGCCCCAGGCTATCATAAAATTTTTTTTCATCTTCCTCTGTAAAGCAAGATACATAAGACTCTTTTATTTTTTTTATTTGTCTGGATTGCAGCAAAGATTCCAGGATGGCATAGATTTCATCCTGCTTTAAATGCCCTCTTTCATACAGGATTTGGTAGATGCGTTTTTCAACGCCCAAAACTTGCAATGCACTCACTTCTTTGATTGCCTGGAGAATGCTCTCTTTGCTGGCAAACTGGTATGTAGCGGCTGTGCGCCCAAATAAAATATCGCTATTGCGAATCATAGCTTAAGCCTCATTTTTAAGTTTAACAATGAGAAGAGTTATATCATCCATATCGCTTGTATCTTTAGAAAATTGCTCAACGGATTTCTGGATTGCTTCTGCCATTTGTTTGGGAGAAATATCTCCCTGCTGTTCAATGACTTCACAGAGCCTTTCTATTCCAAATTCTTCGCCTTTTTTGGATTTGATTTCCGTTATGCCATCTGTATATTGCAGCATCATATCCCCAGGTTGTAAAGAAATTTCGATTTCCTCTACATTTAAAGACCACGGAACTCCTAGAATCGTGCCTTTAGGAGCAAACGTAATCAAAGATGGATCTCTGTTGGGATTATACAGAATTAAAGGATGATGCCCTGCTCTGGCAAAACGCAAAGTTTTATTTTTGCTATCGAGAATACCATAAGCTACTGTTGTAAAAGTTGTTGTATCCATATCTGGACTAATTTCTTTATTGGCATACTCCAAGACCTCAGCAGCACTGTCCAGATTTTTAGCCATAATTTTAATCACAGACTTAACCATCCCCATGACGACAGCAGCCTCGACTCCATGCCCTGTAACATCCCCAATTACAATACCCCATTTTTCATCTTCCAAAGGGATATAATCGTAAAAATCTCCTCCGATTTCTTCCATGGGTTCAAATAGCACATGAAAATCAAAAACGCGGGAATTTGGGGTTTTAGGAAACATAGCTCGAATGCGTTTTTGCGCTGCGGATAGAGACAAAGACTCTGTGTATGTTTTCACGTCATCCAGAACAAGATCTGCTTTTTGATAGCGTTTTTCTGGATTAGGATCAAGGCATTTCATGACAATATCGTCTAATGCTTTGGGAACTAAAGGATTCACCTTGGAGGGTGTTTGTCCAGGCTTCTGGCGTAATGCTTTGGCATATTTTACAGGATCTTTAAGATCATTAGGATCATAAGGGGATCGTCCACATAAGCATTCATAAAAGATTACGCCCATAGAATAAATATCGGCTCTAAAATCCACTTCTGCCGCGCTTTTGGCCTGCTCTGGAGCAATATAGCCCATAGTACCCATTGCCTGCCCTTTCATCGTCAAATCCATCCTTTCTTCGTTAGGATCTATGACTTTAGAAAGAGCAAGACCTATCAGCTTAATATAATCATTTTTGGTGATGATGATATTAGAAGGATTTACATCTCTATGGATGATATTCTGGCGATGGGCAAAAGAAAGCGCGCTCGCAAGGTGGCTGATGACTTTGCATGCTGTTTCAACAGGAAGCTTCTTTTGTCTGTTCAGGACTTCTCTTAGGGTTTCCCCTTCAATGTATTCCATGACAACATAGTGCATCTGGAACTCGCGGCTGATTCCTGTATCATATATTTGAACGATATAAGGGTGGTTCAAACGCCAGGCCATGCTTGCCATGTTCATGAATCTTTTGATCAAGATATTGTTTTTTAGATTTTTAGGAGATACGGTCTTGATCGCTACCTTGCGATTCAAAGATTTCTGCACTCCTTTGTATACAATCCCCATGCTACCATAGCTTAACACATCTTCAAAGTAATAGCCGTCGATTTCATGACCCACTGGGTTGGAATAGTCTATTTCTTTTTTTTGCTCTTTTTCAGGCTCAACGTATTCAATAATCAATGGCTCTTTAGAAGATTTCGTGCTTTTAAATATATCTTTTCCTGTTAGTGGATAAACACCAAAAGAAAGGTTAATAGCATGAGGCAAAAGAGCTTGATCCCCATCGTTTATTTTTGCTTTTTCTATTTTCTGAGCATTGAGAAAAATACCTTTGTCTGTTCTGTCCAGGAGGATGATTTCTTCATTCTCATTTTTGATAAAACAGGCGACTTCTGGTTCATGGGAAGATGTCTGGGCTGGATTTTCCGAAATTTTTTTGAGTACCACAATAAACGATTCGCCCAGCCGAAGGTATTTCAAATATCTTCTTTGTTCGTTTCTGGCTTTGTCGATTGCTGTAATAGATAGTTTAATAGTCATAATCAAAAACCTTACGAGTTACAGTAAATATTATGTATTTCCATTCCAAAATTTGCTTATGATTGCTGTACTAGATGGTAAGCTTATGGATAAATAAATTTTTTTATTGGTTTAAATATAGCAAATCTATCTAAGGACTTTCAATCTTTTTTTATTTTGATAAAATGCTTATGGATTTAGCTCCCAATCTGGATACATTAAAAAAGTATTTTATCACGAATTTTGCGAATGGACGAATAGCACGAATAGATCATCTTAAT
>JABWCH010000233.1 GCA_013359215.1 Candidatus Brocadiia bacterium | reverse complement strand
TTGTAAATATTGCTTTAAAATTAAACAAAAATCTCGCACTTATCCTTTGCAAGTTTTAGAAATTGTTTATGTTGCATCGAAAAGTTAACACGTATGACGGTAACGTCTCGCGGAGTAGAATCAAAGGGCAATGCCAAGACATATTCGGAAAGGCCAGCCTGGGCTTTGGGTAAAGCACCGATCTGGAGATTGATGGACACAGGGTCTCCCATATAACGAGCTAGGGCAAAATCAAAAATGCTTACGTCCGAGGTACCACCAGCCACAAGAATTTTACCGTCGGTCTGAATTGCTATGTCTGCAATCCAATCATGCATAGTAGAAATATTGGTAGTCGATTTACCGCCTGTGCCAAAAGTGGTATCCAGAGTACCGTCTGCATTGTAGCGTACTAGGGCAAAATCTTGATAGGCTCCGTTGTATGCTGAACCCACGACCAGGATTTTACCATTCATAAAGACTTTCATGTTCTCGCCGCTATCATCAGCTCCGAAGAAATCTGTGGTTACCTTGCCGTTTGTACCGAAGGTAGTATCGAGGATGCCATTGGCCGAGTAGCGAGCCAAAGCAACATTCTTGTTGCCTCCTTCACTACCGGAGTAGCCTGTAACGAGGATTTTCCCCTCGGCAAGAATCACTGCACGATTGATTATATCGTTCGTTCCGGCAAAATCGGTGCTTGTCTTGCCGTTTGTCCCAAAGGTAGTATCCAGGCTTCCATCGGCATTGTAACGCACCATAGCAAAATTATAGTTTGGGGTGGCATTGGTACAACCTACAAGGAGAATTTTCCCATCGGCAAGGACAACCATATCCATGCCTTGCTCTTGCGTGTTGGAAAAATCGGTGGTTACTTTGCCACCTGTCCCAAAGGTGGTGTCCAGCGAACCATCTGCATTGTATTTCGCCAGCGCAAAATCCCAGAGAGTACTTATTGCATCCGCATGACCCCCGACAAGAATTTTGCCATCGGAAAGTATGATTACAGAGAAAGCATGAGATTTTGTAGTTCCTGTGAACGTTGTAGTCACTTTGCCGCCTGTTCCGAAGGTGGTGTCAAGTGTACCATTGGCATTGTATTTCGCCAGCGCAAAGATTGGGTCGGCCCCGGCTCCGTTGTATGCTGAACCCACCAGAATGATTTTGCTGTCAGGGAATACTGCCATCCCAAAGGCTACATCCGCATCGTCGAAAAAGTCGGTGGTGGTTTTACCGTTTGTTCCAAAAGTGGTATCAAGGGTACCATTCGCATTGTAACGTGCCAGGGCAAAATCCGTCTTGGGGGTCATATCGGCATAGCCTGCGGCCAAAATCTTGCCGTTAGGAAGTAACGCTAATGCTAAAGCTTGGTCATTGCTGCCGGCGAAGTCGGTTGTTGTCTTGCCATTCGTACCAAAGGTTGTATCCAGATCGGCGGGGTTGGTTTGGGCAACAACGCCCATCGCCAGGATCATCAATAAAAAGACCGAAAAGATGCTTTTAGAATAAGACACGATTTACTCCTTTTATGCAAAAAATAAGTCTTTCAAAAGAACAAAAAAACTTTTCAAAAAAATACATAACTTATTCATAAAAAATAAGATATTCTTACAGATCACGAATCCATAACAGATCAAACATATCTTAAATATCTTAAATATTACCCAAAAAAAAAAAATGTCAAGTATCTTGAATACTATATACAATTTCATCATGATTTTGTTACAAGAAATTTTGGAAAAATTTTAAAAATAATAGGAGGGAAGCAGGAAGGCTTGACAGAAAAGCCTTATCGGGTTAGAATAGAATCTGATCTAAGCGTTCCAGCGTATCCTGGTTGAATTTCCTTTGTTCTTGAGAACACCAAGAATAAGGGCAGATACTCCTATATTCTTGATTAGGAAGGGAAAATGAATCCAAATGAAGAAAAGTTCTTGGAATTTGCTATAGCGCAAAATATTATAAAAGAAAGCAACAGAAAACGCATAGTGGAAATGCAGAAACAAGGGGGTTTGCCTTTGTATTCTTTGCTTGTCAAAGAAAGAATACTAAGCATAGAACAGATTTCTAGCATCCAAAAGTCTTTGCTTGGAAAATATGGGGATGAGAAAAAGACAATTGCCCAGGCAACCCAATCGCTGGAAGGTGAGATAACGATTGCCCAGGATGTTCAGAATCCATCGCTGGATGAAAGAAAAACAATGGCACAGGCTACCAATAGCGTAGCATTAGAGCAAAAAAAAACACTGGATCAAACAAACCCTGGCTTAATTCCTGCAGAAAAGGAAAAAGAGAAAACATCTCCTGTCAGCGTAAATCCAGAAAAGAAGTTTGGTCGCTACACTATCATGGAAAGTCTGGGAGAAGGAGGAATGGGGATAGTCTATAAAGCCTATGACCCTTCCCTAGATAGAATTGTAGCCTTGAAATTGATCACAGCATCTAGGCAAAAAAGCAAGATTTCCATTGATCGCTTCCTCATTGAGGCAAAAGCAACAGCGAAATTGAACCATGAACATATCGTTAAAATCCATGATATGGGATCGGAAAAAGGTATCTATTTTTTTACAATGGAATTTATCAAAGGCGACACGCTGGAAAGGAAAATCAAGGAAAAGAAGATTAGCAGACAAAACGCTGTGAAATTGTTTGTAAAAGTATGCAAGGCAATGGACTATGCTCATTCCAATGGCATCATACATCGTGATATGAAACCAGGCAACATCATGCTCGATAGTGCTGATGAACCAAGGATCATGGATTTTGGTCTGGCAAAGCTAGAAAAGGAAGACAAGAAGCTGTCTCGGACAGGCGCGCCCATAGGAACTCCAGCGTATATGTCACCAGAGCAGGCAGCAGGAAAGGATATTGGATATCTAAGCGATGTGTATTCTCTGGGAGCGATTCTGTATAGCATTCTGACGGGTATAGAGCCTTTTCATGGAGACACGCTGGTAAAGATTTTAGAAGCTGTGATGCAAAAAGACCCTGTTGCGCCTACCAGCATAAAGCCAGGGCTTTCTCGTGATCTGGAAATCATCTGCCTGAAAGCCATGTCCAAAGAACCAGAAAGACGCTATCAAAGTGCCAAGGAATTGGGGCAGGATGTGGAAAATTTTCTGGAAGGGGACCCTATTCTGGCTCGTCCTGCTTCTTTTTGGTATCGCTATTCTCGCAAACTAAAGAAAAACAAGGCGATCAGCGCGCTTATATGCCTTTGCCTCGTGCTGGGATTAGGAGCTTTTTCCTTTTTCTGGCAAGAAAAAAGCAAACGATTGCAAAAGGCTCAGGAAACAGTGCAAAAGCAGTTCCTACAGGCAGAGCAATTGTCGTTTTTAAAAGACCTGAATGCCAAAGAAAGGCTGGAGGACAAAATCCGAGACAATATACACAAGGCGGTTCAGGCGTATTCTTCTGCTATGGATGCTATAGAAAAATCAGAGCATAAAAGCCAGTTTTCTTCTTTACAAAGCCAGATGCAAACCAAAAGAGATTCCTTTTTAGCCCGACTGTACGAAGATGCTTTCTCTTACTACAAAGACCGCCTTTGCCAGAAAGCCCTGGCACGCTACCAGGATGTACGAAATACATTGTATGTCATAAAAGAAAGCAATATCTCAAAAGAAAAGATTGATACAGAAATCTCCCATCTCTATCAGTGGCTACTAGAAGCGGAGAAAGAAAAAGACCAAGCCAAGACCATTGCCTACAACAGCCATTCTTCTCGCCAAAACATAGAAAGAGCAATAGCCTTACTGGACAATGCCCTTCAAAAGAACCAGGAAAACACGGATGCCTTTTATATGCGCGGCCTACTTTATTCCCGCATTTCCCAAAAATCCAAGGCAATAGAAGACTTTCGCACTTGCCTTGCGTTAGAACAAGACCATTTCCCTTCCAAATACTATGAGATCAAGCTAGAAATCAAAAAGTACATCACATCTGCTGAAAAGCAAAAAGAGCTGGACATCTACATAGAAAAATTCGCTCTTTCTATGGAAAAATATTCCAAAGAACACAAGACGTATTTCTATCTGATCCAGGCATACCAGCTAAAATTCCAGCACAAACGCTATGAAGCAGAGCAAAGGATTTTGCTTTCGCAAAAGGAAAGCCCCCTTCTGGCAGAAGCCTATTATGCTCAGGCCAACTTTTTGAGCTACTTTTTAACAGGAGAAGAAACAATAGCCTTTGATTTTAATGCCTATTCTGAAACAGTCAGCGTGTTTTACAACTATGAAAAGGTACAAAAAATTTTGAAAAGAGCTATGGAACTTGATCCCAATAATCCTCTGGGGCTTCTTTTGTATGGGAAACTAGCATGGGAAGTGTTTGCACCTCATGTATCTGTAGAAGCTTTTTCTCGAATCCTTGCAGACCAACCTTCTCCCTATTTATACTTTCTCAGGGGTTGCGCTTATCTGGATTTAGAGAAAGATGACCTTGCTCTAGCAGATTTTCAGATTATACGGGAAAAATTCCAGGTTTCTGAAACTATCGTGGACTGCTTTCTCTGCCTTCTTCTGGAAAAGGCAGGAAGACAAAAAGAAGCAGAAGAAGTTGCAGTGAAGTGGAAAAAAGAACGATTTCTCTTAGATAAAAATACTTTTTGCCAGGTCATGCAAATTTTTTTTGATAACAAAATCAATCTTAGTATAGAAATAAAAGAAAAAGGAAAATTCAAAGAAGGCAGTTATGCTTCTAAAGATATTTTTTCCTTCTTACAGATTCCTTTTTTAGTCATGGCTTGCAAAAGCAATAGCGAAAACGAAATTCCCATAGAATTTCACTCTAGCCCAATTCCACAAGATGATAACAGCATTTTTTTACGTTTTTTTTCGCAAAAAAAATACGCTTCTATTTTTATGGAAAAAGATGTGTTCCAGTCACAAAGCCTTCTGAACGACTTCTATGTGCTAGAAGCGATGAAACAAATAGACAAGAACCTTGATTCTAAAGGTAACTTCCCTATGGAAGTATTTTATAACAGCCTGTTTCGTTTTCTGGTTCGATATTCTTTCGCGCAAGAAGAATTCTACAAAAAAATCAGTAGTATTTTTAAAAAGTATAAATTTTTTGATCCTCAAATTCTCCTAGCTTACACTTTTAGAATATTCACCATTCGCCAGCAATCTCTTCTCTGTCGGCAAGAAGTTTTGGAATTTGCAGAATCGTACTACTATCGTGCCATGCATTTTTTTATAAAAAAAGAATGGGATAGAGTGTACGAGGATATCAACATGGCCTTGTCGCTTTCCCCTGGAGAGGCTAAATACCACTATGCGCTTGCCAAAATACTGGCTTACGAGATGATCGAAAATCCCCAGAAAGAAGGAAATAAAGTCCAGATACTCTATCATTTGGAACAAGCGATTTCTTTAGGATTGCAGCCAATGGACATGCCTTTGGCTGATCCTGTGTTTGGCAAGTTCCAAGAACCGCTTGCCTTGCTTTTTAAAAAATACGAAAGCTTTGCCAACAAAACCCTATGGAAAGAGCTATGGAGTCTGAAACAGCAAAGGCACTATAGCAATATCCATAGTTTCCTCAAAAATATACCAGCAAAAACCATAGCTATGCCATTTTTATCTCGGATTACCCAGGAAGAAATACACCAATATTACCAGAGCATAAAGAACCTAAACATAGCCACAGATCAAGGAAAAAATATAGCAGAACTTACGGAAAAACTAGAAAAAGTATTTTCCCCTTACTTTCGGGAAAAAATACAAGAAAAGGCCAGGTCTCTTTCTTTTGGTTCTCTTAAAACAATTCGTGTGGAGTTGGACAACACAGGCCATTTTAAAAACCTGCAAAAGGCCATAGATATCGCTTCTGAAGGAACTACCATAGAACTTGGGCCTGGCGCATATCAAGGTGCCTTTATTCTAAAAAGCGGGATTACCATCAAGGGTTCTTTGAATGAAAAAGGCGAAAAAACTTCCATTATTCAAAATGACGTGCATTCTTTTTCTGTCACAGGCATAGAAATACGAAGGGTGAAATTTCTGGATTGTGCAATCCAGGCTCCAATATATCTGAGGCATAGCGAAGTTAGCTTTTTAAACTGTAGTCTACATGGAGGGACTTTTTTTTCTTATGGAACTTCCAGTATTGATGTACAAAAAAGCCATATCAAATTATCATTGTCCTGTTTTGACCAGTCTCATTTTGTCATGAAAGAAAGCCAATATGGCCCTGAATTATTTGCAAATGGCTTAACTTTTTATGATTCCTCTACAGGGTTGCTCCAGAAAAATCATCTTTGCACGCATGGCACTGCTCATAATCTTAATCTTTGCCAAATCCATGACCATGCTAAAGTTCATATTCTACAAAATTTGATATCTAGTGCAAAAGCAGGTATTCTCATGACAGGCAATGCACAAGCCGAAATCGTGGAAAACAAAATCTATATCACAGTCATTGGAATCTATGCAGAAAAGAACGCCCGTTTTGTGCTAAGCAAAAATGAAATATACCAGAATGTAGAGTATGGTATTTCCATACCAGAGAACCTTGCCATTTCCCTGGAAGACAATATTTTCAGAGAAAACGGCAAGGGAGACATTGAAAGACGCAAGGATAAATAATAGAAAATTTTGTGGCTTACTCGCTGCTTTTTTGACAAGACATTATAAAGCAAATGTACTTACCATAGGGAAAACCGGATTCATATAGGCAAAAGGGCTATGGATTGTCCCAATTTATCAGTATCTATTTTTTGAGAAGGAAATTGCTTGTATAAATAAGGGGAAAGTTTTTGGGAAACCCAATGAATTTATGCATGTTTTCCTGAAAGGAAACATGTTTTTTTTATTGGCATAACCTATTATAAACGAATGCCTTGGTTTTGTGCAGGGAAAAAGAAAAAATGCCCGGCATAGTATCCAGGCAGGTACTGATTCTTTCTAAAATATTTCACCTCGAACTGCCTTTCCTTCTTTCCCCATGCCAGAGAAAATTTTTGGGGAAAGCCTTGTTCTTTAAGCCACGCTCTTATGGCTTCTATGGCCTTTTCCGAGTATCTGGCAACACCATAAGAGGATTTCTGGTATTCTTCCAGCTTCAGATGGGCGATGATGGTCGTAATAAAAAGGACATGGGGCTTGTTGTTGGTGCTGTATATGCCTAGCTTCTGGGCCATGGTCTTTACATCATAGTACTCCTCTTGTCTTTCCAGAAAGGCCTTTTCTGGCAGGGAAATATCGTTTTCCTGACAAAGCATGGAAAAGTACCTTCGACGCTCTTCTGGCGTGAGATCATAGATTTCCGTCATGTCGTCCACCAGCATCTTGATCTTTTTCCATCCACCGAAGATATCGTGCTGTTTCTTGCATTCCGATAGAACGGCTTCGATCTGGTCTAGCCTTTGATAATTTTCTTCTCGAAATTCTTTGATTTGGGCTTTCATCTCGCTGATATATAGCGATACATCCGATCTTGTTGATAACTTCGTATCTTTTTGGGATGGATGAAGATAGAATCCTTTTTCTAGTATAGAAGGGAGAATTTCACAGGTTATCCACCGACGAAAATTTTCTGCATTGGGTTTTCGGGATAGTATCATTGCCGTGTACAAGCCCGATTCTGTAAGGAGAATTAAGGAAGGAGAATATTTAATAGATTCATCATCGAATTTGTGAGGTTGCTCAATACTATTGAGTAACCTCAGTAACTCCTTAAATTCTATTTTTTCTTCCTTCTTCTGCACCATTATCATGAGAAGTGACGTTTCCAACAATTTTCACAAAACCAGCATGTGGAGAAGTAGTATTCTTTTTATTGTCACTGCATGAAAGCATTAGCAGTACCAACATGGTACAAAAAATACGAAAAAACATTTTTCATCCTTTCTGCGTTGGCAGATTAGAGATGTGACATTCTTACAATAAGCAGGGCCATAGCAAAAGGAAAAAAAGATGCTAGAAGAACAGAGAAAAAAAACGATAGAATGGCTTTGTATCAGAGAAAATCCTATCTCTGCTGACATTGCAATCGTGTTTGGCTCTGCCAGGGAAATAGATTTGCAGCAAAGGATACAACAAGGGATAAAGCTCTATAAAGATGGATTTGTTCCCAAACTGCTTTTAACAGGTAGAGGGGATATGGACGAAGCAATACTGATGGAAAAAATTGCGATTCAATGCGGTGTCCCCAAGTCTAATCTTCTTATAGAAGCTTGTTCTGACAATACAGTAGAAAACGTAAAATTTTCTTTAGAGCTTCTTCAAAAAACTGAATTCTTGGATAGAATTTTTACTATAATCCTTGTTTCTTCTGCGTGGCATATGCGGCGGGTTCTGCTAATCACCAAAAAATACTTTCCTCCTCATATTGTTTTTGCATGCTATCCCCCCACGGAAAATGAGATTCCATCGGATGAAGAAGAAAAAATACTTTTAACAGAAGCTATTTTAGCCAAAGCTTTTCTAAAGCATGCTTCCCTTACGGCATGACTCGTATCTTTGCCTTACAAGGCTTCAGAACAGCAAATTACTTTGATGCCTGCTCGCTCGGCTACTTGTCCGAATGGGTAATTGACAAGATAAACACTTTTCACTTCATATAACGCTTTTCATTGATTTTTTATTGCATTTCAATACCATACATTTTTGTAATTTTTTTATATTCTTCGCTATTGTCCCAAGGAAAAATTTTTAGTACACTGTCTATTATGAGAATTCCTGACAGGCTATTCCTGATTTTATCAAAGCTCTTGCTGATAGCTATTCTGATATGCGAGAGGCTGCTGCTGAAGCCTTAGTAGCGCAGAAGAATAAGGTCAGACACAACTATAATATATTGCAAATAAATATGTTAAGTATTTTCCAATCGTTAAAAAGGCTATTCAAGAATTACAAGGAAGTGCATGGTACCAAACAAAATATGAAGCATCCGTCTCTAAAATAAACTCTCTAAAATAAACTCAGTTCAAACCATTGGACCAGATGGAAAAAATGCTAGCCAAGCAGTTAATAACTTAAAAGAAGGCGAAGTGCTATCTACTGTTTATGATGGGAAAACAGGCATTTTTTATGTCGGAAATCCTTTAAATGAAAATAATACTAGCCATTTTGATTTATACAACAAAGCACTTCAAGGAGAACTACCACGATATGATATGCAAGGTGGCATGATTTCTAGAGAAGGAGGAGTTCTAAAATATGAAAGTTTTTCTGGCAGTATTAATACAAAAATTGAAACAGTTTGGAAAGAGGCTGATCAGATAGGTAAAAATTTTGTAAAAGGTATTAATGCAAAATGAAAAACTTTGAAGAATCTTCAATATCTCAATTAAGAAAACAACTAATTAGTATATGGTTGGATGGTATCTGTGCAATTTATCTCGAAGAACGAAATACCCTACAGAGACCATATCATATGTCACCTATTATAGGAAATTCATTATTAAAACTTGCAGAAAAATTGATTGCAATTACAAATTGCGATGAAGAAAAAATATTTTTAAAAAAAATTATAAAACTTATTCGAATACCTGTATCAATTGAAATAGAAATTCAATTAAATCAAAATTTTCTTTATTATATCAATTTTATAGGAGAAAAACAATTGCAGCTTTATTTTACATATGCATATAAATATAATTTATGGGATAAAGCAATAAATGGTATAAAAAAGGCACTCATATTACTAGAAAAAATAAAAAAAAGTGAAGAAAAATCGTGATTGATACTAAAACATAATTTTTTACGAGACTAAGCTCAAAACAAAAGGCGAAAACAGATTTATGTTTTTCGCCTCTTTTTTTGCTAGAGATGAAAATGAAGCAGAGTTTAGACATTGATGATAGGTTTTTGTTTGGTAAGTAAATCAAGCATTCTCTTTTTGGTAAGCATGGTATCAATAATCTGCCTTAAAGCATGGCGATCATC
>JABWCH010000232.1 GCA_013359215.1 Candidatus Brocadiia bacterium | reverse complement strand
GCTGCAAATTTCGATGCATCTCGGATAGCTTCGTCGAAAGTGACAAAATTGTCCTCAGAGTAGCTATGGCTACACTTGCGGCAATTTTGTCACTTTCTCTTCGCTCTCCAAGTGCCTCAAAATTTTCGCCTAAAATTATTTTTCGGATAGGCTCTAAATTAGCATTGCCTTGGATGAGAAAAAATTTTTGTAAAGATTTCTCTTCTTTTCAATGCCTGTAACTATAAGTTTTGAAATTCATTTTCCCTTTATTTTAGCTTGGATACAGCATGGCAAATTTTTCACAACACCTTTTTTATGGCATGACTACAAGTGCTGTTTGCTCTTTGCTTGGCTATTTTCAGTTTGGATTGACACCTGTGCAGAGCGGAACAGCCATGATCCTGGGCTCTGTAGCAAGCCTGGGGCCAGATGTAGACCATTCCGAAGGCGTTCCAGCAAAAATTCTTTTTGAAACCATTGGGATTCTATGTCCTATTATAGGAATATCTCATATACCAGGTAATTATACTAAAAATTTTGCTTTAGAACACTGGATTTTATATTTCTTTTTTGGGTATATGTTTATACGTGTTTTCCTCTATGCCATTTTTGATAAACTCACTGTCCATCGTGGTATTTTTCATAGCATTCCTGCTGCTTTCCTCAGCGGACAATTTATTTTCTATCTTTTTGGACATTTGCCCTGGAAGCAAAGGCTGGTCATGGGTTCTATTGTTTTTATAGGCTATTGTTCCCATCTGGTAACAGACGAAATCTATAGCGTAGACTGGCAGGGAAGGAAAATCAAAATGTCTTTTGGGACTGCTGTGGATTTTGGAAATTTTAAAGAGTTTTCTACCTGGGTCGTCTATTCTCTTATTTCCATATTAGGGTATCTTATCTATCGAGATTTGGTTGTCTGAAATCGAAATTTAAAGGGCATTGCCCTGATCTATTTTAGCAATAGCGTGTTGTTGCATTCATTCATTTCTCCCATTAGGAAAATTTCTTACATGGATGAGATAAAAAAATTTTATGTTGGTATATTGCATATTAAAGAGAAATTTGCTCTGGATTTGATAGAGCAAATCAATGCTCTTCCTCTGGTGACAAATAAAAAAGGCACTTCAATACGAATAGAAGCAGACCAGCTCAACTTTAAAGAAGCTTCTATGGATTTCCGCAGTAAATACCATCTGATTATAGACAGAGGCTCTCACCTTTTAAGGCACATTATCGGCATATTTATGAACCTGGCTTTCCAGGGAGTGTATATCCTAAATAATCCTCTTAGCTTTCATTACTTTATTTGCAATAAAGATGTAGGATACGCTCTTGCTCATAGTCTGGGGGTCAATGTTCCCCCAAGCTATGTTCTGCCTGCGCACAATCGCTATCTGTTTGATGAGGAGGCTTTTATAGCAAGCCATTCTCTTCCCTGGGATTCCATGATTGAAAGAGTTGGCTTCCCTTGCTATATAAAACCAGCAGAGGGAAGAGGCGGATTCGATGTATATAAGGCAGAGAACAAGAAAAAACTTTTAATCTATTACTCTGAGAGCGGCAATAAGGTTATGACATTGCAAAAATCCGTGGAATCTCCGTATCCCTGGCATATTCGATGTTTGTGCGTTGGGAAAAAGATCATTCCTATCAAGTATATTTTTCAACCTAACGATCAATCGCAGTATATTTATGACCAAAATTTCCTTACATGCGAACAAGGCCAGAAAGTAATAGATAGTGCCAAAATCATCAACCGAGTTTTTGGATATGAAATGAATTCTATTGAATTTATCTTGGATGATAAGGGAGAACCTTGGGCCATTGACTTCAATAATCCTATTCCCGATGCAAGGGATAAAGTATTAGGAAAGATCTATTATAAAGACTATCTTGATGCAATCATTGACCGCATTAAGGAAGTCGCATGCTATGATGAGAGCTATTCCTATCCCTTCTTGCCTCCTTTAAACCAATATGCAGAAATTGCGAGAATGGATATACCAAGAGAGCGAAAATTTTCTTTAGCCCTAGAAAAAGCGAATCAATATTATCTTGAACAGCCATAGATCGTATTTGTGGCAAATATCTTCTTTTGGAAAGCGTCTTGCCGTGAGCAATTTAGTGATCTACAATCCTGATAAATCCAGTGGAAATGCGCTTTGTAATCTTTTGCGAAGACGAGATCTTAAGCCTATACATTGTACCAAAGCAGAAGATATACTTCAAAAAATTCGCTTTGGAGCAGCCGCGATTTTAGTCCTGGACTTTTCTTCGCTTCCCTCTATGTCTGCCTTGACCAAAGATATTGAGGAAATTTTAGAATTGGTAGAAAAAATACCCGTGATTATTCTAAGCCCTTACTCGCATGAAGAGTCTGAAATGAAGCTGCTCCAAAAACAAGGCTACTATATTATGGAAAAGCCCATTGTTCTTGAAAAATTAGTTGCTTTAATCCATAAACATACCCGTAACGCTGTCAACTTAAACAGCGATTAGTCTACATGAGCGTCAGGAATCAAAAACAGCCCGCCTGGCAAATCAAAAAATTGGATTCGACTCTTGAGCCTGGCGCAAAAATAAAAATGGATACCTGTTTTTTTGATTCCTGAAAGAAGGCTTACACGAAGCGAACGATTCAGCTTGTAGAACCCGCCTGCTGCTTGAAGTTTTTTGAAAGCCAATATGTTATGCCAGGAGTAACATATTGGCTTGCCGTAAATTCTCCAAAAAACAGAAAAAAAGCCTGAGATTTTTTGATCTCAGGCTTTTTTGATAGAAAAATGGGTTATTCCTGGCCTACATAGTCTTTGCTCCAGGGGGCTACATTTTCCATGCCTTTCTTTTTGATTTGTTCCCAAAGCTTGCCTTGTCTCCATTTTTCAGGCAATACTTTTTTTTCCGTTGTGAATTCGTAGAGTATGTATACTCCACCTCTGGCAACAAAGGAAATATGTTGGGCAGGGCAAAGAATCCATAGCTCGCGGATGGGTTCTACTCCAGCATGGAAATAGAAGTCACATTGGGTTTCGTTTCTATGGAAAAGGGTAGATAGCTCGTTGATATTGGCTTCTTCGTAGTTGCCTTGCCACCCTAAAACTAGCTTGCTGAGTTTGTCCTGGTCTTCTTGCGTAAGGCTTTCGCCTGAAAGCATTTTTTCTGAAACAGCGACCACATCTTCCAGCGTTTTTTTATAGGCCAGTATTTCCAGAGAAGGTGGCCGATTTGGAGGATATCCTACCTGAGACAGTAGCTTTTCCAGGCTTTTGATATTTGTTAAAATACGGTTAAAAAATTCAGGGTAAGGATCTACAATGCTATTGAAATCCTGCACGCCTTGTCCTGTGTACGTTGGTTTGCTGTTGGGAAAGCTCACCAGGCCGCAAAGAAGTGTGGTAAGTTTTCGGGATTCCCAGGCATCGCTGCGGCAAAAATGAG
This sequence comes from Candidatus Brocadiia bacterium, assembly GCA_013359215.1. Classification (GTDB taxonomy): domain Bacteria; phylum Planctomycetota; class Uabimicrobiia; order Uabimicrobiales; family JABWCH01; genus JABWCH01. The sequence goes on along the minus strand of JABWCH010000232.1, from coordinate 5,564 downwards.
GATAGCCTCTACTTTGTGGATCCATAAGTGTCTGGTATATCCAGATATCGCCAATCATCCCGCCTGCCTCCCATGGTTTTGAAGTAGTTGCAAGACCATTCCTGAGGATTTTTTGGTAAGAGGAAATCTTGTGGGAATAGTTGCTAAATCGAAAGAGATCTTTATCTTTTGCGATTTCCATGGCTTTAGGATGGTTCATGATTACGGCTATATCCAAAACACTAGGAATGATTCTTGGGTCGTTTTTATCGCCAACAGAAGGATTGCAGAATTGCTGCAATATCATATCTCTATCGGAATAGCGTCCTCCAAATATCCTTAATCCGCCTTTAAGACCTGTTTCTGAACGGATTTGAGGCAGCTTGGTATGGTTGATTTCCCGACAGAACTTTTGTATTTTGCTTTGGTCGGTCAAAAGAGAGGGCTGAATGGTATCCCCAAAAACATTTCGTGCATTTTCCAGATAGTCTAAAAGATCAGGGTCGTCCGCTCTTCCATAGAGTGCTGTGAGGAGCTGGTTCATTTCATCCCATATCATCACTGCATCTCCTTCAGGAGATTTACCAAGAGATGCCATGAGCAATAAAAGAGCGGTTTGGGTTTCCAGTATGCTGGAAGTACGGAAAACACATCGGCTGTACCATTCCATAGCAAGGTAGTAGTTCCGCAATTTTTTATCCTGGGTTTCATTCCATCGAATTTTAAATTTATTGTAGTCTAAATCATAATCCCAGAGAGGGCTTTTCTGAATGCCAAGCGTATGGTGGTTTTGGTAGTTGTAGATCAAAGCCAATTCTTGCTTTACTACTCCTTCTATTTCTTTTTCTATGGATGCAGGCCATTCTCCGTCACAATCCAGTAAAACACTTGCGATTTTTATAAAAGATAGAGCGATAAACAGAGCCTTTTTGCAAGACGGAGGAACTTCTGGTTCAAGGTTTAAAAGTTCTTCGCGTAAAATTTTTGTAAACACTGTTAGCTTATGCAGAAAGATTTCTTGCTCCAGATCGACTCTAAGACCTGCCAATATATGGGATAAACCAGATATTGCTGTATCCATAGTCACAAAGGAAGGAATGTTGTTTTTGTGGTTGTCTGAATATAAAGCAGTAAAGGAATCGAATTGCTTTGTGGTAACGACAAAACCTTGCTTAAGCAAAAATTCCTGCTCTTTGGATGTCAGCCTTGCCTGAGCTAGATTTTTGATATGCTCGCCTGGCTGGTATTTCCAATTAGGAACAACTTTAACTTCTTTATGCTTGATTTCGTCTGATATTAGATTCTTTCTGGCTTTTGCTTCCTTTACTGCCAAAAGTTTTTCCCAGACAGGATAGGCTTTTTCTTCGGCCTGCTCTGGATTGTTTTCGCCTGGATTATAAAAATAAATTCCTAATGTAAAGAGTAGCAAAGCTGCATAGCGAAAAACCTGTGTCCACAAGTGTTTTTTAGGAGGAAGAGGTCTTTGTTCCAGCCTATCGAATAGTTTTTGATTCCATTCTGATGGCTCAGAGCAGGAAACACCTGCATAAGACTTTTGGCAAAGTTTCTTTATTTTTTCTAAAGACAGAAACTCTTGTTGGCAGACAGGACAGTCAGCAATATGGGCTGCTACCTCTTTTGTTTTTTCAAAAGAGAGTTCCTTGTCTATATATCCCGAAAGCGTGATTTTATCTATTTTACATTTCATAATTTACCCATCCTAAAAGCATTTCCGATAGGATGTAGGCATTGCTTTATGACTCTACTGATTTTAAATATTCCCTAATAGAATTTCGCGCATAAAATAACCTGGACATGATTGTTCCTATGCGGCATTTTAAAATTTCTGCTGCTTCTTTATAAGAATAGCCTTCCATATCACACAAAACTAAAACACTTTTCTGCTTTGCAGGAAGCAATGATATAGCTTTTCTCAAAAGTTCCCTGGATTCTTCTTCCTCTAATGCCTTTTGAGGAGAAGAATCTTTATGGTTTGCTATATTCAATAAAACGTCATCGGAATGCTTATGAAAGCGACTTTGTCTTTTTAAATGATTCAAAGTCAAGTTGAAAGCGATTTTCGTAATCCAACTTTTAAAAATTTCTGGATTTTTTAAATGAGGCAATCCATGGTAGGCTTTGATAAAAGTATCTTGTAGCAAATCCCAGCTTTCTTCTTGATGGTGTACCATGAAATAGATCATTCTATATAATTTTTCCTGATACCGTGATACCAACAAAGCAAAGGCAGATTGATTTCCCTGGCAACTTTGTATCACCAGGTCATGATCTCCAAGAGTTGCTTTGTTCTGGTCATTGGATTTTTCTATTTCATAGGGACAAATAGCTATAGAATTTCCCATAATTTTGTTTCCTTGGGCCAGGCAAAATTTTTGGAATTCCACAAGATAAAACACGATTATCTTTATTATCAAAGCTCATTTCATAAAAGACAAAAGAAAAAATAAAATATTCAATTATTTTTTTGCGACTTGTCTTTTTTCTTTACTTTGGATCATTCTAAAATTGGCAATCTAAAGAAACTATAGATTTTTTTTGCGAAATACCAATATGCTGGCGTAGAGGATAAAGGATGTATAAGCCAAAAAGTAGAGAATGCCATAGACTAGTGCATCTTGATTCACTTCCCTTGTGGCAATGGCTTTCCAGTCTTCATGGACTGCTGCCATCTTTATGTTAAAGTATGTAAAATTTGGCAAAAGATAGTACGCGGTTTCTAAGCAGTTGCGCGTAAGTCCAGTGAAGCTTTCTGCCCAATATTGGATTTCATAGCTAGTACGGCCAGCAATGAAAATCAGCAGAGTTGCTACGGCACTGCTTATGGGAGGAAGGAAAGTAGAGAAAAAAAAGCCTATTGCGGTTAAAAGCAATAGGCCCAAAAGGAGAAAAAAACATGCCTTGATCATCATCCAGGATGGATTGCGTCCATAAAAATATAAAAACAGGCTTAAAAACGCGTACATCAGACAAAAGCAGATAAAAAGCGTTGTGGCAATCCCAAGGTATTTGCCTAAAAGATATTGTGTCCTGGTTACTGGATGGCTTAAAATGGTAAAAAGGGTGCGCTTTTGCATTTCTTTATAAAGCAAGCCAGTTGTCATCAAGAGAGTTAAGACTGTTCCAAAAAAATCCATTGCTCCAAGAGAAATATCGCTAATAACTTTAGTTCTGTCTCCAAGAGCAACTTCAGCAATTGCCTGGGAAGCGAAAATAACCAGCAAGGAAAGCAGGACAATCAGGCGAAGAATATGATCTCTGGCTGTTTCGCGAAAGGTGTTATGGGCGATAAGAAGGATTTTCATCATGTCCCCCCTTCATCAGGCGGAAATAGCATTCCTCTAGTGTTTCATATTGGGGTGTCCAGGCTTCTGGAAAGATGTTCTGAGATTGTAAAAAGGTTTTCATTTCTTCTATTGTATCTTTCTTTTTAAGAAAAAAAGAAATTTTTCCCTCTTTTTTTTGCATGTCAATGGGAAAAGGAAATTCTATATGGGATTGTTTTTCGGGAAGGACTACGTGGATTCCTTTTGGCTCTTTCATTAAAAAATTTTTAGGATTGCCTGACGCAATGCATCTGCCTTTAGAGAGCAAGGCTACCTCTTCGCACATAGCTTCCACATCTGCGAGAATATGAGATGTAAAAAAAAGGGTTTTACCTTGCTCCTTCCATAAGAGCATTTGGGCTTTCAATATGTTCCTTCCCTCTGGATCCATGCCAGACATGGGTTCATCTAAAATCAAAATTTCTGGGTTGTGAGCGCAGGCGTGAGCAAGAGCAAGCTTTTGTTTCATTCCTTTGGAAAAGGTATGTATAGGGGAACGGGCATTGTCCGCCAGTCCAGCATTCTGGATTGCTTGCTGGGCAAGGGATTTGCTGTCACGGTATGCTATTCCATGAAGGCAGCAGGAAGCCATCACGGATTCTAAAGCAGTAAGATAGTCATAAAAAGAAGGTTCTTCTGGCAAGAAGCCAACCGACTTCCTTGCGAAAGCCTGGTCGCTACAGATGCCTGATATTTTAGCCCATCCCTTGCTAGGATGGCATAAGCCTAAAAGAATCTTGATGGTGGTGGTTTTTCCAGCACCATTGTGTCCCAAAAAGCCAAAAATTTTCCCAGGGGAAACCTGCAAGTTCAGGCCAGAAATGGCTTCCTTTTTTATACCTCTGGCTAACGTAAATTCCATAGTAAGATTGTATGTTTCTATTGCCAGCATAAAGTTGCACTTTTCTGTTTAGTCTAAACCCAAAGAGGAAAATTCTTCCAGCAATTCTTTTTGCTTGCGGGTTAGTTTGCCTGGAATATGAACCTGGATTTTCACCAGATGGTCGCCTTTTCTCTTGCCTTGCGCAATGCCTTGCTCTGGAATGCGAAGGACAGTGCCAGGCTGTATGCCAGCAGGAATTTTCAGCTCAACATCGCCTTGCAATGTATGGATAATGGCTTTGCTCCCTAGCATGGCTTCTTTAAGATCAATAGTATATTCAGACAGGATATTGATTCCATCTCTGGTAAAAGGGGAATCGGAAAGAACATTCACTTCAATGTATAGATCTCCAGAGCTTCCTCCATTGCTTCCCAGATGGCCTTCCCCTGACAGCTTGATCTTTTGTCCACTTTCGATTCCAGAGGGTATGCTTACGCTCAGTTTTCTTTTTGTTTTACAGAAACCGTTTCCATGACATACAGAACAAGGAGAATCGATCAATACTCCCTGGCCCATACACCTGGGGCAATTGCGCTGGAAGGAAAAAGTTCCTTTTTGGTTCTGTATTTGTCCTGTTCCATCGCAATAGCTACAGCGTTTTTTCTGGCCTCCTGCTTTTATCCCGCTGCCATTGCAAGAATCGCAGCTAGAATCTTTATTGAGAGTGATTGTGGATTTGCCACCTTTGGCTGCCACATCGAAGGGAACATCAAGCTTGACATACATGTCTTCTCCCTTGACTGCTCTGCTCCTTGGCTCTCTTGTTGTAGATCCAAACATGGACTCGCCACCGCTGAAAAAAGAATTGAACAATTCGCTCAGATCCATATTTTCAAACCCAAAGGCCGATCCTCCCATGCTTCCGCCATCAAAAGGATTGCCTGCGCCAAAGCCTCGGAATCCTCCATCTCTGAACTGGTCATACTGTTTTCTTTTCTGTTCATTGGAAAGGACTTCGTATGCTTCCGTGATTTCTTTGAATTTTTTTTCTGCTTCTTTGTTCCCTGGGTTTTTATCAGGATGGTACTTTTTTGCTAGATCGCGATAGGCTGTTTTAATTTGCGCTTCTGATGATTCCTTGTTAATTCCTAAAACTTCATAGTAGTCTTTTATTGCTCTCATGAATTCGTTTACCTTTCTCTTAGCAACGAAAACTAAGCGATGAGAATGAAATAACTTCCCCATTTTTAACCGAATATAAAGAAAATAGTTATGATATTTTATACTCTATCTCGGACAAGCCGAAACCAAAAAGGTATTAAGAGCCTATCCGAAAAATAATTTTAGGCGAAAATTTTGAGGCGCTCGGAGAGCGAGGAGAAAGTGACAAAATTGCCGCAAGTGTAGCCGTAGCTACT
>JABWCH010000231.1 GCA_013359215.1 Candidatus Brocadiia bacterium | reverse complement strand
ATTTTTACAAAAATTTTCCCCCAAATAAAAATCTCTTTGCGTAACTCCTATATATAATTCCTCTGCGACCTCTGTGCCTCTGCGGTTAATTATTTTTTACCAATATGTTGCAAGGGAAATTTTTGCAAAAATTTTCCCCAAATAAAAATCTCTTTGCGTATTGCCTAAATGCCCAAAGATAGACGACGGCATGCTTCTAGTATATCTTCTCTATGTCCGTATGAAGAAAATCGCAAAAAACCTTCGCCTGAAGGCCCAAAGCCAGAGCCTGGGGTTGTTATGATATGGTGTTTTTCTAAAAGCACGTTAAAAATATCCCAGGATTTTCTGCCAGGGAAAAAAGCCCAGATATAAGGAGAGTTTGTTCCTCCATATAGCGTGACTTTGAGGTTTTTCAGGGTTTGCTGTATCCATCTGGCATTTTCTTTATAATAAGAAACCAAATTCTGCATTTCTTCATAGCCTTTTTCATCCAGAGAAGCAAGACCTCCATGCTGTGCAATGTTGGAAGCCCCGTTGAATATGGTTGTCATAATGCGATTCCAGTCATTTCGGACAAAACTCCCGTCATCGTATTTTAATTCCGCTGGTACAACAGTCCAGCCCAGGCGCACTCCTGTAAATCCTATGGTTTTAGAAAAAGAACTGATCTCAATCGCCACTTCCCTTGCGCCCTCTATTTCAAAAATAGATTTAGGATACTCTGGGTCATGGATATAGGCACTATAGGCAGCATCAAACAAGATAACAGAGCGATTTTTTTTAGCAAAAAGCACAAGCTTTCTGAGTTGATCGTATGTTGCAACTGCGCCTGTTGGATTATTGGGAGAGCAGAAATAGATCAAATCTGTACGCGCAAGATTGTCTAAATCTGGGAAAAAATTATTTTCAGGCAGGCATTTCATATAAACTATATTCTCGAACAAGCTTTTTTCCTGAGAATAACCCCCTGTTGCACCCATGATGACTGATCCATCAACATAAACAGGGTAGCTTGGATCTTGAACAGCAATGCTCACAGAAGAACCAAACATAACCTGAAGTCTTCCAATATCGCATTTAGCACCATCAGATACAAAAACTTCGTCTGGGTTTACAATGCCAGCATATATTTTGTGGGCGATTTTTTTTCTTAGCTCAGGCAAGCCCTGTTCATCACCATAACCGCTATATCCCTGCTTTGTTCCCAAAGCAAGAGTCTGTGCTTGTAGTCCAGATACAATATAGGGTGTTATAGGCTCTGTTGTGTTGCCGATTCCCAGGCTGATGACTTTTGCCTGGGGATTTTTGGCGAGAAATTCTTTTTTTCGTCTATTGATTTCAGGAAACAAATAGCCTGATGGCAGTTTTGCCATATTCATATTGCGTCTGACCATTTTTACACCTTAAAATTTTTAAATTTTTCAAAATCCAATGTTTTGAAATAGTCCTCTGGGGTTTCTGCCCTACGTATTTCCAATACACTGCCGTCTTCTTGCAACATCAGTTCACAAGAGCGCAGTTTGCCATTGTAATTGAATCCCATAGCATGACCATGCGCACCAGTATCATGGATAACGAGTATATCGCCTTGTTCAACTATGGGCAAAAGCCTGTCAACCGCAAATTTATCGTTGTTCTCACATAGCGACCCAGTAATATCGTACTGGCACTGTGCTTTGCTGTTCTCTTTTCCTAAAACCGTAATATGATGGTATGCACCATACATTCCTGGTCGCATCAGATTTGCCATACAAGCATCAAGCCCTACATAGTTTTTATAAATGTGCTTTAAATGCAAAACCTTGCTGACAAGGTAGCCATAAGGCCCGATAGGCATCCGCCCGCATTCAAAGGCGATCTTTAAGGGATGGAGTCCTTTTTTCTCGACCATCTCATGGTATAGATTTTGGATTTCTTTTGACAGATAGGAGAAATCCAAAGGGTTCTGGTCTGGCCTATAGGGAATGCCAATCCCACCTCCCAGGTTGACAAACTCGAAGCGAATCCCCAGTTTGCTGGAAATTTCGGAAACAAGGGAAAAGATCATGCGTGCGGTTTCTACGAAATAGCTTGGGTTCAGTTCATTGGAAGCAACCATGGTATGAAGACCAAATCTTTTTATGCCCTTTTGTTTGAGTATCTGATAGCCTTCAAAGAGCTGGCTTTTCGTAAAGCCATATTTTGCTTCTACAGGATTCCCAATAATTGCATTTCCTGTTCTTTCTGGCCCTGGATTGTATCGAAAGCAAAGAATATCAGGAAGCCCAGCATGTTTTTCTAAATAGTCGATGTGGCTAATATCGTCCAGGTTGATGATAGCACCTAGTTTCCTGGCGTATATATACTCTTCAGAAGGCGTATCGTTCGAGGTAAACATAATATCTTCTCCCTGGATTCCTGCCTTTTCTGCAAGCATCAATTCAGCCAGGGAACTACAATCCATACCCATTCCCTTTTTTTGGAGTATTTTCATAATAAAGGGATTGGGGCAGGCTTTCACGGCAAAATAATTTTTAAAACCTTGTACCCAGGAAAAAGCCTGTAGAAAACTTTGCGCATTTTGTTCTATGGATTGCTTATCATAGATATGAAAGGGAGTAGGATGATTTTTTATGATTTCTAAAACTTTTTCTTTACTAAAAGGTAGCTTTTTTTCCATAAAGTCCTATTCTAAAAATCCTTTTTTATATAAAACTTCAGCATTGAGGATACCACCTCCTGCTGCACCACGTATTGTGTTGTGAGAAAGACCAACAAAGCGGATGTCAAAGACAGGGCATGGACGTAGGCGACCCACTGTAACAGCCATACCTTTGTCTTGGTTTCTGTCTTTTTTGGGCTGAGGGCGGTTTTCTTCTTCTCTATATAGAATGGGATGCTCAGGGGCAAAGGGCAATGCCATTTCCTGCGGATAAGAGCGGAAGTCTTTCCAGATCTTTTTTATTTCTTCAAGCCCAGGTTTTTTTTCGCCAAATTCCAGGCTGACACACGCAGTATGCCCGTCCACAACAGAAACACGATTGCAATGAGCAGCAATCTTAAGCCCTTTGTAATCAACAAAAGCATTGGATTGTATATGCCCTAAAATTTTTAAGGGTTCTAGCTCGCTTTTTTCTTCTTCTCCTCGGATATAGGGAATGATATTGTCTATCATATCCAAAGAAGGGACTCCTGGATAGCCAGCACCTGATATAGCCTGTAGAGTTGTAAGAACGATTCTTTTGACTTCATAACCTTGCTGAATCAAAGCAAATAAGGGAGTTAAATAGCTTTGTAAGGAACAATTGGGCTTAACAGCGATAAAGCCTTTATTCCAGCCTCGGTTCTTCTTTTGATAAGGGATTATGTCCGTATGGGAATGGTTGATCTCTGGAATCAGCATGGGAATATCGTCTGTAAATCGATGAGCAGAAGCATTGCTTATAACAGGAATATCTTGTTTTGCATACTCCATTTCTAATGCTTGGAGAGCATGCTTTTCCATTTCCAAGGCAGAAAAAACAAAATCGCAAGAGCCTTTTGCCTGCGAGACAAGGTTTGCATCTCCTACCTTGAGATTCATGATGGCATCGGGAATGGGAGAATCTATCTGCCACCTTGCGCCAACAGCGTCTTTATATGTTTTTCCAGCACTATCAGGAGAGGCAGCCAGGTAAGTTATATCAAACCAGGGATGATTTGCCAGAAGATGGATGTACATTTGCCCGACTGTTCCTGTAGCACCTAAAATGCCTGCTTTTATTTTTTTCATTGTAAAAAAACCTCTTTATGGAAGGGAATCTTGGGGAAGATTTTTATAAACCTTTTCTACCACAAAAATATAAATTTTTTTGCCTGGAGTTAGCCAGCAAATTCTTTAGGGCATTGATTCCGAAAACTACCTTGGTATCTTGCATTGCCAAGAGTTTTTTGGAAGATGAACTGGCAAACAGAAGTTTTAGGATAAATATCCAGAGGAACAGGCCCGAAATTGCTCATTTCTAAGACCTGATGGTTGGAAATACCTGGTTGCATAAAACTCGCAGAAATATGCACAAGAAGGCCCATCCTTGCAAATTTACTACGGCCTTCCAGCCATCCACAAATATTTTCTGGGAGGGTAATCTTTTCTTCTGTGATTCCCAGTATGGTTTCATTTGGCATCAAAAGAATGCTTTCTCCCTCTGCCAGGCATACGCCATAAGTAATATCGCGATAGTCGCCGTCATCCGTAACTTTCATTATTTTGCGTGGGCTATGGAAAATGCGAAAAGCACTGCTCAAATGAAGATCAATGGATGCAGGCCCAACACATTCAGGTCGGAAGGGATCGACAACAATATGACCAGCATGAATTTCTTTTAGTATTTCTTCCTTAGTAAGAATACACATCTTCTATCCTTTTTGATTTTTAGGTAATTGAATAAGAGGCACTTACGAGTAAAATCTTTTATGAAACTTCAAGCAAAAAGCGGGTTCTACAAGCGGGTTTTACTGGAAGAGATCGCTTCGTGTAAGCCTTCTTTCAGGAATCAAAAAAACAGGTATCCCCATTTTTTTTTGTGCCAGTCTCAAGAGTCGAATAAAATTTTCTGATTTGCCAGGCGGTACTGTTTTTGATTCCTTACAGAAGGCTTACACTGCGCTCTTCTTAGAGCCTATCCGAAAAATCCTTTTGGCTGCAAATTTCGATGCATCTCGGATAGCTTCGTCGAAAGTGACAAAATTGTCCTCGCTCTCCGAGTGCCTCAAAATTTTCGCCTAAAATTATTTTTCGGATAGGCTCTTAATTTATTTTCAAATAGGTTATGGTAAAAATCAACATAAACCTCAATTTTGTGTATCGTTTATGCAGTTTCAGGACAAAAGCTTCCAGACTTTGATCGCTCCGTCCTGGCCTCCAGAAAATACCCATTCTTTGTCTTCACTGAAGAAAACTTGCCTGATAAAAGAATCATGGGCTTTTTCCATTTTCAGGATACACTTTGAATTCGCTATGTCCCAGATTTTAATATCCCCTGATTGCGTTCCGTACACAAGATTTATGCCATCTTGAGAAAGGGACAAAGTGGTGATCGCTGTTTTTTCTGCTTTGAGAATGCTTTCGCAAAGGCCATTTTTGGAATTCCACTGCCTTATCGTGCCATCGATCCCTCCCGAAATCCAAATCATTTCTTCGAGAGACTGGACAGCAAGCGAGAGGATAGGAGATGTCGGCTGTTGTGAGCAGACAACACATTCTCCTTTTGCTACATCCCATACGCAAATTTTGCCATCCAAAGAGGCACTCACAGCAACATCTTCTTTCGGGCTAATGGCAATAGAAGATACCAAACCTTTTTGCTCTTTTCTTGCCCATACAGAGTATCCTTTCTCTAAATCCCAAAGCTGTATTGTCCCATCTTTGCTGCCAGAGATCGCCCTTTTTCCTTTATGAAAAGATTTCAGGCAATGTATTGATCCTGGCTGGCCTTCTAGCTCTTGCCATGTATCGGTTTCTGGTGTCCATGTATGCAAAATACCATCATCACCGCTAAAATAAAAGCAAGATTTATTTTTGGCAAAATCCATGCAAGCCATTTTCCATAAAGGTTTCTGCCAATAGAAATCGCTTTGGCATTTTTCTAAATCCCACCTTTTGAAAACTCCTTTTTTGCTAATCGAATAGAGCATGCCTTTATCTAAGACAAAGGCAATTACAGGGCTGTCGTGTAAGAAAATGCGCATGGGAAAATACTCTGATATTTGTTTTTTGACAATCCCTTTTCTTAGAAAAGCCTGGTTTAGCTTAGATATGGTTTCCAGGTGCATTTTTTTATGGTGCGTTTTTAGCTCTAGCCTGAGAAGTTTTTGATATTTCTGAAGCTCTATATGAGTTATTTCTCCAGAAAGCAGGCTTTGGATTTCTTTTTCCAGATCAAATTTTTCTTGCCGTTCAGCCAAAGGGATAGGAGCAGGAAGCTGCTCTACTATATAGCATGCTTTTGTCCAGCAAGGACAAGGTCGTTGAGATATGTCTTCATATATTGCGAGAGTGCCATCGAGACTGCAAGATACGATAAACCGAGCATCGTAAGAAATAGCCACTTTGGTAATTTTAGAGCGATGCCCCTGGAGCATTCCAATAAGTCTTTTTTCAGGAATATTCCAAATTTTAAGGATATAGCCACTGTCCACAGAAACAGCCAGCATTCCATTGGCACTGATAGCAAGAGTATGTATGTCTTTACTATAGCCTTCAAGTACGGCTATACATTCTTCATGATCTAGGGACCAGACTCGTATTTTTCTATCCCATCCTCCAGAAATAAAAGTCCTGCTTTCCGTAGCCAGCGCAAGGCAAAGAATGCAGTCTTCGTGGCCTTTTCTTTGGCCTAAGCTTGTTTTTTTTTCTAAATCCCAAAGATATATTATGTTGTCTAAGCCAGCGGAAATGCCTGTTTTGCCATCATGGCTAATGGCAACCGACGTTACTGTATTGGTATGCCCTGTAAATTCATGCAGACACTTGGATTGTTTGAGATTCCACAGTCTGACTACAGAGTCTCCGTTAGCAGTAATCGCAAGGCATGTTTCATTCGAAATGGCTATATCCTTGACGAACATAGGCAAAATTTGCTGCAATATTCTTCCTGTTGAAGCAGCAGAAAGGGAAGGAACAGAATCTACATCTTTGCATCTTTTCCCTGAGGGCCATTCAAAAATGCAGCTTTCGCCATGGGATGTTCTTGCAAAAATATAGCGATTATCCATGGAGATAGCAGCATCCATGACAGAAAATTTTTCGGAAACACGCAAGCTTCTTACCTGGCTCCATGGGTATGTGGTAAAGTGGCGCAAATATCTATTATCGTTGTGGATTACAGTATCGAGATAGCCTCGCGCCGTTGCCCAGCTCCCTTGCATTGCAAGAAGCATGCTGTAGCCAACAATCAAATCCCATAAAGGCAAGTTCTTTTTTAATCCTTCCTCCCACGCTTCTTTAGCATCTTTAGAAAGCTTCAATGCCATGAGACATGCACCAAAACGATACCATACATCCTGGTTTTGCTGTTTTTGGATTTGCTCTTTATATATATCTCTAGCTTCCTGGTAATGCCCTAACCTATAGCTAATATCCCCTTTGGCAATCTGGAGCTTTTCATCCCATATAGAAACTTTTTTGAGATCATCATAGATTTCTTGCGTCAGACTTCCATATTCCAGGCAGACTCTTGCAGATAGGAAAGCAATAGGATATTCTTTTAGGAATCGACATTTCTGGATATTGTCCAGAAATTGGGGCTGTAATATTTTTCCCAACCGTAATTTTATCAAACTTCTATTCACAGGAGATGCAATGGCCGCTGTATCCAGGTAGCTTACTTCTTTGAGTATTTTTTCCGCTTCTTGCCAATCTTGTCTGTCAATATGCCCCAATGCTCTGTTGTTTAAAGACATAGCCAGCAAAGCATTTTCAGACCATGTTTCAAATATATAGGGTTTCCCTGACAGGTCTTCATAGATTTTTTTCAAAGAAGATAGGATTTCTTCAAATTTTTCGGGTCTTTGTTTTGGATTGGGCTTTAGGCATAAATTGACCAATTCATAAAAGGCATCCAATCCTTTTTCTTGGGATTTGGGCAAAAAGGGAAATTGTTTTTTTTGGTATTTTTTCTTGAAGCCTGTGAAAAGAGATTTGGTGTCTTCTTCTAAAGAAAAAGGTAGGTTGTGCATCAGCATTTCATAGAAAAGAATCCCAAAAGAGTATATATCGCTTTTGAAGCTAACCTGGTAATTTTTATCCAGGAAATATTCAGGAGGTTGAGACATAAGCCATTCAAAGGATTTTTTTCTTAGAGATGCTTTGTTTTTTTCTCTATGCTGCAAGATTTCTTCTGTTTTCGAAAGATTATTATAAAAATTGCTCTTGAATCCTTTGGTTATTGTTTCCATTCCTTCCCTGGGATGCCAGCGTATATTGTTTAGCCTGATTCTTCCGTGTTTATCCACAAGAACGTTTTCTGCTACAAGATTGTTATAGACGATATTCTCTTCGTGCTGGTAAGCCATTGCATTGGCAATTTCTAATGCTAATACCAGAATTTCTTCCAGGGCAAGATGATCTTTTATATCAGAAAGTTTTGTTCCACTGATGGACTCTAAAAATAAGAATAAAGAGGAATCTATCTCGCGGTAAAAATAAGCAGAAAGCAAATTGGGATGGATGCCCAGCTCTACCCATTCGTTTGCTTCTTTCAAAAACAATTTGCGTTCTTCATGGCTTAAGTTGCTTACTACCTTGACGAGAAGTGGCATTTCCCAATCTATATGCCAGGCATGATATGTAATCACTTTTTCTTGTTCTTGTGCAATAGAATGCAAAAAATACTTTTGGTCTATCAACATTCCTGTTAAATCATAACTCATAGTGTTGCATCCCTAATGCTGCCAGGTATTATCTGGTCTTTATACGTTTTGGGGAAAATCAATAGAATTGCATTGGAAAAAAATGGATCTAAAAGCAAGGAATAAGCCGGATTCTGTTCTTCATAAGAAGCAGCGATCATTTGTCTAGGCTTTATGTTGCCATAAAGCTCAAGCAGTCTACCCGGAAGTAATGGCGAGGCGGACAACCTCTTTCTTCCCTATTTGACTTTTCATCGGGTGGGGTTTACCTTGCCAGAGATGTCACCACCCCTGCGGTGAGCTCTTACCTCACCTTTTCACCCTTACCTGCCAGAAGCAGGCGGTATGTTTTCTGTGGCACTTTCCCTAAAATTGCTTTTGGTGGGCGTTAGCCACCACCCTGTCCTGTGATGTCCGGACTTTCCTCTTTTATGCTCAACATAAAAGCGATCGCTTCCCTTGCTTTTTTGTAGATCCTGATAGTTCATTGTATTTCATGGGAGCTAAGTAGCTAATGAAAAAATTTATCTTCAAAAGATGAAGCATAAAAGACATTATAGCAAAATAAAAAAAATCTGTGAAGATAAATATAATCTCAAAAAATAAATTTTTCTTTGTTAATATGCCATTGTCAAATTAG
>JABWCH010000230.1 GCA_013359215.1 Candidatus Brocadiia bacterium | reverse complement strand
AAAAGAGCTTGCAAAACTAAATAGAGTCAAGATTTTAATCACTCGCAAGATAGATATATATTGTATTTCAATATGTTAAGAATACCTGCGTAACTCCTAGTATTTAAATCTCGGTTAGGAAATATATAGCAATAAAAAAAACACCTTTTACGGTGTTTTTTCAATCATCTCAAAGGGAAAAAACTATTTTTTGCGGAGATAAGAAGTGAGAAGGAAAAGACCTAAACCAATAGCGAAAAGACTGCCTGGTTCGGGTACGCTAGGAGTTACATTGCTGGGAGTATAGAAATATTCCACAGTTAAATTGGCACCAGCATTGGTAACGAAAGCACTTGCCATATTACCACTTCCAGAAGCATAGGATGTTCCTAGAGCTTGAAGACTTAAGGTAATATTGCCAGTTCCGATATAGTGGTTGAAATTGCTAAGGCTGCCAGATGTAAAATATCCAGTTCCTGTGTGGCTGCCCGTCAGGCCATTATAGGTTCGACCTGAACTTCCAGCATAATCCTGGCTAAGATCATAGCTGGTCACTGCAACAGAACCTGTGCTTACAGGAATAGCCAAAACTAAATTTTGTCCACTATAGCTCAATTGCATATCAGCACGCAAACCGTAGGAAACTGTTGCTGATGCGGCATCCTTATTTTCGAATTGTACATTACCCTGGATGTTTCCAGTCAGGGTGAACAAAACGGCTGTTAAAGTACCTAAAGTAGAATCGAATTTAGATACCTGGATACCCTCTGTATAGTTGGTGGAAGATATAGATTTTGTAGCAGCAAAAGAAATGCTTTCAGCTTGTGCCAGAGATAGACAAAGAACGCATACGAAGATCATAAAATATTTCATAGATTTCTCCTTTCGTAGAGACTACGTGAGATTATGTAAGAAAACAGATCTTTTCCTGAGAGATGATTCAAGCAAAAGTTTTTAAACAAAAACATCGTATTCTATTTTTTTTGCCTTGTCAAGGAAAAAAATAAACTTTTTGGTGCTGATTTCTTTTGTTTTTCCAACTACGCAGAAACAGACTGAGAGCTATGCAATGGCATATTGATTTTTTCTTTTTCTGCCAGGGATTTCAATGTATCTAGCGCGTACGTGATCTGCTCTTTTTTGTGTTCGCTGGTAACGCAGAATCTAAGCCTTGCTTTTCCTTTGGAAACAGCAGGATACACAGCAGGAGGAACGAAAACTCCATATTCCTGTAATTTTTTACTTAAGAGGAAGGCAGCATCCTCTGGGCCAATCATGATAGGTATGATAGCTGTTCTCTGTGCGAGGCACGTATGGAAGTTTCTTTCATGTGCCTGAGATAAGAAGAAGTCAATATTTTCATGCAATCTTGCTACCATAGAATGATCTCGTTTCATAAGCTTGACAGCCGCCAAAGCCGCGGCTGCTGTGGCAGGGGGAATTGCCACGCTAAAGACAAATCCTGGTAAGCTATATCGGAAGTATTCCACAAGGTTTTTAGAGGCAGCCAGATAGCCGCCGCAACTGCCCAGTCCCTTGGAAAGAGTTCCCATGCGAATGTCTATGTCGTCTGTAGACAAGCCATAGTATTCATCTACGCCTTTGCCTGTTTTGCCTAAAACACACGCGGAATGGGCTTCATCCACCATCAGGAAAGCACCAAAGCGTTTTTTGAGTTCTACAAATTCTGGGACAGGAGCTATGTCGCCATCCATGCTGTATACGCCTTCTACGACAATCAAGACTTTTTCGTAGTATTGCCTGTTTTGTTCCAGAATCTCTTGCAATGTCTTTACATCGTTATGGGGAAAGGCTTTGCTTTCAGCCTTGGAGAGTCGGCAACCTTGGTCTATGGAATTATGGGAAAGGGCATCATACAGGATCAGGTCGTTTTCTGAACAAAAATTGCCAACAAAAGTAACGTTTGTTGCATGGCCTGAAACCAGAACAATGGCATCTTCTGTGCCTTTCCAAGATGCGATTTCCTGCTCTAGCTCGCGATATAAGGATTTCTCTCCTGTGAGAAGCCTGCTGCCGCTGGCTGAAGTGCCATATTTAGCAACAGCATCCTGCGCTGCCTGGATCACTTCAGGGTGGCCTGACATCCCTACATAGTTATAAGAAGCCAGATTGATCACCTGGCGTTGTCCCACGATAGATGTGTCTCGCACGATAGAGTCATGCTTCACGAAGTAAGGATTCATAGACCCAGTGTCTTGCATTTTTCGCATGAAAGCCTTGCATTCACGGGAATCTTCGAACTTTGTGACAGGAACTTTAGGCGTTTTGCTTTTTACAATCTTTGGCCCTTGGGATGATGTTCCCTCTTGCAATTGTCTTATGATAAAGCCGCTGATTTCTTCTACATTGCAGCATTCCAGCAAGGTGGCATCAGAAAGGAAAATCTTATATTTTTTTTCCAGAGTGCTTGCCAGCTCAATCGCTTGCAAGCTGTCGCCTCCCAGCTCTTCTGTAAAATGAGCATTGTCATCAATGTTTTCTCTGGGTTTCCCTAATATCTGAGCAAAAGTGGCTCGGACATACTCTTTGATCTCTTGCTGCGATGCCTTTTCTTCCTTCTGGGAAGGCTTTTTTTCTTCCAGATTGTACGATTGGAGGGGAAGGGCAATATAAGGCAACTTGTTTTCTTCCAGTAAGTTTTTCAGTCTTTGTCTCTGGGGTTTCATATTTGTTGTCGTTGGCAAAGGCGATAGTGAAAACAAGACTCTGTCCATGCGCTTGGCAAGAGGCAATGTTTTGTTGATGCTATGGATTTTTTGTGCCAATTCTTTGCAATATTCACCAGATTGATAGCGTTGAGCAGCATTCAAAACCAAGATGATCTCTTCGGATTGCAATTTTTTTAAGCCTAGAACGCAGAATTCCTCTACACCTGGCAGGTGGCGGAAATAGTCTTCCAGCTCGTCAGGATAAACGTTTTCCCCTGATTCTTTTATGATGGTATCCTTACATCTGCCTTGCAGATAGAGAATTCCCTTCTCATACTTTCCCAAATCTCCTGTTGCAAACCAGCCTTCTTCATCTCTTTCAGGAGGAAGCAATTTGCCTTGCACCATTCTTCCCGTGTGCAAAGACTTTCCTTTAAGATAGACCTGGCCTAGTCCTTGCTTTTCCATTCCAGGAAGAGGCAATATTTTCATTTCTACAGAAGGGAATACCTTTCCCAGGGAATTGGCTAAACGTCTTTTCAGACTTACGCCTACCTCTACGGAAACAATCCCTGCCTCTGTCATTCCATAACCACAGGCAATCGGAAATCCAAGGCTAACCAAAAATTTCAAACTATCAGGAGAAAGATGTGCACCGCCCGAAAGTGTTCCACGCAACTGCTTCCCTAATAGATTTTTATGGATGGAATGGAATAGAACCTGATACGCAAATTTTGACCCATAGTAGGGGAAAAATCGTTGCAAAAGCAAGCTAAATTGCGAAATGCTTTGGAAGATCATCCTTTTCCACCAGGATTCTTGCTTTATTTTGGCTTGAATTTTTGTAGCAAGGTTGTTCCAAAGCATAGGAACAGCATATATGTCCGTGATTTCATGCTTGCTGCATGTTTCCAGTAGTGTGGCAGGGGATCGATCTTTGAGATAAACAACCGTATCTCCGCAAATACAAGGCCATAAACCAAGACCAAACATGCCAAAAATATGATACATGGGAAGGAAACCCAAAATTTTGGAATCGTCTGCCAGCATAAACCTGGATCTTTCGTAAGCATCCCATGCAGACGATGTATTCGCAATCAATGCCTGTTCTTCATAAACGAACACCTTGGATGTTGCTGTTGTTCCTGATGTACAAAAAGCAATGCATTTAGCCCAGGGAATCTCCGCTATCTCAGCAAAGCTTTCCAGCCCTTCCATGATTTCAGCCTTGCTCCATTGAAAGATACTTTCGCTTACTCTTTCTTTCTGATTCGTTACAAGTGCTACAGCATTGGATGTTTTCAGAAGATGCAGAAGATTTTCTTCTGTAGAACGAAAATCCAGCAAAATAGGATTGTATCCGCTCTGGATCACCCCCCAAAAAATCATCATCCACTCAGGACAATTGTCCATCTGGATTCCTACAAATTGGTTTCGGTATTTTTCTCCTAAGAGTGAATACAGCTTGCTTGCGACTTTCTTCGAAAGCCTTGTCAATTCACTATAGGTGATTTTTTTTATCTGGTTGTTTTCTTCATATTCTGCGAAAACTCTATCTTGATTTTCAGAAATAATCTGAAATAGGTGTTTAAAAGTACAATTTTCTTGCAATCGGAGAAATTTTTCCGTGCTTCTCTTCATAAAATTACCTCTGTCTGATTCCATACCCAAGACATTGCCAAAGCATTGCTACTGTGAGCAAGCAGATGGCTTTCGATTAGCACAAAGCACAAATTTACAATTTTTGAATCGTAACAAATAAAGACACTGTTCTTATTTTTTTGTTGAGATAAAAATCAAAATAAATAATAATAATTCTGATTTGCGTAGCACTATTCCAAATCTTCGTCCTCTGGAATGCTGAAAGCAGGGGCTTTCATGATTTCCCTCAGAGCAACGGTAGCATAGCAACCTTTGGGCAAAACAAAAGAAATCCAAAGGCCATCTTGTGTTTTTTCATATTGGACATCTTTGAGCGAGACTCTATAGGATCGGCGTTCTCCTTTCAGGTGGAAGGATTCAAAAGAATCCAGAGTGATTCCTTCTTCCTGTAAAATTTGCTTTTCCATTTCTCCTTGCCTGCCTTTAGGTTCAATCATTTTATGCCCAAATATTGGCCCTGAAGGGGAAATTTCAAAGGCATCGCACCTCTTTTGCTCCAGAGAAGGATCTTCCACTAAAAAAACAGCACTGCCTGGATGCTTAACCGCCAGATCACCCAACTCGATTTTATCCAGACATGCCAGCCTGGAATTTAAAGTGCTATTGTACAAAAAAGACTGGTATGCACAGACATAAAATTTCTGGATTTTCCACGGGATTCTTTCTACAGCCTTTTTGCACCCAGAGCCAGAAGCCAGCATTTTCAAAAGGTGCTTTTCTGTTGAAAAGGATGCAGGCAGCACCATCATGGCTTCCTGGTATTTTTTTTGCTTATAAAAAGAGATTGCTTGCTCTATGGCTGAGGACTCTAAGTTGCAGTTGCTTTGGAAAAAAGTATCGCATGTTTTTTCGTGGTTTCCCAGAAGCATTGCCTTTCCGATTTCATGAGTATTGTTTTGTAAACCAAAACGCTGCTCTCCAAAATAGTTAGGAACTCCTCTTCTTTGCAGAATATCCAAAACATCCTTTACATTTTTTTCCGCGTTTTCTTGGATATTCCGTATTAAAATAGCAAAATGGTTGCCTGCAAGATGCCCGATTCTTAGCTTGTTGGTGTGTTTTTGATGGCTCAGGATCGAAACTCCAGGGATTTTCACTTCGCTCAAAGAGGATTCGCAAGTAGCAGGAACAGAAAGGTATTGCCAGGATACAGCAAAAGAATCCTTTCTTCCCGCATAACCAACATCATTAGGCGATATACGGAGCTGACGAGCAATCTGATAAACAAGATCCATGGTTGTAATGTTCTGTTTTTGTATATATAGATAAAGATGCTCACCCGTACCGCTTGCAGGATAAAGTGGAATTTCCTTGACCTGAAAATCATCGGGCTTGCTTTTGATTACCCCGCCTATACCAGGTATTTCTTGTGTAAGATAACCCAGTTCTTGAAAACCTGCTTGCATAGGATTCTCCCTTAAGATATAAAAAATTATTTTGGCAATATCACATTTCAGCATCAGTAGACGTAGATGTCATACGTGTTAACTTTTATATAATTCTTTACCCCGTAGGGGTTTAACATACTAGCCCATGGGTATTGGGACAGGCATCATCAAGCCCTGAAAGGGCGGAACATACCTGGAAAATTTTATGTCACGCCCTTTCAGGGCTAAAATTCATTATCCTTTTTACCCATGGGTAAACACGCATGGATAACGTACCTGGTAATTTTAAAAAACAGCGGGCCTTCTAAAATTTTGCAATGCTGCTAAAAACTCATCGGCTTTCTGGAAGCGTTCTTCTGGCTCTTTTTCTAATGCTTTCATAATGATTCTGTTTAGCTCACGAGGTATCAAAGGGTTGATTTTCATAGGAGGAACAGGTTTGGTGAACACTTGTTTAAAAAGCATATCGCTTAGTGTATCTGCCTGGAAAATAGGCTGGCCTGTGATCATTTCGTAAAGAAGAATCGCGGTGCTGTACAAATCGCTTCTATGGTCTACTTTTCCCTTCCATGCTTGTTCAGGCGACATATACAACATGGATTCTAAAGATCCATGAGTTATGGAAACCATATCTTCGCCTTGAGAAAAAAGACGAGATAGCCCAAAATCTGCGATTTTAACACGCTCTGGATTGTATATTCCATTTTCTATGATGATGTTGGCTGGCTTGATGTGAGAATGGTATACCCTGAAAGAATGGCTATAGGCAAGAGCAGACAGGATTTGTTGTACTATGCGTACACTTCTAAGAATGTCCCATTTCCCTCGGTCGCTTAGGAGTATTTTTAAAGATTTTCCTGGACTATAGTCTGCAAGAATATAAGGAGCATGATTAGGAAGAACTCCGAATTCAAAAATAGAAAGAATAGAAGGGTATTTTAGCTTTGATGCGAGGCGCATATCATGTAAAAAATAGTTTATATTTTCCTTATGGCAGCTAAAAAAGGGATGCATAATCTTCAAAGAAAAGGTTTGCGTGCATTGCATCAAATATTCTACTTTATAAACCGTTCCTGTATCTCCAGTGCCTATTTTTTCTAAAATAATGTATTTTTCATCTACCACTTCCTTGTTTTCATATACTGGCAAGAGAGCGGGTATTTTTTTTGTCTCTGCCTGATCCTTAAGAAATGAAATGTCTTGGGGATCAAGCAGTCCTTTGGCTAAAATAATCTCTTCCAGAGAAAAAATCTTTCCCTTTAGCCAGGCTTCCTTTTGAAAGTCTAGCAATTCTTTTAGCCTGAAAATATCCATTTTATTCTGCTCTAGCAGATTGCGAGCGAGTTCTTGCTCTGCCTTAGGGCAAGAACTCGAAAATTCTGAAATAAAATCATCCCAATTTTCTAAAGAATTGTGCCCATTAGATGTTTTTAGTTTTCTTGTTCTCATTCCAGAAATCAAGATTTCATCTGCTTTTTCTGGAACAAAGACTTTTGTTTTTTTTTCCGCAGCAAAAGGTTGTTGAGTCGTCCCAACTTCAATCGGATTCTGTGTGGTCATTTGCTCTTTCTGGATTGCCTTTTCGCCTGGAGGTTTTCCGCTCATAGTTTCTCCTTTTAGAATGGATTAATGTTTTTACAACTTTTTTCGCAACGTCTTCAATCATCTGGATGTCTTCACAGGAAAGCTTAAAACGAGTTTGTATGGTTGCGACTTTCTCTAAAAAATCCTGGGTCGTAATATCAGGTCTCAAGATTTTTTGTAAAGCAATTTCATTTACCCAAGGCTTTGTGCTTTCTTGGGAAGGTAGAATATCATAAAGGCTAATAATTTCAAAGTCAAGATTGCAATAAGGGTATTCTCCTTTTTCATTTTGGTAATTTTTGGCTTTTTCGGAAACATATTCCATATAGGATTTGCTGCGCATCCAGGAAACTTCCAAAGGGCGCATAGAATAGTCTGCTACTGTGTATTCATCGTTTTGACGATTTTCCTCTTTGAAATACCCTGAACCATCAATTAACAGAATTTTCGCTTTTTTCCCAGGGTTTTTATCAAGATATGCAGTAAAAATCTGCATGAGGCTCTCCAATCCATAATTATCATAGACTCCACCATCAACAAGATTTACAAGTCTTATATCCTCTTTTTTGGCTTGGTCTTTCAATGTTACTGGGCCTAACAAATTAGGCACAGAGGCAGAAGCAACCACAGCTTTTGTAATTCTATAAGGGCGGATGTCTATATCCAGGCTCTGAAAACCGATTGTATGAAAAGATTTATATTCCTGAGTGGCAGATTGCTTCATAAAACAGGCATTTTTTATACACTGAAAATACTCTGAGTTCTGGAAGCTTTCATCGGGAAGAGTGCTAAAAACAAATTTTAGACCATCGTTTAGACTCGTGGCATTGATAAGCAATATAGGCGCGCCTTTTTTCTCTGCTTCTGATAAATCCTGGAAGGTAGCATAGCGGAAAAAGTTCTTGTCCCATACATCTGCCATTAAGTCTCCTCGGTCATAGTAAGTAAAAAAATCCAAAAAGCAACCACCAAAAAGCAGGTATTCCAGAATAGCCCTTGCTTGAAAGTTACTTTTCATATCTTGCTGGAACTGATCTAAAAATTTAGCATCTGGCCCATCTTGTCCTTGATAACCCAGTAAACAATAGTATGCAGAAGCCAGACTCCCTCCTGAAACACTGGAAATATAGTCTAATTCTTGTAGATAGGTTCGATTAGAACCCTCTTCAACAGATACCTGGTTGAGTTCTTTCATAACGCAGGCCATAAAATAAGCAGAACGGCTGCCGCCTCCAGAAACCCCCATCCCCAAAAGAATTTCGCCATAGTCTTTATCTTGTTTTAAAGGAGTATATTTTGTATCCCAAGTATTATCGTACTTATACGACCCCCAGAAAATGTATTCTTTAAAAGGATATGTGGCAATTCCTATAGCACTATCTACCGCAGTGCCAACCATCACTCCACAACCGCCACAAAAAAAGAAAAAGCTTAAAAAAAGAATAAAGAGGGTTTTCATAGAATACTACCTGATAAAAAAAATTTTAGACCAGCTTTAAAACTCCTAGAGAGAAAAAGCAAAACAAGTAAGGCATGTATTGTAAAATTTATTCCTTTATTTTGCAAGCAATTTTCAGCAATCTTGCAGATTTTGCAGTAAACTATCGCAATAGACTACTTTGTTTTTTCAATTGAAAGCCAAGAGGCTTTTTGTTACAATAGGGATAATGAGTAACTATACCAGATCCATATTGTTAAATTGCAGAAAGGAAATTCTATGAG
>JABWCH010000229.1 GCA_013359215.1 Candidatus Brocadiia bacterium | reverse complement strand
CCCCAAAAAGAAGGGGAAGAAGTAAAAGAACTCCCTAAAAAAGCAGAACCTGCACCTAAAGAAGAAAAATCTGCTCTATGGTTCTGGATTATTGGATGCGCAGGCGTAACGGCTCTTTTCTGGACCCTCAAACAATTTGGTAGTCATACATCGTAAATAAAGAAAAGAAAATTACGACTTGTGTAGGTCAAAAAAAAACTAAATGGATTTAGCTCCTAATCTGGATACATCAGAAAAGTATTTTATCACGAATTTTGCGAATGGACAAATAGCACGAATAGATCATTTTATTTTTGTTATATGTGTTATTCGTGTCATTCGTGATTTTAAAATTAGGAGCTAAGTCAATAAGAGTTAAAAACTATTTTTAAAAACATAATAAAAGTTTTTAAAGGGGGTTTGGGGGGAAATTTTTACAAAAATTTTCCCCCAATATCTTGGCATAAGGAGAAAAATAAAGCATGACAAAAAGAGTTTTTTTATTCATTGCTGTCAACATACTTGTTGTTGTAAGCATCTCGCTTACTTTAAACGTTCTTGGTTTGCATAGCTATCTGACAGAATATGGTATAAACTATAAAGCTCTTTTAATTTTTTGTTCTTTTTTTGGCTTTTTAGGAGCATTTATATCTCTGGCAATGAGCCGTTTTGCAGCCAAAACATTCATGGGCGTTCAGGTAATACTGCCAGACGAACCAATGAGCCATGAAGAACAGTTTTTGCTCAATACGGTCTATCGTTTTGCTCAAGATTGTGGTATTACGACAATGCCAGAAGTAGGAATCTATCCAAGCAATGAAGTCAATGCTTTTGCTACAGGGCCAGGAAAAAATAGTGCTTTGGTAGCGGTATCTAAAGGTCTTTTACAGAGAATGGATAAAAAGGCTATAGAGGGTGTTTTGGCGCATGAAATGGCCCATATTGCCAATGGCGATATGGTGACAATGACCTTAATCCAGGGAATTGTCAATACCTTTGTCATGTTTTTCGCCAGAATTGCTGCATGGGTTGTAGCCAATGCGATCCAAGGAGATAAAGAAAACAGAGGCGTTTCTTATCTAATGGTTTCGCTCCTTACGTTTGTTTTCGAAATTTTTTTAAGTATTTTGGGAAGCATTCTTGTTGCCTTCTTCTCTCGCATCCGAGAGTACAAAGCAGACCACATAGGAGCGCAACTGGCAGGAACACAAAAGATGATCTATGCCCTGGAATGCCTGAAACAAACCATTAAGCTCATTGATCCAGCACAGCCAAGCATAGCAAGCCTAAAAATCAGCGGAAATTCTTCAAAGCTAATGCGGCTTCTGGCTACCCATCCTGATTTAGAAGACCGAATTGCAAGGCTCAAAAATTTAGAATAAAACAATTATAAAAAATATTTTGGGAAGCTTTTGTCTATAAATGCTCTCCCAAAATATTTTTTTTTTGAAAATCATGAGGAAAAAACTGTATGCGAAGACTATATTTACTATTACTTCTGGCTTGTTACATAGCAGGTTGCGGGCTTAGTCAATCCGAAATCAAGCAAAGAGAAGAATACCTTTATAGAGCAGAAGTATACTATACAAACAAAAAGTATATGAATTCCTTGCAACAATTGGAATATGCTTTAAAATTAGACCCTGAATGCAAACGAGCGCATCTTTCTAAAGGATGGGCTTTGTATTATCTCTCAAAATATGAAGGAGCAGAAGAATCCTTTGAGAAAGCCTTTAGCCTGGACGACAGCGACCCATGGCTACATTATGGTTTAGGTGCAGTATACTATAAAAAAAGTTTAGACTCTATCCAAAAAATATCAGAAACCATAAAAAAAATTGAAGCAGGCACTTCTCCACAGGAAAAGGAAAGCCTGGAGAAAAAATGGACAGGGACTTTAGAAAGATATGCAAAGGAAAAAGAACTCTGGCTCAATAAAAGCCTGGCGCATCTACAAAAAGCTATAGATATAGCACCTGATATTATTGATCTTCATAAACTGATCGGTTTGAATTATATAGCGAGAGGAAGGACTTCCTATCTTAAGGCAATCGAATCCATAGACCATTATCTATCTCTTTTAGATACAGAATGGCAAAGCATGGAAGAAGTCAAAAAAGCAAAAGAGTTAGAAAGAATTAAAATTGGCATCAAACAAACCGAAAAAGAGCGTATAGATATTGTTATAGAAAACTTACAGAAAAATATGAGAGACAATCGCCAGCAATACTATACAAGCCAGGCAACAGCAGCAGAATGCTTTTATTTGCTGAGCTTATGGGAAAAAGAAGATTCTTTGAGAGCCGATATTCCTCCTGAAAAAAAGCATAAACACCAAAAATCCATGCAACTTTATGCAGGAAAAGCATCGGATCGTTTGAAAAGCATCATCCAGGCGGCTCCAGAAATGGCAAACCACTATCGTAATCTTGCAGGAATCGCCTATTTGCAAGGAAAACCAGAAGAAGCAAGCAAATACCTTCAGGAATATCTGGAACAATACCCTCTCGCTGACCCCCAAAAAAGAGCACAAGCAAAAGTACAGCTTGAATATTGGCAAAAAGAAAAGCAAGAGTGAGCAGAATATATTCAAAATTAATATTTTATAGAAAGGCCAATATTTATAGAGAGGATACTATGAAACGAGAGGAAAACAACTTTGGGTTCTTTTTGGGATTGATACTCGCCTTATTGAGCTGGATTTTAGGAGGAGTTGCAGGGCTATATATTCAATTTCCAGAGCTAGACCAGTTTCCTTTAATACGGGATCTAGGTGGACATAAACTCATAACCATCATTCTTCTTGCAACCTTACCAGGCTATGTTTTTTTTTGGATTTTCCAAAGATTTAATCATCCCACATGCGTTGGAATTGCTCTCGCACTTGGTTATATCTTGGGCGGTATTATGGGCATCTCTTTTGGTGTAGCTATTCCCTGGGCATTAGGATATGCTACTGGACTAGAGACTATGCCTTTAACAATAATGATGGGATTGAGCGGATTTGGAATGGGTACAACAACAATGAACGCAGTAGCTCTGGCGCGATGGAAAGATCTCAAATCGTATCTTCATTTTAGCCTTTTTGTCCATATTGGGATGTTTCTCGGATGGGCCGTAAGCTTGCCTTTAGGAGGAGAATGGCCTTTTGCTTTTATGCTAGTTGGCATTATTTCGGCAATGTTTATAGCAGTGAAGTACGACAAGAAAAAAATATAGCTGTAATCTTTGGCCTGAAAGGCATATATATACCAGCCCAGGGCAATGCCCTGGGCAATGAGAAAAACTATTTTTTCTCTCTAGGGTATTTGATCTGTGCCTGGGCAGCAGCGAGGCGGGCGATGGGAACGCGGAAGGGGCTGCAAGACACATAGTTCATACCGACTCTGTGGCAGAATTCGATGGAAGCAGGATCGCCGCCATGTTCGCCGCAGATGCCGATTTTCAGATTGGGCTTTACGCTACGACCTTTATCAATACCCATTTTGATTAAGAGGCCAACGCCATCTTGATCCAGGGATTCAAAAGGATCTTGAGCATAGATACCAAGACTGATGTATTCTTTCAGGAACTTGCCTGCATCGTCTCTGGAGAAACCACAACCCATTTGGGTAAGGTCGTTGGTTCCAAAGGAGAAGAATTCAGCTTCCTGGGCAATGATGTCAGCAGTGATGGCTGCTCTGGGAACTTCAATCATAGTTCCAATCATAAAGGGCAGATCTTGCATCTTATAAGCTGCTTTGACTTTCTCTGCTTCTTCGAGGACCAATTGTTTCTGGTGTACGAGTTCTTTGACATGACCAACGATGGGAATCATGATTTCAGCCAATACCTTGACACCTTTTTGCAGAAGTTCTGCAACGGCTTCGAGGATTGCTCTAGCTTGCATTCTGGTAATTTCAGGATAAGCAATTCCCAGACGGCAGCCACGATGGCCTAGCATGGGGTTGAGTTCGTGTAGTTGCTCTGCTCTAGCCTTGACTTCCGCTAAAGTTTTGCCTACTTGCTGGCAGAATTCGCCAAACTTATCTTCTGCTGGAATGAATTCATGCAAAGGGGGATCCAGCAAACGAATGGTTACTGGCAGACCTTCCATTGCCTCGAAAAGTCCGATGAAATCTTCTTTTTGGTATTGCAAGAGTCCATAGACTGCGGCTTCTCGTTCTTCTTTTGTATCGGCCATAATCATCTTGCGCATGGCAGTGATTCTTTCGCCAAAGAACATGTGTTCGGTTCGGCAGAGTCCAATGCCTTTTGCGCCAAAGGTTCTGGCTTGCTGTGCGTCTTTTGGTCTGTCAGCATTGGTTCTTACACCAATAGCACTGATTTCATCGCACCAGCCTAAGAAGGCTTTCAGATCTTCATTCTTTTCAGGATCTACTGCTACAAGGTTGACTTCACCTTGATACACATTGCCTTTTGTTCCATTCAGGGTAAGAACATCGCCTTCTTTTAAAACGACATTGCCTACTTTGACTGTTTTGGCATGAACATCAATATCCAAAGCACCGCATCCAACAACGCAGCATTTTCCCCATCCACGAGCGATCAAAGCAGCGTGGGAAGTCATACCGCCTTTGGCTGTAAGAATAGCCTCGGAAACGTGCATACCATGTACGTCTTCAGGAGATGTTTCATTTCTGACCAAGATAACATGCTGACCTTTAGCGTGCATTTCTTGTGCTTTTTCGGCTGTCAGAACAATCTTTCCCTTAGCTCCACCAGGGCCAGCAGGTAAACCTGTTGCCAATGGTTTGAGGCTTCTTTCCTGGACAGGATCAACTACAGGATGGAGTGCTTCATCAAGCTGTTTGGGCTGGACGCGAGAAACGGCTGTCTTTTTGTCGATCATGTTTTCTTTGACCATATCCACAGCAATCTTCAAAGCTGCCAGACCATTTCTTTTGCCTGTTCTGGTCTGCAACATCCAGAGCTTTCCTTCCTGGATGGTGAATTCAATATCCTGCATATCTTTGTTATGGTTTTCCAGCTTTTCTCTGATTGCGCAAAGCTGTTTGTAAGTATCAGGCATGCAATCTTGCATGGTAGGCAAATGCTTGTTGGCTTCGGATTTGCAATCTGCATTGATAGCGTATGGAGTACGGATACCAGCAACTACGTCTTCCCCTTGAGCATTGATGAGCCATTCGCCGTAGAAAACCTTATCTCCATTGCCAGGATGACGGGTAAAAGCAACACCAGTTGCCGATGTATCGCCCATGTTTCCAAATACCATGGACTGAACGTTGACTGCTGTACCCCATGCATCAGGAATATTTTCAATGCGACGATATTCTATAGCTCTTTTTCCTTGCCATGACTGGAAAACAGCACCAATAGCTCCCCAGAGTTGATCCTCGGCTGTGTCAGGAAATGCTTTTCCCAGGACTTCCTGGATCTTGGCTTGGAAAAGCTGGCAAAGTTTTTGTAAGTCTTCGACCTTAAGGTCTGTGTCTAGCTTGTAGCCTTTCTCTTTTTTCATGCCTTCCATGATGTGTTCGAGTTGGATGCGGATGCCTTTTCCTTCTGCTACTTCTACTTTGGCTGCCTTTTCCATAACAACATCGCTATACATCATCATAAGGCGACGATAGGCATCATATACAAAACGAGGGTTGTTGGTCTTCTGGATCATACCAGGAATGGTTTTGCTGGTAAGACCTACGTTTAAAATGGTTTCCATCATGCCAGGCATGGATTGTCTTGCGCCAGAACGAACAGAAACTAGCAGAGGATTTTCAGCATTTCCAAATTCTCGTCCTAAAAATTTCTCTACTTTTTTCATGGCAGCATCTACTTGAGGCTTGAGTTCAGCAGGATACTTTTCGCCTTGTTTTAAAAACAGATTGCAGACTTCTGTGATGATTGTGAATCCTGGAGGAACAGGAATTCCAATGCTGGCCATATCGGCAAGCCCGACTCCTTTTCCGCCCAGAACATTTTTCATGTCTTTGTTGCCTTCATTGAAGTCACCACCAAAGCTGTATACATATTTATTTTCTACCATTCAATCAACTCCTTTGTTAAAAATTGCAAACAAGAAAACATTTTATATTTTGCGAAAAGAGATTTCTGTCCATACAGGTAAAGCGTTGGAAAATTGCCTTTAAAATCCAGGACAGACCATGGTTACTTTACAGTAACTACTCTTTCGTATTGTATTCCTTTGCAGGAGAGGCAGGGATAGGTTTCTCCAGAAACGATTCCTGTTCCTTTTCCAGAGCATTCAGAGCATGCCTTTAAATCCTGTCTCACCACTATGAATGTTTGCTCATAGTAGCAGGCTTGTAGCCATTCTTTTTTAAGAGAAATACCTGCTCTTTGCCACCATTCTTCTGACAATCCACCATAGTTTTTTATTTTTTTTAAAGAACCAGGCTTTTTTGCTGAACTTTCTTCTGGTTCACGTCCTTCTAGTCCCACGATAAAGCTTCCAGAACGATAGCCAAAGCTATACAGATTATTTTTAGGGCGTGTTTCCAGATAACTCTGTATTTCTTGCTCGGAAATTTCCAGTTCTTGGGAAAGTTCAGAAAGGATTTCTTTTGGCATGGAAATTAAAACATACTGTCTCGATTCTTGCAAGAGGATTTTTTTATCAGAAGCAATTTTTCCTGTTTTTTGAGAAACCTTTTGCATCCAAAGATTTACGATTTCCTTTTGGAAATATTCTTTTTGGTGTTGCAAAGTTTCTTCCCAAAATTTTTTCCATTCGCTTTCTTCCAGGGATGCTTTGAGTTCCTCTAATGTTTCCAAAGCTTTTTTGTAACGATTTGCATTACGATATATATAATAAAGCTGTATGCTTTTTTGCTGTTTGTTTTGAGATGCTTTTTTTTCCATATCAAAAAGCAAAGTTTGTATCTGTTCAGAAAGTTCAGGCTGTAAGGATTTTGCTTTTTCAAAGTGGATTTTGGCTTTTCCCTGGTTTTCCATTCTTACAAGAACTTTTGCCAGCTCCAGATTGCCTTTGCCTGTCTTTAGATCATAGCTCTGGCAAAGCTTGAGATATAGCTCTTCAGGTTTATATACTTCAGTCATGGGGACAAGAATTTCTTGTTTTTTGAGAATATTGGAAATAGGGATGGGGATATTGCCTGTTTTGTTTTTCAGCATCAGATATGTCGGCTTTTCTTCATGCACAATGCCTAAAACCATTCCGCCATTCCGCAGATATACCTGCACAGCGGGTATGTTGTCTTGGGATGGTTTTTCTATAGCGATTCCTAGCTTTTTCTGGATTTCATCCAAAGACAAGGAATGCAAGGCATTCCAGGGGATTTCTATGATCCCCTGATTATCCCATCTTTTGAAGATAACCTTTTGTTCCTGGTATTCCAGAATTTCGCCATGCAAAAGAACATGATTTTTCAGCCAAAGCAAATTCGCCTGGATAGGAATAAAAAATACAAAAAAAAGCATTCCTAAAAACAGCAATGCTTTTGCTTGCTTCATCTACAAGTCCTCCATAGTGATGGAACGCGGACAACCTTCTATCAGAAGACTGGACAGAATTTCAGCATACTTTTCTTCCTGGATTTTAAAGAAACGCCCTTGGGCTTGAGCATACAATTCCCCTGTATCTTTGGAAAAAAGCTTTCCAGATGCTTGCCAATATAGCTTGGGATGTCTTTGTTCTTTATCCATGATTGCCTCTACCATGACCAATGTCCCTGTTGGGAGAGGACGGTGGAATCTCATGTTTAATGAGCCTGTAAATACCATTTTTTGTGTCAGGCTGGCAATGATCCTGCCCAATGCCTCATCAAGCAAAGCAGAGATCAAGCCGCCATGGACAATTCCTTTATAGCCTGCATGATGCTCCTTGAATTCACAAAAAGCAACGACTTTATCTTCCTCTCTGTAATAACAAGCATGGAGTCCTGTGGGATTCTCATTACCACAAATAAAACAAGCGGGATAATTTGCTAACAGACGCATACTAGACCATTTCCTTTAAACAAGCCAAAAGTTTATTTCGGGAGTCATCTAAAAGAGATACAGGCTCTGGCCATTGCTCCATAATCATCATGCCTTGGAAACCTCTTTTGACAAGGCGGGAAAGGATACCTTTTATGCCAACGCCATTGTCTTTTGTTGATGGCCCTGTAAATACAGGAAGGTGTTGATCATGTTTCCCATGATTTTCATGGGCATGCACGTGTATGATTTTCACTTTAGGGCTGAGACGATCTATAAACTGCCAGCAGTCATTGCTTGTAGGGTATAGATTGGCATGGCCTAAATCCAGGCACATCCCGATTTTTTCTTTGCCAGGAAAATCTGCTTTTTCCAGCAAATCGAAGAGTTCATTCATAGCCTCTGGCGGATCTCCTGGAGTATTTTCTACGGCAACGCTCAGTTGTGCTTCCAAGGCTTTCTTCCATATAGGGATGGCAGCATCGAAAAAGCGGGAAATGCCTTTTTCTTTTTCCAGATGGGTGTTTAAGACGATTGCGCCAATGTCTCTGGCAAATTCTATGCTGGACTCTAGCCTTTGATGGCCTTCTTGGTCAAAGACAGTAGAAGAAAGAGGAACGTGTACAGAAAGTGTCATATCTTTTTCTATAGCAGTCTCTTTAATGCGCTTTCTTTCCTCCTGCGCAATGTCTTTTTCTTTCCATCCTATACATTTGTATTGAATCTTTTGTAGTAGACCTGTGTTGAATTTATCGGGAAACCATTCAAAAGCATCGAATCCTTTTGAAATAGCATATTCAAAAGGCTGCCAGACGGTCTTGCTGGAAATGGCAGTCTGGTTTCCAATTCGGATTTTTTTCTGTTTTTCCTGAGGAACGATCTGTTTCTTTTCTTCTTGTAAAACTTGCATGAAATTTCCTTAAATTACCAGGGTCGTTTGCCCATAGCTGTCAATTTAAGCGTAACGCTATGCAAATCCTAAACCTCATACGTGTTAAGTTATAAGTATATTAAAAAAAATAGCTTGTATTAACCCAAAAAGCAAACGAGTTTTATCTGAAGAGATCGCTTCGTGTAAGCCTTCTTTCAGGAATCAAAAAAACAGGTATCCCATTTTTATTTTTGC
>JABWCH010000228.1 GCA_013359215.1 Candidatus Brocadiia bacterium | reverse complement strand
TGTTTTCATTTTTATTGCTCCTAATCATATTTGTTTTTGATAGGAGTATAATTCTTTATTTTTTGTTTTCAACAAAATTTACAACTAGCAAGTTGGGTACAACTATATTTGGAGAAAAAAAGATGAATGATAAAACATGGATACTATTAGTTTGTGTTTTTTTTATGTTACTTAGTAGCGGGCAGTCAGACACTACCTCTGGGCTACTTGCTTATTATAGTTTTAGTGGTAATGCTCAAGATATGAGTGGTCAGGGACATCATGGGACGGTAAACGGTGCTGATTTAACTACAGATAGATTTGGTAATGCAAACAGTGCTTACTATTTCAACGGTTCGGGGGATATTATCTTGATTGGCAGCAATTTTATCAGCCCCACGGCAATCACTCTTTCTGCATGGATCAAAAAATCGGGATCTTATAGTTCCTGGAATGATATTATCGCAGGTAACAATGGTTCTCCAATCTTCGGCATCAATCCTTCTAATCAACTGGCATTTGGCTGTCAATCGAACTCTCCTATACAACATTTAGGTTCAGCTACGATCAGCGATGTCCAATGGCATCATGTTGCTGCTACTTATAATGGAAGTTGGGTAAAAGTATACTTGGATGGAGCGTTGGTAGACTCCAGATCGGCTAGTGGGTCTTTTAACACAAGCAATGTCCTGGGAATTGGCGGCGACCCCTCTCGTACTTCGGAATTTTTTAGTGGATTGATCGATGACGTGCGGATTTACAATCGGGCCCTTGCGGATAGTGATGTTCTTCAATTAACTAATGAAACATCAGTACCAGAAAATTCTACTTTCTTACTGGCTGCCATAGGCATAGTGCTTTTTTATGCCTTGAAAAAAAATCAGTAAAGAATCAGAATTAGGTAACTTATAAATCAAGCAAGAAATATTAACAGAAATTTTAAGACAGGATTAACAGGATTGACAGGATAAAAAAAAATTCTTCTAAGCTCAAATTCTATACAATATTCAATTCCTACTCTAAGAGCCTATCCGAAAAATCCTTTTGGCTGCAAATTTCGATGCATCTAAATTGTCCTCAGAGTAGCTACGGCTACACTTGCGGCAATTTTGTCACTTTCTCCTCGCTCTCCGAGTGCCTCAAAATTTTCGCCTAAAATTATTTTTCAGATAGGCTCTAAGTTGAAAGCGTTATGTGCTAGTATGTAAAACCCTTTCAGATTAATCCTGTCTAAAAAATAAGTCAAAAATACATTTTTCCACTAGATATCGAAGAAGCTCACCAAAATAATATCCTAGAACACCTATCTTCTATCTATATTGATTTTCTTGATTCTCAGCAATGCGGAAAAATTTTTCACATGCTACCTAAGTGACAAGAATTAAAGAACTTCCCCATAAAATTTCACTGCAGAGGCACAGAGAACGCAGAGAAGAGAGAAGAATATCAAAAAATATTGTCTCTGTTTCTGAGTGTTCTTCATATTCTTCATAATTGATGATAAAAATATTTTTAGAAAGGATTGCCATGATAAATCGCATACTATATTCTTTTATCTTTTTTTTGGCATTTCTTTGCATTTTTGCCCAAAGTGATCAAGCGATTCTCGAAAAAGGTATTTCATTTTTGAATGCAGGTGACTATGATATGTCCCAGAAGTATCTGAA
The DNA here is from genome assembly GCA_013359215.1 of Candidatus Brocadiia bacterium. Classification (GTDB taxonomy): domain Bacteria; phylum Planctomycetota; class Uabimicrobiia; order Uabimicrobiales; family JABWCH01; genus JABWCH01. The sequence continues at coordinate 15,536 of JABWCH010000228.1, read as the reverse complement.
GCCTTTGGTGGAAAAATCAATAGAAGGTGCTTTTGAGCCGATCTGGCAATCATACGTTCTGAGAGGAAAATACGAAGAAGCGATTGCCATCAATAAAAAAATGCTGGAAATGGATGCCCTTTCCTGGAGAGGAAAGCTTCTCATGGGAGATTTGCTGCTTACTCTAGGGCAGTATACGCAAGCCAAGCTCTACCTTCTGGAAGCATACCAGATAAAACCTCAAAATATTGCATCCAAGGCACTTTTGGGGAGCTATTATTATTCTATAGGCGATAAAACGAAATATATCCAATATTTTTCCCAGATTTTTGATGACTATGACCCTGACAAAAGCTATACGCCCGAAGAGCTTTATTACATTGCCAAAGCTTGTTATCTATATGCTATGAAAACGGATGAAGTGGAGAGAAGCGATACGCTGAAAAATATTGTCCAGGAAATCCTGCCTCAAGCCATCAAAAAAGATAAATATTACTTTATGGCGTATAGGCTTATGGCTGAGATTTTTCTGGATGCTTTTAATCCTAAAGACTCTAAGGATATTATAGAAGAAGCCCTGAAAATCAATCCTCAACATCCTATGATGCTTTATTGCCAGGCTCTTTTCCAATTGCAAAACTATGAACTTAGACCCAAGGCCATGTCAACCTTAGAGCAGCTTCTTAAGATCAATCCCCATCTTGTAGAAGCACTGGATATAGCAGCAGCGTTGTCCCTTGCCGATGAAGAATATCATAAAGCAAACCAGTATATAGAAAAAGCTCTCCAGGTGAATCCCAATAGTATCACGACAAGATCCTTGCTGGCTTCCCTTTATTATATGGAAGGAAGAATGCAAGCCTACAATGCAGAAGAGCAAAAGGTTCTTTCGATAAACCCTGTTTATGGCGATTTTTACCAAACTGTAGCCTCTATGATAGGCCATAAGCGTCAGTTTTCTGAAAGCGTTTTTCTTTTGAGAAAAGCCATTGAACTAGACCCTTATTTATGGCATACCTACATTGATTTAGGAATGAATCTGATGAGAGTGGGAGAAATTGAAGAGGCTGAAAAATACTTCAAAAAACTCCAGTCAGAATATAATTTTCATACTCAAAGCCACAACATGTTGATATTATTAAAAAAATATAAAGAATTTAAAATTTTTAATACAAAGAACTTCCTTTTGCGCCTCCACATTGAAGAGTATGATATTATGAAGGAATTGCTTGCTGAATTGATGGAAGATGCTTTTGCCACTCTAAGCCAGCAATATAAATTTGTCCCTAAATCGCCTGTAATCTTTGAAATGTTTCCAACGCATGACGATTTTTCGGTTCGTACCATTGGCCTGGATTCCCTGGGTGCGAGTGGAGCATGCTTTGGCAAGCTGATTACTGTTGTTTCTCCCAAATCCAAAAAATTAGGCTTTTTCAACTGGGCATCTGTGGCATGGCATGAATTTGCCCATGTTGTTACCTTGCAAATGAGCGACTACCAGGTACCAAGATGGTTTACCGAAGGTCTTTCTGAATTTGCAGAAAAGCAAAGAAACCCCTCTTGCAGCCGCAATATGGATTTGCAGCTTTATTCTATCTATACCAGCGGCCAAATGCGCAACATGGTTAATCTCAATGCTGGTTTTACAAGACCAGACTATCCTATGGAAATTGCGATTTGCTACTACCAGGCTGGCTTGATATGCGATTTGATACAAAAGGAATTTGGGTTTGATAAAATCCGCCAGATGCTCTTGCTCTACAAACAGGGTAAAAAGGATAAAGATGTTTTTCAGATTTCACTGGGTATGACTCTCGAAGAATTTGATAAAAAATTCTTGGATTGGCTGGATAAAAATATTTTTTCCAAGATGAACGTATTTCCTACTATAGGCTATAAAGAATTTGAAAATCTTATGGATCTTGCTGAAGAGGGAGAAAATCTTAATCTCGAACAATGGAAAAAACTTGCATTAGCTTTTTTCCAAAGAAAGCAATTTGTAGATGCCCAGGATTATCTTAATAAAATTTTACAGCAAGATGCCAGCCAGGCAATTGCCTATGATATGCTAGGCCAGATCCATTTTGCCAAACAAAATGCCAACAAGGCAAAAGAATCCCTGGAAAAGGCCATCACTCTGGGATCGAAAAATTTTGATACAGCCTTGATGTTGGGCATTCTTTACCAAAAAGACAAAGATATTTTAAATGCAATAAAGCTGTATGAAATGGCTAAAAAAAGCTATCCTGGTTATACAGGCCCAAACAATCCTTATCTGAATCTGGCTAAAATCTATAAAGATACCAAACAAAAGGAAAAAGCCTTTGTTGAGCTAGAAGACTATATAAAGATAGAAGGGACTGATTTTCCTACGAGGCTGGAGCTTGCAAAAGAATATTTTGGTCTCAAAAAATATCAGGATAGCCTGAAGCTGCTCAAAGAGGCTCAAGACATCTATCCTCTTGAAAATGAACTCCAGCATCTTTTGGGCAAAGCCTACAGAGAACTCCAGGATTGGGAAAGGTCTTTAAAGCATTATGGTATTCTTCTTGCTCTTAAGCCCAAAGAAAATAAGCATGTCCTTCATGCTGAAATCGCGGAGCTGTATACTTTCCTGAACAATAAAGAAAAATCTCAGTTTCACGCAGAAGAATCCCTGAGGATTAAACCTGGCTATAAAAAAGCCCAGGAAGTCCTAAAAAAATGGGAAAAACCATAAAGAGAGAGATTTTTATTTGGGGGAAATTTGTGTAAAAATTTTCCCCCAACCCACCCCTACACGGTTGTCGAACAACACCATAAGCATTAAAATTAAAGAATAATGAGGAAAATATATGGCCGAATTTTTGATAGAAAAAATCCAGGGATTTCTTTTTGATTTAAATGGGGTTTTGCATATTGAAAACTCGCTGATTCCAGGAGCAGACAAAACTATCCAGTGTTTAAAAGAAAAAAATATCCCTTATCGATTCCTCACTAACACATCCACAAAATCTACAGAAACTCTTTATCGCAAGCTCAATAGTATGGGCCTAAGCGTTGAAAAATCGGATATTTTTAGCTCACCCAGGGCTACTTTAGCCTATTTGAAGAAACTAGGCAAGCCTAGGTGCTTGCTAGTCCTTGCAGAGGATGTCAAAAAAGACTTTGAAGAATTCCCTACATCTGATGTAGCCCCAGATTTTATTGTGATTGGAGACATTGGGGAAGCCTGGAATTACGCGCTTCTGAACAAAATTTTTCGGATGGTAATGTCAGGGGCGCAAATCATTGCTTTGCATAAAGATAAATATTGGCAAGTAGAAGACGGGCTTAAAATGGATATAGGGGCTTTTGTGACAGGGCTAGAATATTCCACAGGAAAGCAGGCGATTATCATGGGCAAGCCATCTCTTTCGTACTTCAACATGGCAATCCAGGATATAGGATTAAAATCAGAAGAGATTGCTATGGTAGGAGATGACATAGAAATCGATATAGGAGGAGCTAAAAGAGCAGGGCTAAAAACGATTTTAGTAAAAACAGGAAAATACAGAGAATCGCTGGTGGCTTCTTCTGGCATTCTTCCTGATCTTATATTGCCTTGTGCAGCAGATATTTTTAGGTAAGAGCCTATCCGAAAAAGAAAATGCCCAGGAATTCTGGGCATTTCGATGACAACAAAGCTATTTATAATAAATCTTTTGTGTTTTCATTGTCATGTAAACACTATAGAGTTTTAGCTCCATATTGACTGTATAGATGCCGCCGTCAAAATGTTCTCCGATTTCATAAGATTCTTTGAGGAATCCGCTGGTTTCTGCATTTATAAGATCGGATTCTGCAACCATGTCTTTGACTGTTGTTTGAGAATCGAGTCTCAGGCCAAGAACTCTTTCCAGCAAATTTCTGCGAGCATCCATAATCGCTGCTCTTTTTGCCATCAGTTTTTGCTGTGGAGGATTGTGTGCGAATTTAGGATTCACAGCACCTTGTCCTGTTACCTGAATTTTTTCATTTACCCAACCAGGCTCTGTGGGTGAAGGAGCTAAAGGAGCAGGGGGGGCAACTGTGCTTCCATTCTGACCTTCCTGGTATTCATAGTGTTTTGTTGTTTCATGGATAGGTCTTGGGCATCCAACCAAAACTAAAGAGCAAACCAAAACAAACAAGATAAAATGTTTTTTCATGCTTTTTTCCCTTAAAATTTTTTGTTATTTATAATAGATTTTCTGTGTTTTCATGGTTGTGTAAACGTTATAAAGGTTGAGTTCCATCTGGACAGTGTATACGCTGCCATCAAAATTTTCCCCTACAACGTAGGCATCTCGTATGAATCCACTAGTCTGGGCATTGATTAGATCGCTTTCTGCAACCATATCTTTAACCACTGTGCTGGAATCTAGTCTAAGGCCAAGAACTCTTTCTAACAGATTTCTTTTGGCATCCATTTCTGCACCTCTTCTTGCCATCAATTTGGCTTGTGCTGGAATGGCAATAGCAGGATTGACAGCACTTTGGCCTGTTGCCTGTATTTTTTGACTAGCCCAATCTGGAGTTGTAGGTTGTGGAGCTGGCATAGGGACAGTCATTACAGGTTCAGAAGGAACTACAGGCTGTATTGGCTGAACAGGCTGCATTGGCTGAACCGGCTGGTTCTGGCTATATACAGGTGTAGAATTATATACAGGTGTAGAGCTATATACAGGTTGATTCTGTATAGGGGGAGCTGGCGTAACATTGGATATAGGAGGTGCTGGTTTTACATTGGGTTCTACCTTATAGTACTCATGATCCTCACGAACCTCTGTTGCACAACCAAGAATAAACAAAGCTGCCATGAGATAAACGAAGATTTTTATCATAACAATATACTCCTTTTAAAGAAATAACAAACTATTCTGCAAACAATTGCAAATCAAAATTTTGCCGCAGAATAGCAGAGAACGCTAAGAAGAAAAATGGGCTGCATATTTCTTCTCTGCGTACTCCTCAGATCTGCGGTGAATTCTCTTCTATTGTAATTGTTTGCAGTATATCTGCAAAAGCGCAGGTATATGTAAACAAAACTTATTCTTTGTATCCTGCTTCGATAAGCTGCCAGATATGGCCTAGGTAAAGCTCCATATCGACTTCTACTGTTCCATCGGGAAGATTGCGTACATTTTTAACCTGAGTTCCTCGAATCAAACCCTTAGTCTTTGTAGAAATTTCATCGTTTTCTGTAACAAAATCTTTTACTGTTGTACTCGCTTTAAGCTGCAATCCCATGATCTGTTCTGTAAGAAGACGATATGCGTCTAGTGTTGCTGCCCTTTGTGCCATGAGCTTTGCTTGGGCTGGAGGCATCCAATCAGCAGGAGCACCGCTTCCTGTAACCTGGATGGTACGATTAGCCCATTCGGGAACATAAGGTTTTACAGGTGTAGGTGGCTGATAAGGATAGTCTGGATTCCCAGGAACGACTGTGCCTGGCTGTGTTGGGGGAATGTATTGTCTTATAAATTGAGCGGGAGGAACTCCTGTTCCGACTGCTTTAATTACAGGCAAATTAGTATATTGTCGCATTTGATTGAATGTATTGGGATTAAATTGGCTGCCTTTATAGCTTTTTCTGCACATTCCCTGAAGCTGGGATACAAGATGGTTCATATCCACTTGTACGGTAACTTCGACATATCCATCGGGATGGTATTTGCTTCCCAGGACTTGAGCACCTCGAATAAAACCATTAAAAGAAGCTCTGATTTCATCGCTGACAGTAACGAAATCTTCCACCCTTGTATTGGATGTGATACGGACACCTTTGATAGATTCTGCCAGGTTTCTATAAGCGTCTACCTGTGCAGCTCTTTGCGCCATAAGCTTACCTTGAGGAGTCACTCGATCCCAAAAATTCCCAAAATTCTGGGAATTGGGAACTACTTTCATAGCTCCGCTTCCTGTGGCAGTAAATACAGCCTGGGAGTTGAAGTTGCTCATTTGATCAAATTGCTCTGGACTCTGGATGCGGTCAGATCCGTACTCGCCCCAGGTATTTTTTAACCAGAACACCAGATCTTCCATACGGATACTTAAGGTAACCTCGCATGTTCCATCAGGATTATGGATAGGTTCGCCAACTTGCTGGATTCCTTGAAGATAAGCATCGAGAGCTGTCTTGATTTCATCTTTTTCTGTGACAAAATCTTTAACTGTAGTTGTTGAATCAATTTTTACACCCTGTATTGCTTCTGCCAATTGCCTCATAGCGTCCATTCTTGCGGCACGGCTTGCCATGGCTCTTTGCTGTGATTGCTCATGCTGTGCCCATAGTGTTGCAGAAAATACCAATAACAGCAGCATACATAATATTTTTATATATCTTGTCATTTCAAAATCCTCCAAACTTAAATTGAAAACTTTTTACTGCCTGTTTATACTGCAAAATCTTTGCCATATTTTTTTAAAAAAGCTTTTTCTAACCATCCACTGATTTTGGATGTTTTCTAAGAGCCTATCCGAAAAATAATTTTAGGCGAAAATTTTGAGGCGCTCGGAAAAGTGACAAAATTGCCGCAAGTGTAGCCGTAGCTACTCTGAGGACAATTTTGTCACTTTCAACGAAGCTATCCGAGATGCATCGAAATTTGCAGCCAAAAGGATTTTTCGGATAGGCTCTTAGGATAAAGAAGTGTCCACGAAAAGCACGAAAGGCATGAAAACATATAGTTGAAATTTTTTTTTAATCTTTTTCGTGCCTTTCGTGCTTTTCGTGGACATTAAATTAGGGCCACGCTTACTGCTGTTTTAAGTTTTATAAAAGTCATGTAATATGGGACAATGTCTCTTTCCTGAGATAGCATGTCCTTTTAAGGAGACACTGAAAAAGGCTTTAAAATGATGGGCAGTAGCGTCGGATTCTGGCAATGCTTTCTACTGCTTGGGTATTGTGTTTAGCCTGGTTAGATTTTTCATAAGCCTGTATGGCAGCAGAATAGTTGCCCATGGCTTCCTGGCATACGCCAATATTGAACCAAGCCTGGCTAGATTCTACAGGGTTTGATGTTGCTTTCTGGAATTCCTGGATTGCGTTGGCATATTGGGCATTTTGCGCCCAATCCATCCCTTGTTGCATTCCAGGCGCATCGCCTTTTTGCAAAGAGATTTTGAAATGGACAGGATGTGCTGATATTTTTTGAATAAATTGTTTTGCTGCTTTTTCTGCAAGGCTATTGATGATTTCATCTATGGCAGGCACTCTAGCTCTTTGTCCTTCATAGTAAGCCGAGTCTTTTACTGTGAATAGACCTGTTTGTACGACCTGTGGGTCGCTTTCTGAGTTGTAGGTTTCATTGAAGTTGTCGGTCACGATTTTATCTTTTGTTGTAACGTGGAGCATCTCTGATGTAACGCCCAGCGTAACCTTTCTTACCAGGTAAGGATACATGCGTTTTCCTGGATCATTGGGATCTTGTGTGGCTACAGTCACCTCTCTTACTATTTCTCTGTCTTCTACAGAAATTGTATTGACTTTTCCGACAACCAATGCCTCAGAAGTGGCAATTTGCGCAATTTCATTCATTTTATCTTGGTCTATGATAGCTCCTGCTGAGATCATAGCTTCTTTCATCAAATTTTGGATATAGGCACGCTCTGCAATTCCATAGGTTTGGTATGCTGTGATTTCGTGGGCTACCTTATCAGGCAGTTTGTCTTTTAAATAGCTCCAGGATGGATTGAGATGAGGTTCATAAGTATAAGGGAAAACAGCTATTTTTTTTACATCTCCAGGTATGGATCGTTCTGCTGCGGCCATGTGTTTTATAGGAACCTGGACTGTCTGGCATGCGGATAAAAAAATGACAAAAACTAAAAGGAAAAGCTTCAAAAAAGACATGCAATTCTCCTTGTTAAAAAATAAAACCTGCGTATCCGACAAATGTGTCTACTTTTCTTTCAGGATAAACATCCCAGCTCGTTGTGTATTCCAAAAGTTTTCCTGATTTTCTTTGCCGTGCTTTAGCAAAAGCTACTGTGGCAGCAATAGCACCTGCGCCACAAGCATTATGATTTTTCGTGGCTTCCTCTACTATTTTATCTTCTTCGAGTCCAGAAATCAACTGTATCATTCTATGGTCGTTTTGTGTTTTCACCCACTCCAAAGCTTTCTCTCCCATCCCTGCTGGTGTAAAATGGAAACGGCTGCCATAGTGCGTCATATCAGTAGAGCCAAGAACTACAATGTTTTTATTGCTTTTTTCTAAAAGGCTTGCAACGCATTTTCCGACTTTGACAGCATCTACAGAAGGAGGAATCATCACTGGAACGATTTTAGCATTAGGGAAAAGATATTGAATAAAAGGTATCTGCACTTCCAGCGAATGCTCCTGGATATGTGCATTAGAATTAGCTTCTATCCAGGAAGAGCCTGATTTCAAAAGTTGTTCGCAAAATTCATAGTCTATTTCTACAGAGCCTAAAGGACTTTCCCACTTTCCTTCTTTCCAAAGTGCTGCCTTATCAACGCCCCAAATATGGACTGCACCAAAAAGAACGAAAGTATCTGGCTTTCCATCCACGGAAATAGAATGATAGACTTTCCCCGCAGTAGGCCCAGAAAAAGTCCAGCCCGCATGGGGAACTATCCCCGCCAAAACAGGCGTTTCAAAAACCTGACTACAGGAAGAGGGAATACATTCCTTTAAAAGCTTATGGCATTCCTCTTTTTTGGCAGGATAAAAAAAACCTGCCTGATATGCTCTGCGATTCATAGTCTGTAACCCCCAATTATTTATAGTTGTTAAAGGATGTATGGCTTGCACAAGCCATACATCCTTTTCGCTAACCCAGTTTTACTTTATCTAAATCTTCCAAAACTTCAGACATATTGCCATAGCGATCCTGGGGCTTTTTCTGAAGCATCTTCACGATAATGTTAGAGAAATTAGGGGGAATTTCAGGTTTAAGAGAATGAGGTGAAATAATTGGGTCGCGGACATGGGAAATCATGGTATCCATAGGATTGTCGGCCATGAAAGGTGGATAGCCTACCAAACCATGAAAAACAGAACAGCCAAGGCTGTATATATCGGATCTTTTGTCCACAGATTCGCCTAAACATTGCTCTGGAGAAACATAGTAAGGCGTACCCACGATATACCCATCTTCTGTTATTTTCTCATCTTCTTTGTTTCCTCTGACTGTACCAAAATCGATAATCTGTGCTATTCCTGTGGCTTTCTCCAAAAGAATATTCGATGGTTTTATGTCTCGGTGAACCAGATTCATATCGTGGACAGCACTAAGCCCCATACATACCTGTTTTGTTATATTCAACATGATAGAATATGGTATATACTTTTTTGCTTTAATGATATTAAGCAAATTTTCACTTTCAATATATCTCATCACGATAAAATATACATTGGATTCATGTCCCATATTGATAATTTTTACAATATTAGGGTGCGTGATTTGTGCCAGCAATCGCCCTTCTCTTACAAAACGATTGATTTCGTTTACATCCTGTATGCTATCAGAAGATAAAACTTTGATGGCAACAGGCATATTCATTGCTAGATGTAAACCTCTATAAACCTTCCCTGATCCCCCCTCTCCTAAAAGACATTCGATTTTACATCCGCCCAACAGACTTCCAATCATAGAGCTTGACTTTGAAATCGCAGGTTTACAAGAAGTAGACGCATTTTTTGTGATAAAATTGCGATCTTCTTCAGCAACGGCTTTTTCTACAGTATAAAATGACGGGATAAACTCGTCTATCTTTTTCTTTAGTGCATTCAAATCTACAGGCTTATATAAAAATGCTTTTACCTGAGTACAAAGTTTAATCTCTATGTCGTCTTTCATTCCAACCTTGCCACTGACTATGATGATAGGGACATTGCGATCAATTCGCCTAAGCGATAAAAGCAAGTGTAAACCATTGTACCTTGGCATACCCATATCCAGAATGATCAAATCAGGTCTAAATCGGGGAATTTTTTTTAATCCTTCTTCACCATTAGAAGCGATCAAAGCCTGGTGGTTTGCCTTGAGGAGAAATTCTGTATACAAATCTTGCATGTCAATATCGTCTTCTACCACCAAAATTCTAGCCATGAATCTTAAGCTCCTTCTTGATTTTTACGAGATAACTTAAAAAAACTGCCTCCGTCCAGCTCAGGAGGTAAAGGAAAAATTTGTTTTTTTTCTTCACATACAAACTCTTGGTTTTCTTCCAAAAAATTTTGGATCACTGCCTGGTTTTCTTCAGGCTCTAAGCTACAAGTGCAATAAACAAGAGTTCCGCCCTTTTTGACTGCCCTGGCTGCTGATAAGAGTAGTTTTTTCTGTAAATGGCATAGTTCCTGTATATTCTGGCTGTTTAACCGCCATCGTGCTTCCCCTCTTTTTGCCAAAACAGCACTATTGGAACAAGGCGCGTCCAAAAGAACCTGGTCAAAGCTTTCTGTATATTCTTTGGGAAGGCAGGAAGCATCCATAATAACAGGCTGTAAACAATCGATTTTTAGCCTTATTTTATTTTCCTCAAGGGATTGTATTCTTTCAGCAGAGATATCTACGGCGATAATTGTTCCAGAATTTTCTAAAAGATCAGCGATATAGGCAGACTTACTGCCAGGGGCTGCACACATATCTAAAATTTTCATTCCTGGCTTGGGATTCATAGCTTCCACAAAAGAAGCTGCTGATGGCCCGATCACAGTCCAATACCCTTCTTGATACAAAGGAAGAGCTTCTATCCTGCCTGGATGCAATAGCTGCAAAAAATTCCCTTGGACTGAGAACTCTATGCCCTGGGATGTAAAAGCCTTTTCTATTTCTGAAAAATTTTTTCTGACACGCAAAAAGACAGGGGCAACTGAATTCCCTGCCTCCAGAATTCTTTGGCAGTCTTCTTTACCCCATCTTTCATACCATCTGTTTACAATCCATAAAGGATAGGAATATACAATGCTCCAATATTCGCATAGTTTTTTTTCAGGGTTGGGAAACACCTTGGTTTGAAATTGTATGCTTCTGTGAAGATCTATGGGCAAAATATCATCGCTTTGTTTTTGATTTTCTACTCCATGAGACTCTCTCTGCACCCTTCTTAATATAGCATTGACATAGCCAGACTCTTTATGCTTTTTGCGTTCTTTAAGCAACTCTACTGTTGTGTCTATAATGGCATAAGCAGGAACAGACTGCATAAAAAGCATCTGGTATAAGCCCATCCAAAGAGCATTCAATACCCAAATATCCTTTGGCAAAGCTTTAGAATATTGACGGGCAATATGCTCCAAAGTTTGTTTGCGTCTTGTGATTCCATGAACCATTTCGGAAATGAATCTTTTTTCAAAAGCAGGAATGTTCAGCTTTGCAAATTTTTCTCTGAGAATATCTTTGCGAAACTTTCCTGACGTATCACACAACACTTCCCAAACTAACCGACGAAATTCCATTCCAGAAGACATAAATATTTATACCTCTATTAACAAAAGGCGCAGGGATTGCGCTAGAGTTCGACTTTTGAGCAAACACGTTTTTTTGGGGCGCAACTATGCGGCTACGAATCATTACAATAAAAGCAATTATTTTGACAATGTTAAATTGTAAAAAATAAGCACAAAAAACACATAGCAGAATCAGGTTCGTTTAAAATGCTTTTCGAGTTCAGGGATGCTGATTTTTAGAACCGTTGGCCTGCCATGAGGGCAAAAATATATATTGTCTTTTTCTTCTTCATAGATCTTTAATAAAGATTCTATTTCTTCTTTAGACAAGGATTCTCCTGCCTTGACAGCAGCTTTACAAGCCATAGTCGCCAGAACTTTTTCTATAGCATCTTCTAGTCTCAATTGTTTCCGATCTTCAGATTGAAGGATGAGATCTGCTACAATTTCTTTAGCCGAAGCTTTTCCTATAGCGTGAGGGAAGCTATGGATTTCCACTGTATTCCCAACGCACTTTGTTTCTATACCAAAACTCTGCAAATCTTTTTGCCATTCCAGAAAAGCAGCAATTTCTTCTACAGAAAGATGCAGTATTTCAGGGAACAGAAGCGGTTGCGATGGAATCTTGCCTTTTTGGATTTGCGTCCGAATGCGATTATAAAGAACTCTTTCATGAAAAGCATGCTGGTCTATAACGATCAAGCCTTCTTTGCTTTCAACCACCAGATAAGTTTTGTTTATCTGCAAGTAAGATGAAATCTTAGAATCTTCTTTTCCATCAGCCTTGTCCCAAAAACTATAATTTTTATGCTCTGGCAGAGGAGTTGTTTTTCGAGATTGCTTCCCTGATAAATGCCTTTTCAAAAAAGGATTTTCTTGGGGAACAGCTACTTTCCCGTGCTGGAAATTAGCAAATTGCTTTGGATAGGTTTCGGTTGCATCAGAAAAAGCAAAGCCTGTATTGCTTTGATGAGTGGTAATCTTTTTCGATTCATCGGCCTCTTTTTCGTAGTTTGATTGCATTTTTGGATCTTCTTCCAAATCTGCTGCCTGCCATATCTTTTTTTCTTCCCTTTGGGCAAGAGATTCTTGACAATTAGCCGAATCCTCTTGCTTGGGAACAAAAGAATTTTCTGAAGTAAGCTCATGAATAGGCAAGGGAGAAAGCACATCCTTTGTTCTCAACCCTTGAGAAACCGCCTTGAATACGATTTCATAGATTTCTTTGCTTTCTCTATATCGCACTTCTGCCTTGGCAGGATGCACATTCACATCAACATAGCTTGGATCTAATGTAAGATACAAAACAGCAATAGCAAACCGCTTATTAGGAAGATAGTCCTGGTAAGCATCTTGAAGAGAGCGCAAAGCAACTCTATCCTTAATCGCACGCCCATTGATATAGCAATATTGCCACTTGTTGCTAGAACGGCTATAGCAAGGCAATCCCAAATAAGCATCAAGCTTACAAGCCCCCGAACTTCTTTCTGTCCTGATAAAATCGACTTCTTCTGTCCCCAACAATTGCTTGATTCTTAGTTTAGGATCTTCTGCACCAGTAAGGCAAAAAATTGTCTTTCCATTATGGGTCAGCTTAAAGCTAACGCCAAAAGCAGACAACGCAAGCTGGGTTACAGTTTCTGTGATATGAGCCATTTCCGTTGCTTTTGCTTTTAAAAATTTTCTGCGTGCGGGAATGGTATAAAAAAGATTGCGAACTTCAACAATAGTACCAGGGGCCATGCCTGTTGGCCTGATAGGCTTTAGGTCGCCATTTTTGCATTCTATCTGGTAGCCTTCCTTGCTTTCTCTTGTGGCCGAAGAAATCGATACCTCTGCAATAGAAGCAATGCTGGCCAATGCTTCGCCTCGAAAACCAAGAGTTTTGATATTCATCAGATCATCGCTTGTGGAAATTTTGCTTGTGGCATGGCTGACTAAAGCAAGAAGCAAATCTTCTTTTTCCATGCCACATCCATCGTCTAGGATACGAATCAAACGATTCCCTGCATCTTCTATATCGATCTGTATGCTCTTTGACTGAGCATCCAGGCTATTTTCCACTAATTCTTTTACAACAGAAGACGGTCTTTCAATGCATTCACCCGCTGCAATCTGATTGGCAAGAAGAGGTGGAAGGATATGGATTTTGGTCATGGGACTTGAGAAAATCCTTGTAACATGAGTTGTAGTTCTATTGTGTCTTTACATTGCGGCGATTTAGAATATTTATTCCCAGCATCTACCTTAAGAGTTAGCTTCCCGCTACGAGGAGGCAGATAAGCAACCAGTTGAACCAACTGGGAGTCTCCTCCTTTGAGAGACAGTTTAGGCTGTCTGAAAAAGCTCTTTCCATCTAAAAAATAAAGATTGTCAAATTCCGTAGCATCTCCTACGCCAAAATTTCTCATCACATACTCAACAGGAAAAGCATATCTTCCTTCTTTTTGTCCTACAGAATCCTGCTTGGTAAGCTTGACTCTTCCCTGAACAGGCGTTCTTCCTGCAATCCTAAGCATTTCTATATGCAATGCAGGAGCATTCGCTGCACCAGACTCAAAGCCTCTGAAAAACAACTTAGTCGATATATCATTATTGGTTTCATCGTCTTCCATGACTTTAGAAAGAGCATCGACTCGTACTAAAAATGAGCCATCTTTAATATCCAATTCTACTTCTTTATCCGTAAAGACTTTAAATTCATTTGGCCCCATAGACAGACCTTGCTGCTTGCTTACAATTTTATCATTAAAATAGGCATAGTTCTCAAAATCCTTACAAGACAAATAGCCATTATTCCCCAGGCGATAGCTTATCGAGAATTGGTATAATCCATCCTTTTTTTTCTTTCCGTCTTTAGGAATGATTATAATGGCATCGCGAACGACTTCCTTTCCTGCAACTTTTAAAGAATCGATTGTAAGGTCACGGCCTCGTTTTTTCGCGCTACAGATGACTTCTTCCACTATACTCCTCCTTTGATGCAAAACTCTATCTGCAAAATCCCTTTACATATTTTTTTTCTACGCGGTAGACGTTTTATCAAAACGAAATCCGCAATAGTACAAAAGTATTATAGCAAGAAAGAAAAGATTAAACAAAAGTATTTTTGAAAAGTAAAAGGATTTTTCCAAGGTTGCAATGATAAGCAGCCTACATGAACTTAAACGTACGTTCGCGTAGGCTACTCCACGCTTAAGCTGACAGCGTTATGAGCAGAATTTTTAGAATCTGCGTTTATAGAAAAGAATAGAAAGAAATGTGCCAAACATCATTAAAAATGTAGCGGGTTCTGGGACATTCATAGATATGTTGGAAAAATAGACAGGAGATTGGCTTGCAGTGTAAATACCGACATTTCCTATAGAAAATTGAGAGTCTGTTCCTGTATAATCCATAAGAACAGCAGCATCAGATTGTCTTACTATTTTTACATTAAAATTGCTACTTGAGCGAGTCACGCTGAAATTATAGTAAACATTCCTTTGCCATCTTGTGCTGTTTTGAGCCAAAAAGTAATTCGTTCCAGCGACTTCTTTAATCACCCTCATGCCGTTCGTTCCACCAAGATCAGCATAGCCACCATTGTAATCATAGGAATCCCACCCAAAGCGGTAATGGTTATCCATATCTTGGTAGCCGAAAATAAATCCAATCATGTCGTCGTCTGAACCTGTTGTACGGAATGTTCCAGAGAAAATACCATCTCCCATGACGATGTTGCTGATTTTTGCACCACTATCTGGGGAAACGTTTTCAGAGCCAGAAACGCTCCATGTACCTGTACTGCCATCGCGAGGGTTTCCAAGAGATGTCCAGTTTGTATTGATTTCCGATGCCGTGAAATTGATGGTAGCAGCATAAGACATGCTAATGCTTACCAAAGCTAATACTAAAAATATGTTTCGCATAGAAACCTCCTCTCTTAAAAAAAAATAAAAAAATCTTTCTTTTGCATTTTATAATAAAAAACTTTGGAATACAAGATGATTTTTTTTTGGGGTAGCGTTTCCATCATGCGTGTTAAGTTATAAATATTTTTTAAAAAATAGCTTGTATTAAACTCAACGCAGCAAGCGAGTTTTATCTGAAGCGATCGCTCCGTGTAAGCCTTCTTTCAGGAATCAAAAAAAC
>JABWCH010000227.1 GCA_013359215.1 Candidatus Brocadiia bacterium | reverse complement strand
AGAAGAAGCATTGTCTGGCAAGAATAGCTAGAAGTGACAAGAACCATGCCATTGTAGAAGATAGTGCGAAATTTTGTAGAATTCTTTTGGTAAAGATCCCAGATAGCAAAAATCAAAAATACCTCTCCCATACAAAAAATAAAAGGAACAATCGCGAAATAATAGAAAGAAGCTACAGAAGATGTATAGGAAGTCAAAAAATGCTTGGCTGCAAAGAGAATAAACAAAACACAAGCTAAAATAAAATTTTGCTTTGCTGTCCAGGAAAAAAGAACTCCTGAGAACGCAGTAAATAGTATACCCAAAGCCATGACCAAGCCCAAGAGCATAATTTCTACTTTAGCACCTTGTATGTTTTTATAAGAAATAGATAGAAAAAACGCCCAAGATAGAAATGTAATAGAAATCTGGTAAAAGCGTTTCATCTCGCTTTCCTTATATAAAAGGCCAAGGTGCTGGGAAAATTAAATTTTTTTTTAGGGGAAAATTTTTTGTATCCATTTTTCCCCCTTTAAAAGCTTTTAGTCTAATTCTCTGGATCTATTTTTTTATTCTTTTTAAGAGCAAACCAAAGCATCCGAGAACGAGCATCATCAAGCTTGCAGGTTCAGGAACAGCAATATATTCATACAATACCCATACGCGCACAGAACTGGCGGGATCGCTATAGGAATTGCCTAGAATATCAGTACCATAAGCATACAGGCCATCCCAGTCATAATGATAATCCCATTTGATTGTAACAGAGTCATTGATATTGCTTGTGTAATCAACGTCTCTATAAGTAAATCCATAGCCAGCTCCACTCACTACTGTAGTACCAGCAAGCCTATATGTGGCAGAATTTGTCTGTTGTCCAGCCACCCAGGAAAAGCTAAAGTTGCTGCTTGAGCTGGTGGCAGAGAAAATATTGTCACCCGATGCTGGACTAGAATCACCACCAATGCCTATTTTGGTAATCTGGATCTTGTATCCGCTCATGCCAGAGATAACCCAGGAAGCTATGTTGGTAGCTCCACTTGCCGCTCCATTGCCATATTGAGTAAAAAGCAAAGGTGCTGCAAAAACAGGGCAAAGGAAAATAGCGATCAAGAAGAGGATTAAGGTTTTTTGCATAGAAAACTCCTATTAAAAAAAAGATAAAAGTCAAAAAGACTAAGTACTGCTTAAATATCTTATAATAAAATTAGCTTTTAGTCAATTCTTAGTTTTATCTAGCAAAATTTTTTTTCATCCATCAAGATAGAAACTAAGAAGTCCAATGTTTGCCGAAAAAGCAAAGATTTTTATCGCGAATAAGACGAATGCCCGAAAGGAATTATTTTGACAATGTTAAATTACTGTTGTTGATTAGCAATTACTTATTGTTCAAGATAGGCTGAAAATAAGCCTGAATTAACTTTTGACAAATTGCTAAAAAAAATGTATATTGTGTATTGCTCTTACTGGCTAGAAAAAAAGCCTGTTTTAGCATTTTTTTATGCTATAATTGTTTTTGGGTCTACAAGAAAAAAATTCTTCAAAAATTTTTTCTGGACATTGTAATTTTAAATAAGGTCAATCAATATGAAATTTCTTCTTCTTTTTCCGTGCTTTTTTTTACTATTTGGCTTTTCCTTAGCAAAAGCAGATAGTATTATTACCAATAGAAAAAAACTAACAGATGTGACCATTACAGTAGAAAATTTTGATAGAATATCGTATTATTTCAATGCTGTTTCTTCCCGCATTCCACAGCATATTGATAGAAAAAAAGAAAAAATACTACAGATCGAAAGAGAAAAATACCCGCCTGAATACGAAGTTGCAGAAAATCATTTTGAAGCAAAAGTATATAACCGTGCTATAGAATCTTACGAAAGAGAAGCAAAACAACAAGAATGGACAGCACAACATTGCCTTTATAAAATTGGCCTGAGCTACCAGAAAATGAAAAACTATCCTAAGGCGATCCAATCTTATAAAAAATTGCTTGATTCTTTTGCAGAAACATATTATAAAGCAGAGGCTCATTTTAATATGGGAATTTGCTATATAGAGGGAAAAAGACCAGCAAGTGCAGTGTCTTTTTTGCAAAAGGCTTCTGCTTTATATGAAGAAATCAATGAATCAGAAAAAGCCCTGGAAAGCCTATATTATTTAGGGCAGGCCGCTGATGAAAATAAAGAATACCCAAAGGCGATTCAGGTGTATGAACAATTGCTAAAAAAAATTACAGATGTATCATTAAAAAATTCTGTGCAATTGAGCTTAGGGCATTGCTATTGGAAAGTAAAAAAAATATCGCAAAGCAAAGAAGTCTTTTCAGGGCTTTTAAAAAGCCTTCCCCCAGAGAATAAAGCAGACATGGCAAGCCTTTATTTGGGGTTGGGAAATTGCTACTTTCATGAGCAAAATACCAAAGAAGCTTTGTTTTGCTATTTACGATTGATTATGCTTTATGAATCGCAGGATGAAACAACACGTGAAGCTTATGATAAAGCAGCTTATTGCTTTGAATTGCTCAAAAATCAAAACCCAGAGTATGCAGACAGAGCAAGACAGCTCAAAGTTATGAAAGAGCAAAAGTTTAAGTAATGGAGAAAAACATGAGAATGGAACGTATTGTCGTTGGCCCATTTCAGCAAAATGCTCGTGTTTTGGTTTGTGAAAAAACAAACGAAGCTATTTTGATCGACCCTGGAGATGAAGCAGAATTGATAGAGAAAAAAATTCAAGCTATGGGTGTTAAAATTCAGTATATTCTTGCTACCCATGCGCATATTGATCACATTGGAGGCGTTGCTGTATTACAGAAAAAATTTACATGGCCTTTTTATATGCATAAAGGCGACGAAGAACTGGCAAAGTCCTTGCCTTTTCAGGCAGCAAAATACGAAATAGAAGGAGTGGAAGTTCCCCGTATCGATAAATACATAGAAGATGGAGAAGCCCTGTTTTTTGGGGAATGTAGAGGCATAGTAATCCATACTCCAGGTCATTCGCCAGGAGGCGTTTCTTTTTTATTCGGAGAGGATGTCTTTGTAGGCGATGTTTTGTTTTCTAATTCTATTGGAAGGACAGATCTTCCTGGCGGATCTTTTGCAATTTTACAAAAGAGCATCAAAGAAAGGCTCTATACTTTGCCTGGCAACACACGAGTACATCCAGGCCATGGGTATTCTACTACAATAGAATATGAAAAAGCACACAACCCTTTTGTACGAGGCTAGCTAATGATAGAAAAAACAAAGAAAAGCAAGTCACAAAATAGCAATAAAAATAGTACCAAGAAAAAGGATAAAAATGTAGATACACAGATCATCAAAAAAGAAGATATTGTCCCACCTCAGTTAGCACTCATTCCACTAGATGGAAAGCCTGTTGTTCCAGGAATGCTACTTCCTGTATTCATTCGAGGCGACAAAAACACAAAGGCTTTGATGGAACACCTGGAAAAGATGGAAAATTCTTTTGTTGGATTTGTGTATAGTAAGAGGGAAATCGAACAAAGTGCTGAAGAGGAATCCACAAAAAAAAGGGAAGCCAAAAGTATTCCTGAAGCTTCTCCTATGACTACAGGCATTGTTAATGTAGGGATTGCTGCACAAATAGTGAAGTTTATGCAAATACCTACAGGAGACTATCAGATTTTAATCCGTGGTTTAAAAAGGTTTAAAATACAAAAAATTTTACAAGATAATCCTTTTTATCTTGCGATGGTGACATACCCTACTATAGACACACAAGGAGATGAAAAGGAAATTCGCGCCTATTCTCTAAGCATTGCATCTCATCTAAAAGAAATCAGCCAGCTTACTACAGTATTTCCTGAAGAGCTAAAGTTTATTTTGAGCAACCTTTCGCCTTCTGAGCCAGATCGTTTATGTGATTTTGCTCTTTTAATCACCAATGCAACAGCAAAGGAAATCCAGGAAACCCTGGACTCTTTCAGCCTTATGGGAAGGCTACAAAGCACCCTCTTGCTTTTGAAAAAAGAATTGGATTTCCTGAAAATCAAAGACAAAATCAACAAGCAGATAGAAGATAAGATCAACCAGCGACAAAGAGAATTCTTTTTAAGAGAGCAGCTAAAAGCCATTAAAAAAGAGCTTGGTTATGAGCAAGATGAGAAAACAACAGAGCTTGCGAGATTCCAAAAAGAAATGGAAGGCAAAAATTTCCCAGAAGAAGTAAAGAATAAGCTTGATGAGGAACTCAAAAAGCTTTCTTTGCTGGAAATCCATTCTCCTGAATTTGGAATCACTCGAAATTATTTAGACTGGATCTTGACTTTGCCCTGGGGAAAACAATCAGAAGACAATCTGGATCTGGATTTAGCCCGCCAGATATTGGATGAAGACCATTATGGACTGGAAGATGTGAAAGATCGATTGGTGGAATTTTTGGCAGTAGGAAAGCTGCTAAAAAGAGTAGAGGGTTCGATTTTATGTTTTGTTGGGCCTCCAGGCGTAGGGAAAACCTCTTTGGGAAAGAGCATAGCAAGAGCTTTAGGACGTAAATTTTTCAGATTCTCTGTTGGTGGCATGCACGATGAAGGTGAAATCAAGGGGCATAGAAGAACGTACATTGGAGCAATGCCAGGAAAGTTGATACAGGCACTCAAGGTTGTAGGAACAGACAATCCCGTGATTATGCTAGACGAGATCGATAAAATCGGCAAAGATTATAGGGGCGACCCTGCTTCTGCTTTGCTGGAAGTATTAGATCCTGAACAAAATTCTGCCTTTCGTGACCACTATCTGGATGTCCCGTACAATCTTTCGAGGATCTTGTTCATTGCCACAGCAAATATTTTGGATACAATCCCCCTGGCTCTGAAAGACCGAATGGAAACCATACATCTGGCTGGCTACATCAAGCAAGAAAAAGTAGAAATATTGAGCCGCCATATTATTCCAAAGCAGCTTAAAAGGCATGGGCTGGAGGAACAGATGCTCAGTTTTAGCAAGCCTGTTCTTGAACAAATCATCGAATTTTATGCAAGAGAAGCAGGCGTAAGAAGTGCTGAAAAGCAAATCAATAAAATCATGCGTAAATCCGCAGTGAAAATTCTTAAAAAGAATAAAAAACAAATACATGTTGGGTTAAAAAATATTGACAAGTTCTTAGGGCCTCCTATTTTCCGCGAATCCTTGCTAGATAAAAAGCTATTTCCTGGGATTGTTACTGGCCTTGCCTGGACTTCTTTGGGCGGTAGTGTTCTATTTATCGAATCTGTTGGCAAAGTAGATAAACAGTCGGGGTTTAAGCAAACAGGACAACTAGGCGATGTGATGGTGGAATCTTCTCATATTGCTTACAGCTATATTACTGCCAATGCAAAAAAATTTAAAATTTCTGATGATTTTTTCAGTAAGCGTTACATCCATCTTCATGTTCCCGAAGGCGCGACACCTAAAGATGGACCTTCCGCAGGGATCACTATGGCAACCAGCTTGATTTCTCTGGCTAAAAACCAAAATATCCAGGAAGGCATTGCCATGACAGGCGAGCTTACCTTAACAGGAAGAGTCTTGCCTGTAGGAGGAATCCGCGAAAAACTGGTTGCTGCGAAAAGAGCCAAAGTAACAACCGTTCTTCTTCCTGAAGAAAATCGAAGAGACATAGAGGAAATTCCCAAATATGTTGTCGAAGGTTTAAAGATTCACTTTGTAGAATCATACCAAGACGTATATGAAATTTGCTTTGGGAATAAAAAATAGCGACATAAGGGCCTATCCGAAAAATAGCAAAAATCAGAATTTTTGGGATAGGTCTAAGCCGCAGGCGTATCTGCGGTTAGAGATGAAAAACCTTACATAAGGAGGGGTTCATGAAAAAAACAATCATATTGTGTTTAGCAAGCCTTTTATTTCTCATAGGTTGTGCCAACTATCTTTTGTATCGTCCTGATTTTGACGACAACAAAGTTTCTTACTATACCAAAAGCCTTAAATATGAAGGCCAGATTCAGCAAAGCAGCATTGATACAATTCGTAAAAAATTAAAAAATCTATTGGAACTTTGCTTTGTTCTTGACCGCCGTCTTTTAACCAAAAGCAATAAATACGCTGTTTTGGAAATTAACCTGAAGCTAAGCCGCCTGGGAAAATCCATTGATATTCTGGAAGACATGAGAGGGAAATTCGAAAAGGGATTCCATCTTGTCTTTTCCAGGCAGGATTTTGTTGTAGGGCCACTGCAAATGCAATGCGCTCTTGAAGTGCAATATATATCTAACTTTTTGGATATAATCAATGAACTTCGGGCAAGGATTGCCTATCTGGAAGAGTTCCGCAAAGAATGCGTGCTAACAAGCGAACTTCAGGAAGAAAAGCTGGAAGGTGTTGATATGGACGTTTTTCGCTTACACAAAGAACTTTCGGAAATCATCTACACCCAGATTCCAGAGTATTTGAAAAATGTAGGGATTGTCATCACCAGATCAGATTCTTTTGCTTTTGAATATAAAAAACCAGAAGAAATCAAAAAAGATGCGGATAAAGAAGCAGAAAAAGCCCTTCGTACATCTAGTGATGAAAAACTCCTGAAAGATGTTACCAGATACTATTATGATTTTGAATCTGAAAAAAAAGAATTCAATGTTGCTTATGATGAACTCAAAGCCAGCATCGAGCGTTTCCAGAAAACCATCAAAGAATTCAAAGAATATGCTACGAAAAAAGGAACAAGTGCTGACGATGTCCAATTAGCAGAACAGTCTCGCCAGATCACATTGATTATGGAAGAAATGGCTTCCAGAATCAAGAATCTTTACAGCGAATCCATGAGCGATGTGAATAAGCTTCTGGGACTCAATGTCAAAGTCGTTGATGATCGCCTATGGTCTACCTTAAAGGCAGAAACCAAAGAAGAAGAAAAAAAGACCAACTTTGAATACTATAAAAACAATGTTCTCGAACTCAGCGATCTCATGGAAACAAAGCTTTCTATGGATAAAGAAAATAGCGAAGCCCAGGAACTCAGAAAGCATCTTATAGATCTTGGGAAAAGCTTCCAGGAGAAGAAGGGCATTTGGGGGCCAGGATACGAAAGGCTGAGCAACGAATGGCAAGAAAAAATTTCCATCAACCGATTGGACGACACGCTATCCAGCAAGCTGAAAGAATTGGAAACCCAGTCTGTACAAGTAGTTCGCCCTTTCTGGAGAACATGCCTTGCTATTTTAGCAAAAGAATCCAAAGAACCAAGCCATAAAGTTGGGCCAAAAGGATTTTTAGTTCCTGAAGCAAAATAGCATTTTCTATTCCTTTCCCACATAAACAGTGGGAAAGCCGCGATGATGCCTTACATAGACAAATCTTATCTTTTTACCAAGGAGTAAATGAATGAACGAATACTTAGCGATATTTATCTCTGTCGCTACCTTTGCTTTCACTTTATACCAATGGCTTTTTGCTATGAATTCCAGGCGGCCCCGCCTTCAGGCACATAATTTTAAGCCTTTGAATATACACCAAAACCAGGACTATGGCTACTTCGACATTCAACTTCCCTTAGATCTTTTTGTTATCAACCTGAGCGAGCTGCCCAATTCCATTTTGGAAATGAAACTTTATGCCAAAATAGGAAAAGAATGGATAGAAGGCAAGTTCATTGATTACAGCAGATGGGATCCTTCCAAACCTTCCTTTAATCCCTTTCCTGTCTTAATCCAAGGACACACATATTTCAAACTCGGTGGAAAAGAAGGGAAATATCCTTATATATATGAATTCAAGGGCAACCCTACTGCTAAAGATTGGGAAAACCTATCGCTATGGTTAGACGTTTACGACCAATACGGAAAAGTCCACAGACAAGCTATTTCCCGACGCAAACACTTCCCAAAACTGACAGTAGAACCTTATGTATATACCCAAAATGAACTAGCAAAATGGAATATGCAAGATCCAGACTATCCTGAAGACAAATCCGTCTATAGAGTCACATACAGCCCAGAATACACGATCAATAGCATCGTGAACCCCACGATTTCCTTGCAAAGATACTATCGTTATGCTGGATCTGGCTCAGATATGATTAGCATCAACAGATATTACATGAAACAACAATGCGCTGACTGGAAATCCAAACAAGAAAAATTCCTCTATAGCGATTCCCTATCCTATGCTCCATCAGGAATGAAAGGAAAAGTCTATTTCTATCCTGAGAATGGGCTTTTAAAATTCCTGGAAATAGAAATAACTGTAGGAAATGATGTTGTGACCCAAAAAGTAGCGTTGCCAGAGGGATTTATCCAATCTTTGGCAAAAGAAGAAGAATAGCCCAAAAAACAAAGAGCATTGTGGAAAAGAACCCACAATGCTCTTTTGTCTTTTGCAGCAGGAGAACAAAAATGTGTATTTTTTGCAAAATCATCCAGGGCGAAATCCCTGCCTATAAAGTTTATGAAGATGAAAAAAACATTGCCTTTTTAGATATTTTCCCCAGAGCAAAAGGACATACCCTTGTCATTCCTAAAAAGCACTACGAAACCTTTGATAGTATGTCTCCAGAGGATAGCCTGGCTTTTACTCAAGCTCTGACCAAGGTGACTGTTTTGTTGAAAAACAAGCTCAAAAGCGATGGATATAATCTTTTCAGCAACAATGGAACTGTAGCAGGACAAGAAGTCCCCCATGCCCATTTCCACATCTTTCCAAGGTTTGCTAACAGCAAAATGAAAACATCCATGCCACCTGTACTGGAAGAAATAAAGGCCAACCTCGCAGGAATCCACAAAGAAATCATTGCCTAATTTGACAATGTTAAAAAGGAATCAGAATTAAATAACTTCCCCATTTCAAAAAAATTTACCGCAGAGGCGCAGAGAGCGCAGAGAAGAGAGGGAGGGCGTTGCACGATAATATAGAAGACCAAAAATAAAAAATCCACAGATTGCACAGATTACGCAGATTAAAAAAAACAATTCTAAAATAGGATTGCTTCTGAATTTTACAAATTTTTACTCTTTAAATGGCATAGCTAACATAGCATAAAAAATCTGTGTAATCTGAGTAATCTGTGGATAAATTGTTTTTTCCAGATTTTTATCCGTTATTTTTTTAAATTT
>JABWCH010000226.1 GCA_013359215.1 Candidatus Brocadiia bacterium | reverse complement strand
CTGAAGCATGGGCAATTTTGTATTGTTTTTCCAGCTTCTCTTTTTGCTCTCCTGATGCTGCCTGAGGAGGATAGTGGTCTATGGATGCATGAGGATGCGTTTGCCGCACATTCCATTCCCCTAATTCTATTTGCCTTTGGTAGGATGCCTTCCAAAGATGGATGTGAACTGGACGATCTGACTGCCCCATCATAGGATCAGGAAGGTCTCCCATAGGGGAAGGAGGCATCTGGACTGCTACTGCATCAGAAAAAAGGCCGTTTTCCTCTATTGTATCCTGCGTCTCATCATCCCATTCCATACGAAAAGCAAGAGTTTTTTCATTGCATAAAGCTTTGATTCGGATTTCCGTTATTTTTGATTTCATGAGCTTTGGCATGGCTACATCTTGTGGTTCTAAATAAACTTTCATTTCTAAAGCACCTTGCCATAGATTGCTGCTATCGGAAATTTCAGAAAGAGATTCCTTTGCATATTGAGCGATGAGCTTTTTAGGTGTATTGGTCGATGCCTTGGTGGCTGCTTCTGTACAGCCTGCAATCAAAGCAATTGCCAGAAGTATTATAAAAATTTTCCTTTGCATGATATTTTTCCCTTTTTTGTAATAATCAAAATGATCCTGTGCAATTAGATTTTTGCAGAAAAAGCAAAGATTTTTATCACGAATAAGACGAATGGTCGAATGGCATGAATAGTTTTTATAGAAATTTCATTCGCGTAATTAGTATATTCGTCTTATTCGTGATTAATACCAGCATCTCTTGAAATATGTTCAACAGCATTTTGACCAGAACATATTTTTCCCTTTTTTTAGATCCAAGGGTTTTATTCCAACCTGCGTTGGAAACAAAACCCTTTGGCATTCCTAATTTATATTCATTCTGGGGACAGAGCGTTTTAGATCAAAAGGATTTCGGATTGTTACAGGTTCGGTAACAGGGACTGTCACCAGCTTTTCTTTCTTGTCGTTCAAGGCACTGATTTTGTCTTTTTCCCATTCAAATTGGGAAACAACGTGGGGCGTGCATCCAAAAAGCTGGATCAAGGAAGCCATCTTGGGATCTTTTTCATGGCATGCCTTGTATTTTTCCACAGCCGCAGGTGCGCTAGGCCCAAAAAGCTGTACCAGATAAGGGTCAGGGACATGGATTGGAGGTATATAGTATACGTTTGGCTCTAATCCAAGCTGAGGGAAGAGAGGCAATGCCACTTTCTGTATATGGACAAGATAGTCTATTGGGTTATTCTCGTCTGCTTTGGATGGAACATTAATCCATCCGCGAAGGCGGATCTTGCCAATACATTCTGTAAAGCAGCGTGGCTGCGATCCCTGCTCGCTTGCGGGAAAACAGGCAATGCATTTTTCTGAAGTCCCTGTACAACTGTTGAAAAAAGCCTTTTTATAAGGACATGCTTTTACGCATTCGCGGTAGCCTCTGCATTTTTTCTGGTCTACGAGGACAATTCCGTCTTCAGGGCGTTTGTATATTGAGCCTCTAGGACAGGCTGCAAGACATGCAGGGTATGTGCAATGGTTGCAAATGCGAGCAAGATAAAACATCCAGACCATATTGGGTAAAGTAAGATGCATTCCTTTGTCTACAACTCCTGCGATTTCATCTTCGCCAATATTCGGATAAGCATATTCTCTATGGTGTGGAGCATATCCAAGCACTCTCTCGCCTGCTGGTGCTGCTTCAAATATGGTTTGTCCCTGATAGATATCGCCTTTCCAATTTTGTGCGCCAAGCATTTCCATAAGCTTGAGATCATAAGTAAGCGGATATCCTCCGTAAGGCTTGCTTTCCACATTGTTCCAGAACATATATTCCTGGCCTTTTCCTGATGTCCATGTGGTTTTGCAAGATATAGTGCATGTCTGACATGCGATGCATTTGTTTGTGTCAAAGACAGCCGCAAACTGGCGTTTGGGGCGTGATTCCCCATACCAATAACTCATTTTGCGGGCAATTTGCCAGTTATAAACACGAGCCATGGTTTAACTCCTCTTGATATATTTACCCTCTATATAGGACTTAAATGATTCTTTTTCATAGGTAGGGCGAATCCCCATTTCGGCAGGAAGCCACAATTTCTTGCCATCCATTCCGCCTGGTTCAGCTTTGGTAATCTTCACAAAAGCTTCCCTTGGCGCGCCTGTAGGGCAATGAATATCAGGCATAAAGCCTTTGCCAATATCCTGGCCTGCCATACCTTTGCGCACAAGCGTATCTGTCATGTGGGTAGGCTTGAGCCATCCCCTGGTGGCACTTTGATGGCTTCCAGATCGGAACATTGCCTGATAGTTTGTCTCTGGATTTTTAGCAAGGCCATCAGGGCGAGTTTCGTGGGCTTTGACTGAGCCTGGTGTTGCGCCATACATATTAAACCACATTCTCGTCACTCCTCGTGGTGTTCCAGGGTAATATCTTGCCCTGCATAGCAGGCGAGAAACCTTATAGTCTGGGTCATCTGGCTTCCACCCACGATAGGGACGGTCTGATGGATCGGCATCCACCCACACATAATCGCCATCTTCGATACCAATGTCCTTTGCGTCCTGGGGATGTATATCTACGTAGCCTTCGCCAACAAAGGGCATACGCTTGTCGCTACGATACATATCGCCAAAAGGCCCAAATAAGGCAGCAATTATGTCTGTCTCTATGGGAGTTGTATGAGATCCATGTCTGTATTTGGGTGTATGGAAAATAAACTGATACCCTTTTTCCATGAGCGGATGCTGTGTTTTGGAAAGCTCTGCCCATGACAATACCACATTGCGGACTTGCCTGGTTTCAGTATCCAGCTCAGAGCGTTTTAGTCCTACATCTTCTGGCCCTAAAGGCTTTATAAAAGGATGAGGCTTGCTTAAAATAACATTTGGTTCGTAGAAAGTGGAGTCAATAGGCTCTCTATGGACAGGCAAATTCTCTCCATGTTCGATAAATTCTTTTTCATCGCGATAGAATTCCAGACGGCCTGTTTTGGTATACCAGGGCATACTATCTGCGGTTTGTTCATAGCCGACAGTACGAGGTGTTGTTCGGTTCATCAGAAGCGCAGGAATACCCATTTTGGCCTTTTCATGCAAATCTTCAAAAGAATATCCAGAGGTAGTGCTGCTTTTGTCCAGAATACGCTGCAAATACACAGATACTTTATCTTCATCCACGAATTTCCAATAGTCTTTGAATTTTGGCTCTTGGATGACTTCCCCAATCCGTTTGCCAATCATGGCAATAACTTCCACATCGTCTTTTGTGTCATAAATTCTTGGGAAAGAATTGACAGGATAGAGGGTAAGGAAAGGATTGGTTACAGAGCAACACATATCAGGGACTTTTCTTTCACCCCAGGAATCTACAGCAAAAACAATATCCGCATGTTCGCAAGAAGTAGACCACCACCATTCATTCACAGCCACCATTTCGATTTTGGGCAATACATTGTGTACCAGGTTATAATGCCATTTCAGGTTTCCTAAAATCGAGTTGGCATTAGCAAACCACAATGATTTAGTGGGTGTTGGGAAGTGTGTTTTGCCAGTATAGACTTTCCCTTTGATTTTAAGAATATGATCCTCATGGTTATAATAATGGGCTGATTCTGCTCGCCAATAGTTTCTAAGCCTTGCAGGCTTCTGGGGATCAAGTTCTATATCAAATGGGTTTTCATTGATATATTGTAAGAAACCACTCAGCAAAGCAACACGGTAGTTTCCAGCATAAGATCCGATGTTTCCAGAAACATAACCAACATTTCCTGTCAATGCACCTAGCAAAAACAGGGTGCGGTCTTTTAAATCATTGTTGAAGAATTGGTTTGGCCCCATACCCGTTGCAATCAAAGTCGTGCCTGAATTTTTGGCAATTTCGCGGGCAAGAGATACAATGCTCTCTTTGGGTGCCCAGGTAATGCCTTGGGCATCTTCAGCAGAGAAATTTTCCAGATAGTGCTTGATCGTGCTGAATATTGTTGTAACCTTGACTATATTGCCATCGGCCAGCTTAACTTCAAAATCGCCTTCTAGCACAGGATCTAAGCCAGATTTGTCGAAATATTCGCCTACCTGATCGCGGGTGATTGTTGCAGGGGCATTTTTATTTTTATCCCAAACAACAAAGTCGCCCCATTCCTGCCTGAGCGCAAAGGGAATGAGCTGATTTTTCTGTTGGTATACGGGATCTACTTTATCCCCTGGTTTGATGACCTGGGTTCTGTTGCTTAGCTCGGCATTCTGATAGCCTGGAACAATATCAGATGCTTTCAAAAGCTTCAATGTATCGTAGCGCACCAAAAAAGGCAGATCCGTGAATCTTTTGACATAGCCTTCGTTGTATAGCTTTTCTTGGACAATAGTATGAGAGAGAGCCAGTGCAAGGGCTGGTGTAGTGCCTGGCCTGACTACGATTACTTCATCGGCTTTGCATGCTGTAGAACTATATTCACATGCTATATGCACTACTTTTGTCCCTTTGACTCTGGCTTCTGTAAGCCAATGGGAATCGGGCATCTTTGTCGTGATCCAGTTCATGCCCCAGACAATAAGCAGTTTAGCGTTTTCGCAAGCATTCAAATCAAAATCCACAGTCTGCTGGCCTGTGACCATAGGATGCCCAGGGGGTAAATCTGTATGCCAGGAATAGTTGTCCCATCCACGCCCGCCCAAAGCTTCGTCTTCAGACACTCCACGAATATACTTATCCAAAAGAGCGATAGAATTTGCCATACGGTACATTCCAAAAACGCGGGTCATTCCCAAAAGAGGCATTCCTCCACGGAATTTCAGGCATTGTGTTCCAGCCCCTTTGGCAACTTCGATCATCTCTTCATCATAACCTTGGGCTTTCAGTCGTGCAGCACCTTCTTTGCCAGTATAGGTTTGAGCAATGTTAATTAAGGCTCTTGCTGCAATGTCTGCTATCTTTTCCCAGGATACTTTTTCCCAGGAATCTCTGGCGCGGTTAAAATATTCAGGTAAAGGCTTTCCTGTAGCAGGATCGCGGGGGAATCCTTTTTCGACCCATTCTCTGAATCCTTTGCGAAGCATAGGCCCTTTCACTCTACGGTCGCCATAAAAACGCCTGGTTAAGGCCAATCCTTTTTGACAGCAACGAGGATCCCACCTTGCGGATGCTTTATTTCCATCCAGATCTTGAGCCTTGCCATATCCATAAGTTGCTCCAATTCTGACAATCACGCCATTTTTGACATAGGCATTTAGCAGACAGTTGTGTGTATCATTGGGAGCGCATAAAAAGGTAAATGTGCTATCAGGCCGATATAAATCGCGATAGGTTCTTTCCCATTCGCGGTCTGTATGGAATTCCAGTGGGCTTTCTGTGCCTTCTGCGAATAGATGACCATTTTGCGCCAATAAAGCACCAAACCCCATACTCGAAGCTATTTTTATGAATTGCCGACGAGTTATGGTGTAACTCTCCTCCTTATTACTCATCGTATTTACTCCTGTATTCAATTATTTTCGATTCTAAAAATTTTTACCCAGGGCATTGCCTTTTATTCTACTCTTGAGCCTGGCGCAAAAATAAAAATGGGATCCTGTTTTTTTGATTCCTGAAAGAAGGCTTACACGGAGCGATCTCTTCAGATAAAATTCGCTTGCTGCGTTGAGTTTAATACAAGCTATTTTTTTAAAAAATACTTATAACTTAACACGCATGGGGCAACATGCATAACGCTCACGTAATCGCTACCTATTAACTTAAGTTTACAGCATTATGGGTATAATTATTCCTTGCTATTCTTTAGTGTTCTTATATACCGCACTATATGGTTGACTTCGTCCATACTTAGCTTTTTGTAGTTGATATTGTTCATGCCAAAACCAGGCATGCCTGCTGATAAACGTCCGCGCACAATCGTTGCCTGGATATAACCATCGGTAGAGGAATTTTGGAATACCTCATTAGAAAGCTCAGGGGCATTCCCTTTGCTGCCTTTTTTGCCGTGGCAGGCCATGCAAGATTGGTCATAGAGGATTTCGCCTTCTTTAGGATCGCCCTCAACAAGCCTTCCAGGAGGTATCTGGTCTCCGAGAGATGCCCTTTTACGCAAATATTCGATGATGTTGGCAAGATCCTGGTCTGTGACGCGAAGCATATTCTTTTTTTCAGAAGAAGCGCATCGTCCGTGCTTTACTGCTGCTGCCATAAAGCCATCAGAAGCCGCCTTTAAAAAAGCAGGGTTAACCAGATTCGAAGCTATTCCCCCTTCGCCTTTGCTTCCATGACAAGAAGCGCAAGATTCAGTGTATGCGATTTGTCCAGAGACAATGGATCTTGACTCAGGAAGAGAAGGCAATGGTAATGCCTCGCCATTCCGCCAGCTTAAGATATAGCGTATCAAAGAAGCCATTTCTTGTGCATTATAGTGGCGATAGCTTCCCATAGCAGTATCCTCGCGGCCCATAGCAAGCATTGTATAAAGGAACTCTGGGGTTGCTGTTTTAAGAAAAACCTGGTTAGAAAGAGCAGGGACAGACAACGTGCCTTCTCCCTGCGCTCCGTGGCAGGCAGAGCATTCATTGCGATACATGCGTTCCCCTGAATCCAGATCCCCTTCCCCTTGGCTTACTTCTTTCCAGGATGGAGCAGCTTTATCCGAATGCAAATATTGGATCAAGGCTTCGATTTCTTCTGTACGAAGTCCACCGTCTTTTTTGCCCCAGGAGGGCATTCTTCTTCCTGGTCTTCCATTTAGCAGACTCTGCCTGATAAATCGATCCGAAGCCAGTGACAGAAAAGTAGGATGCGCTAGAGAAGGGAACGATATATTGCTGATCCCAAAACGGTTTCCTAACCTGTCCTGACCATGGCATGAGCTGCAAAACGCTTTATAAAGGGATTCTCCATCAGCAGCGAATTCGCGCACATGCAGATGCAATGCCTCGATTCTATCCATAGGCATCTTTTTCGTATTTTGATGGTTTCCTCTTAAAGACATCAAAAACAAAGTGATAGCATCTAATTCTGCTTCTGTAAGCAAGGGCTTAGGCATCTGGCTTTCTGGGACAATAAGCGATGGGTTTTGCAGATGCTCTTTGTGCCATTGGGCAAGATTATGATTGCCCTTGACATTGGTAAAATCCAGTGTTATAGGCTCTTTGATCCCTGCATTAGAAAGATCAGGGCCATCATCGCCGCCTACGCCATTGACTCTATGGCATCCAAGGCAGCCTTTGCTAAAAAAAGTCGCTTTTGCTGCAACCAGCTTAGGCGTGCCTACCAATTGAGAAAAATAGGCATTGATAGCAGAGATTTCCTCTTCTTCCAGAGAGCCATAGCTTTGCCACCATATATCGTCTTTGCTGCTTTTTTGCAAGATAAGATGCTTTTTGTGCCAGTTGTCAGGAATTTTTTTCGCACCAATCGTGGAGAGGTTGATGTTGCCACGCCCTCGACCATTTATGGTATGGCAGGCAAAGCAGTCATTGCGCTCAAAAATTCGCTCGCCCTGCTCAGGCAAATGGCCTCCTGATATTTTCAAATGTGTATGACAGCTTCCACAGCCTGCCTGGTAGTAGCCTTTAGGAATCAAAGGGAATTCCCAGTGGGGAACATTTCCATGCGCATCTTCTTTGGTCGTAGCCAGACCTTGCCCGCCATGGCATGAAGTACAGCCTAATTTTTCGAGAGGATGAACTTCACTCACCCAGGCTGGATGTGTACGGAAAGGCTGTGGCGCATTTGCCATATCAGGGTTGTCTATTCCCAGATGGCATGTTGTACATCTGTCTACTACCTTATGCTCTGTGGAAAAAATTTGCTTGATTTCCTGCTGAAAACCAGGGTCTGATTTCCCCGCCTTCTGGGCATTGGCTGATAGCAAGGAGGCAAATTGGCGTTGGTAAATTCTCCAGGGTTTTAGATAATGCTCTGAAACCATTGCGCTTAAAAGACAAGCAATCGTTATCAGAGAAGAAATCAAAAGAGCCCACCTTGCCCTTTTGCCACCAGGGCTTACAGGATCAAAGGTTGGCACAGGCAAATCCTTAAAAACTTTGTCTGTTCCTTTATGGTCTGTTAATGGGTCGGCCATTCACTCATCCTCCAATAGAAATCCCAATTGGGTCCGCGATGTACAGTAGCGAAATACGTCAAAATAAGAAAAGCAACTACAAGGCATGTAAATATGGCAATTCCGCCTATGCGAATGGAATTGTGTCTTTGCGCCATCCATAAAGACCAAAGCATAAACAAGCCAATCAAAATCGTGCCAGGGTTGACAAACGTAATGATAATCTGGCTAATGCTGGGAAACCAATCGCGAAGCCATCCGAAGCGAATGGTGAATGCCAAAAGACTCAGGACAACAAGAGTCCCAAATAAAACGCTTTGCATCATCACCCGCTTTTGCCCTTTTCCAGCAATCCAAAGCCCCTGGTGTTCAGGGCTATTGTCTATGAAAGGAAGTAGGGCTAATCCTATGAGAACAATGGTTGGGATGCCGATTCCGCCCATAAAAGCAGAATAGGATACGAGTTCCTGCAAACCAAGAAAATACCAGGGAGCTTTTGCAGGGTTTTCGGGACGGACAGGGTTTGCCAGTTCTTTCAAGGGTGCATCCATCCATATAGAAAGCAAAACGCAGATAGCACAGGTCATCATGAAAACTGCCATTTCTGCATAAAAAGCATTAGGCCATGTGCTGACAGTATTTTCGTTTCCTTTGTCCACAGCAGGAGTCTTTCCTTTTACCAGGGCCATAAGACCATAAGTTTTGGTTGGCGAAGGCTGGAAAGTGACTTCCTGGCCTGTGAGCAAACGGGCTGGTTTCTCGTCTGTCTCTTCGATAGGGCGTGCTAGACCGCCATCTTTACGGATATGCCATAAATGCAAACCGATTAGCATGCTCATAACCAGAGGCAAAACCATGACATGCAAAAGATAGAACCGAGTCAGGGCTTCTTGCCCAACCGTATCAGCACCAAGTAGAATTTGCTTTTGCAGCCCGCCGAGATCTATCATCTGGGTAATGCCCAGGGCATCTGTCAGTTCGCGCGGAGACTGAGCAATATTCGCGCCTATGGTGATGGCCCAATAGGCTAGCTGATCCCAGGGAAGCAAGTATCCAGTGAAGCTTAGGCCAAGGGTAAGCACAAGAAGAGCAAGCCCTACAAGCCAGTTGAATTCGCGGTTGTTTTTATAGGAATTGGTATAAAAAACCCGAACCATATGCAAAAGCACAAAAATAACCATGAGATGGGCAGCCCATCGATGAATATTGCGGATGAATCGTCCTGTTGGAACTACAAAATGAATATTCTTGATGGATTGGTATGCCAGCTCTGTGGATGGATTGTAATAGATCATCAACAATACGCCTGTGACAACCAGGACAATAAAAGCACAAAGCGAAGCTATGCCCAGACCGCAGGTACTCCAGAAGCGAAGGCTACGCTCGTGGATTCTTGTGGAATGGATGTGAAGAAAAAAATTAGAAAAAACTGCCTGGGAACGTGTTCTGTCTGTATTCGGCCAGTCGTGGCGAAATACAGCGTTGAGAAATCGGACAGGGGCTTTTTGTATATTTATCCATAAAGCCCTCATGGCAGATGTTTTATTTTCAGAAGTTTGCACAGTATTTCCTCTCTACACTTTCAGCTTTGTACCCATAGGAATGACTTTTTGTGTATCTACGATTAGTTGCCCATCGGATGCCAGCGATATTTCCAGCCAGGGAAGAGCAGAAGGTGCAGGCCCCTTGGTGACCTCTCCGCGATTGCCAAAGGCAGAGCCATGGCATGGGCAGTGGAATCCTTTGGGATCTTGGGCGACAATGCATCCCAGGTGGGTGCAAATCCCTGAAATCACAAAAAAACCTTCATTATCACGGAATACAAAGGCTTTTGTTGCTGCAATCCAAAGACCTTCTCCTTTGGGAAAATCAGCAGGATGTCCGATCTTTACTTTGCTGGATTCGCCAGGGATCACAGCAGGAAAAGGCAAACGAGCCATACCAACTGTAGCCAGCCCTAAAGCTGTAGCACAGGCACAGGTCGCTATTTGCCCTAGGAAATCGCGGCGACAAATAGGCTGTGGTTTACGTGTTATATCATTCATTGGTTTTCTCCTGAAAACAAAAACGCTCCATGGTGATAGCACCTGTAGGGCATCGGGCAGCACAGCATGCGCAACGGATACACATTTCTTCATTTTTGATGATGGCGGAAAGGTTGGTTTCCTGGCCTGTAAGCATGCCAGCGGCTTTTTTCAGATCTTCATTATTTTCTAAATTGTCAATGGATGTAAGCTTTAAGCAGAAAGTGGGGCAAACTTCGGCACACCCGCCACAAAGAATACATTTTTCACTGTCAAAAATGGTATTGACACTGCAATCCAAACAACGAGATGCTTCTTTTGTAGCCATGGGTTCTGGATAGCCTTTTTCTACCATAGCATTTTGTTTGGAAAATCTTTCTTCTGTGGAAAGAGTTGGTATAGATACCCTGGAAATGCGTTCAAATCCTTTTTCGCGGGAATAGCCAGGAATATCAAGATGGCATTCCAGAATCTGGGATTCTATAGGGCTTCCCGTTAGATAGTGATAAACCGAGCGTGCTGCTTTTTTCCCACTGGCAACAGCGTCAATAATCAAACCAGGCCCCAAGGCAACATCTCCAGCAAAGAAAATATGGGGAGAACTGCTTGCCAATGTATTTTTGTCCAGGATAGGAAATCCTCTTTCATTCATTTTGACATTATGACGAGATGCGTCTATAAAGCTAAGATCAAAGGTTTGACCAACTGCCAGAAGAACATTGTCGCATTCAATCGTTGTAAGGACAGAGGGATCAAATTGAGGAGAAAATCGTTTGTTTTCATCATACACTCTTAAGACTTTCTGGAAAACAACGCCTGTGACCCGCCCCTGGGAATCGCGTAAAATTTCTTTTGGCCCAAGGCTGTTGCGAAGCAAAAGACCTTCCTCTGCGCCTTCTGCGATTTCAACATCATCGGCAGGCATTTCCATAAGCGATTCCAGACAGCAAAGATAGACCTGCTTGACAGTAGACTGGCGAACCGCTGTTCTTGCCATATCGAAATAGCTTTGTCTCAAGACAGTACGGCTGATGTCGTAGGCAACATTTCCTCCTCCAATTACGACTACTCTTTCTCCCAGAGGAATGGGTTTTTGCAGAGATGTGTCTCTCAAAAAATCAATGCCACCCAAAACACCTGGCCCTTGTATTCCAGGTATGGGAAGCCTTTTAGCTCGTTTTGCTCCTACAGCTATGACAATGGCATCGTATTCTTTTTGCAATTCATCAAAAGAAATATCTTTCCCAACCTCTGTGCTGCATCTGATTTCAGCTCCGAGGGATTCAATCAGAGATACCTCAGCGCGGATTGCTTCTCGCGGTAAACGATATTCTGGAACTCCAACATACAGCATACCAGCAGGCACTGGTTCTAGCTCTAATATTACAGGATTCATGCCAAGCAAAGCCAGATCATGAGCGCAGGCAAGACCTGCTGGCCCAGAACCAATAATCGCAACTTTGCGCCTGGCATGGCTATGCCTCAAAGAATGTTGCAAAAACCAAAGAAGCTCGTCTTTACTTTGACATAACTGGGGGAAAATATTTTTTTTCAGCCATTCGTGGAAATAGTTTCCTTCTTTTCGCCATACTTCAGGGCCATATTGCTCAGCAGCAAATCTTTTGATTGCCCTTATGGCGATGGGTCTGTCGATAGATCCACGTCGGCAATTCACTTCACAAGGCGCACCACAAACATATCCGCAAACCGAAGCCAGGGGATTTGGCCCACGTGCAATCAGATAGGCAAGCTCATAATCTTCAGCAGCAACTGCCCTTATATATCCACGTGAATCTGTATTCACTGGACAGGCATGCTGGCATTTGATCTGTCTACGCCAATAGTTGTGGTCTGGTATTTCAACCTGGAATGGACGTGTAGTTTTCACTAGATAAAATTCCTATAAATTGTTCTGGTTATAACACATTTTAGGTAAAGGAGTTGAAGAATGGTTGCAATAAAAAAATTTACCCTAAAAGCTTTATAACCAGAATTGTTATGGAAAAAATTTCTGAATTTATAGTGTAAAGGCAAAAAAAATGCCATAATGAAAAATCTTTACAAAAAAAACAAATTTTTAGATTTTATCTACATAGTATTTTAGAAATTAAATACTTATACTATTCTAATTTTATACAAAAAAATAGAAATCTCTTATATAGTCCCCGAACAAACCGTAACAGGAGACAATATGTCAGATGTTACAGTTTGTCACGCTGGTACGTTTTTCTAAAGATAAAATTATGCATAAATTTTTTTTATAGTAGAATTTTTGCTTTTTTTAGATTATTCTTTTAGCATGTATAACTTCAAAGTGATTTAGGGAATGTTGTAATTTTTTCCCCAACCAGGGAGGAGGTATCGTTATGGAACCTATAAAACAAATAAAAGAAAAAGGATCAACTCTTTTTCTCGCATCCATCACAACTTTGGTAATTTTCTTTATAGCACAATCCGCTTTATTGATTACTTCCAGCGAACAAGACTTTGTCCAGGAGCAATCCCGTAAAGCAAAGAATCGATACATAACAGAAGCTGGTTTGTCTATGGGAGTAAAGCATCTTCAGTCAAGATATAAAAACAATTCTGTTGATTTCAGCTTGATCGATAGTGAATTTCAGAACAATCTTCTTTATACGAACGAACCATTCAACCTGGAAACCAGTTCAGGAAAACAGAAATTAGGGGAATACAGAGTTTTTATCAAAGTTCTTACCCCCGACGAGATTTCTGTTCCTGGCAAGGATATTACAGGAAATACCGTAAACTCACAAAGATATGTTCTTGTGGATGTGAGGGGCTTTTATCCTGATGTGAAAATCGCAAAATATGTTACACGAATCAAAGGTGTATACCAAATTAGTTGTAGTGTGGCAGAAGTCTTTGATTATGGCTATTTCATCAACAACTGGGGCTGGTTTTTCGGCAATGACATTGTTGCCAAAGGCAATGTTCGCTCCAATGGTACTTTTAGCATGGGCAACTACAGACCAGAGATCTGGGGCAAGCCTCGTTTTACCTCTTCGAATGGATGGGATTTGATAGACTATATCGACGATAATCGAGATGGTGCTTCCAATAACCAGGATGGCGGGATCTATACGTGGGATACAATCGTAGGAAGACCTGCTGCTAATGGAAGTCCTTCTGACCTTTATGCAGGGCAGCAAGGGCAAAGTCCTCTCTATCAGATAGACATGCTTCCCATGCCTAACCTTACCAATCTTTATGTCTATGAGCAAAAAGCAAAAGCAGACAATAGCTATATTAAAATCGGCGGCAATATGATTTGCGATGGTGTATGGGGAGACAATGAAGGAAAGCAAAATCTATACCTGGAAGGAACGTACGATAATCCTATAGAAATCAGCGGAACTGTTGTAGTCCGAGGAGATCTGATCATTCGCGGGTATGTTAAAGGCCAGGGCGCGATCTATACAGGCAGAAATGTCTATCTCCCCCAAAGGCTTCTATACCGAAATCCCACCTCAGAAAAGCAGCCTGGTAACAATAGCGAATCGAGCAGGGAAAACTGGAGACAAACAAACTGGAATCAGGATTTGGTAGGGCTTTTTGCCAGGGAAAATATCGTTCTTAGCGATTATACTTCAACTACGTGGCAGACCAATGTATCAAAATGGGTCAATGATTCCAGAAACCAAAGCAAAGAAGATGCAGGTATTGATCAGTTGCCCAATACAAAAGATCAGGGAGAAAACGATGGGATCTGGACAGTGGAGTATGATGCCAGCGGAAAAGCTATCCCTGGATCAGGCGAAGATATTGATGGGGATGGCAAGTTCGATGATACAACCAAACTTAGCGAGTTCACTCTAAGCTCCCAGAGTTTCTATTCTAACCATTCTGATTGGGGTGGAAATATTCCTTCTGGAGTCAGTTCTTTCAGAGATGTGACATATTGGAATGAAACAACAGATGGTCCTGGCGTAGGAACAGGCTCTTCCAAATTCCCTCAAGTCGATGCTGTGCTTTACACCAACCATTTTTTGGGCGGATACATTGACAATTCTAACAGCTACAGCTATAAAAAAGACAACCGTACACACTTTGAAAACGCCCAGGAAATTACCTTCTTTGGTGCAGTGGTAAGCCGCAATGAAGCTCTGGTGTACAATGCCCGCTATCTGTATTTCTACCACGACGAAAGGCTTTCCGCAGGCGGCGGCAGTATGCTAAACTTCGCCCTTCCCAGAGTTTGGAATCCCATCAACATGGTTAACATAGATATTTATGAGGGAAAAGGCTATTAGAATTTTGCCCCATAACAACCATGGCGTTGCCCCATAGCTGTCAATTTAAGCGTAACGCGATGCAAAACCTAAACCTAAACATAAACTTAAACGCAAGCCTAGTTTTTAGTTTGAACTTAGAGTAATTTTTTATTCAAGCCCAGATTTACGTTTTAGTTTTGAAAGCTCTTTTCATGATAAAAAGGATCTATTTTTTGATCTTAGAAAAGTTTTTAAAGGGGGTTTGGGGGAAAATTTTTACAAAAATTTTCCCCCAAATAAAAATCTCTTTGCGTAACTCCTATTATTTAATTCTTATCGCTTAATGCTTAAATGCTCACCGCCCTTGCGGGCGATGGCATTGGATACATCGTTATTCTACAGTACCTAAACGGTAGTCTGTAGCGTTTCTTGTTCCTTGTGGTCTGAAGAAAGCATTGTTGGCAGGGCTTTGTGGCCTTCCTAATGCTGCAAGAGAATCGATCAGAATCTGAACTGCATAGTGTGGGTTATGGATGTGCATAGCATCCCCTGTCTTCTTGAAGTAGTTCAAATTCGCGGCAGCGGCTATTAGATTAGGTGTCCATGCAGTAAAGGTTGTTCCATCTACTTTAGTATAGTAAGGATGAGTATCAGGTGTATAGCGAACGCCTGCATCATAGAGTGCTTCGTTCATCAATCCAGCAAGGCCAGTTCCACCATTCCCAGTACCCCACTGTGGTCCTAAGTTTGTAGCAAGAGCATTGACTGCTCCTATTTCTGCATAGGTTGTTTCAACAAAACCATCTCCATCATAATCCCCAGAAGCGGTTACACTATGGAAATCTGCTAAACCAGGGTGGCATCCAGAAGTCTGGCATGTTGTAAGACGAGGAACCCAAGTATGTCCGCCTTCTGTATTGTCTGTATTAGCACTTCCCATGTGGCAGCCTGTACAATTTTTCGATTGGTGTTGTGCATTGCCAGTAGAATATACTTTGGGAACGCTGCTGCTTCCATCAGAATTTTCCACGATGAATTCCCATGCGTTTTTAGACCAAAGCAATGCTCCGCCTGCCAGATAATGGTAGTTGATGTTGCTTGTGCTAAATCCTGGAACAGTAGAATTGGGAGAACGATAGGCAAAATCATTGCCCTGGATCTTGGCAACTTTTTTCCATAAAGTCCAGCCGCTCTGTCTTCCCTGGTGGCAGAAGAGGCATACAACAGAGTTGCCTACTCCTGAAGGAACTGCTGTTAGATCCATCATTTTTTTCGTTCCACCACGTGGGTTGTTGGCAGATACAAATTCTGAGTTGTAGGAAAGGTATGCTGGCACTCTTACATTGTATGTAGTTGCACCATTCTCGCCATTTTTATGACCACTATGGCAGGTAAGGCAGGTAACTGTGCTATCGCCCCAGATCACCTGGGCTTTTTCAGACAAAGTGTCTAAGGTGGTTCCTGTTCCCTGGTTGCCTTTCATATAGTCTATGGATGCCATGCCATGATGGCATTGGTAGCATGTAAAGTTGTTTTTGCCTTGATATGCTGGATCAGCCTTCTTAAACTCGCTCACTCCTGTATCGCTTAGCCCCATGTCAATAGGATATTCTGGACGGCGGCTAGAACCAAAAGCAGACAAAAGGCTGAATTCCAAGAAAGGCTGTGCATTTTTATCTGCATGGCCTGAATTCAAATACTGAGCGTATGTATCGGGAGCGTGGGTTGTGGTATAGGCTGTTGCGCTCTCAGGCGTTGTTCCTCTAAAGGCTGTGTATATGAATGTCCCTTTGCTATGGCAAGATGCGCAAAGTCTTTCAGAAGAAAGTCTTAAAAGATCTTTTCCTGCTTCGCCTGCTTCTCTTTGCTTTGCATAGTTAGGATGTGTGGCATCAGCATTCCCATTTACATGGTATTCAAAATGAAGTCTGGGGCGAATCCATGTTCCATCGACGGTGT
Source organism: Candidatus Brocadiia bacterium (assembly GCA_013359215.1). Taxonomy (GTDB): domain Bacteria; phylum Planctomycetota; class Uabimicrobiia; order Uabimicrobiales; family JABWCH01; genus JABWCH01. The sequence goes on along the minus strand of JABWCH010000226.1, from coordinate 6,220 downwards.
TTTTAGCACCATACTGAGTACCATTAGGATCATTGTTGACGCGCTGTGGCTTAAAATTAATGACGTATTCAGGGCTTACAGGCCCTTCGCCTCTGCCTTCGCCTCTGGTTACAAGGTAGTTTCTGTTCTTGCCAGCAGGTTGATGAGGATCATGGCAAGCAGAACAGGCTACAGTGGGTGTCTCTAGTTTGTCATCTTCAATGTCTTTTACCTTATTGGAATATTGGTGGCAAACAGAGCATTCCTGGATGCGCTCGTTTTTAGTTACAAGCGTAGCCTTATCCTCTTTGTATAAGAATCGTCCGCTGCTTATTGCAGGGTCTGTACCATTGCTTCCCTGAGAAAAATATTTATCAGGCTGTGCGTTGGGATTAGCATGGGCTGATTCTGTAAAGCTGGATTTATTATGGCATGCGTTGCATTCTTCAATTCCTGGTTTAGCAAAGGGAATGTCGTTTACGCCGTAGTGTTTGCTACCATTTCCATGGCAGCCTTCGCATGTAACATGGTCTGGTTTCTGTTGCCCTAATTCGTAGGAAAGGGCCAGATCAGAAGGCAGATAGTGTACGGACTTTTGGTAATTTTCCCCTATGCCTGCTTTTGCCTCTGTATCATAATATGTATTGGAATCAGTATTTGTATCTGTAGGATCGCCTGCTACATATTGATTCGATGGCACAGCATAATGGCATTGATTGCAAACTTCAGTGCCAATAGGTGTGGGATCTATATCGCCATCATCTTCTCCACCACCATCGCTGCTTCCGCCTCCTCGGCAACCAAGACAAAGAATAGGCACTGTAAAAATCAATAAAATAATTAAAAACCAATACTTTCTAAAAAAGTTCATTCACGTTCTCCTTTTCGCTATTATTTATGGCAAATTCTACAATTTTGTCCATTATCAGGGTGCTGCAAAGTTATATGACAAGCCCTGCACTGAGCAGCATTGGCAGTATCGTGTGCTGGGTTAGAGGGCAGCGGCGTTGCATAAGCAACATGGCTATTTGTATTTTGATGGCATACATAGCAGCTAATACCACTAGTCGCTTCATGACAGCTCAAACAATGGCGGTTTCGGCTAGAACCCCATCCTGCTGTATGGCTTCTTGGCTTAGTTTCTTGATGGCAGCGAGTACAAAAATCGGCTTTATGGCAAACGATGCATCTGTCGCGATCTACAGCAGCATGCAATCCATGACCAGTGCGACTCCAGAAGGTAGTATGGTTAGCTGGTTTTTCGGATTGATGGCATTGGTTGCACCCTTCTTTTCCATGGCAAAAGGTGCATTGCCTTTGTTCACTTTTATCGCTCATAAACATCTGAGAGCCATGAAAGACTTTCCAGTTCTGTTTATGGCTTACTGGCTTTACATCCTGGCGGATTTCCTTGTGGCAGTCCTCGCAACTGGTCATTTGTTTGTTGTGAACCGCATGGCAAGAACTACACTTTTCCATCTTAGGAAGAATACTGTGTTCTTCTATAAATTCGCTATTCGCAATATCCTGGTGGCAGGTGCTACAGTCTATTTTTTTATCTATATGCTTTTTATGAGAAAAGAGGATTTCCGAATCCAGACGAACCTCTTTCCATGGTTTTTCTTTTCCTGTAGCCTCTAGCTTTTTAACCAAAGAATAGGCTTTTGGCCTTGATGTTTCATTGTCTTCATGGCAATCTTTGCAAAGTTGAATGGAAGGCATACCTGCTTTGTCTTCAGAAAATGCGTTCTCATGGCAATCCGTGCATTCCATTTTGTTGTCACCCGTAAGATGCTTAACATGAGGAAAGGAAGGTTCTCTATTTTGTTTATATTCTTGTAAAATTTGAAAAACAGAGCAAGAAACCAAGGATAGCATGAAAAACAAACATAAATAGCTTTTGTACTTCATAATTCTTGTCCTTTTTAGAATTGCGCTGTAATGCCTAATTCTGCTTGAAAATAATCCTGTTCTTCGTCATATTGCCATTCAAACTTTCCGACAACTGACCAGGTTTTGTTTAATTCGTATTTCCATTTTGTATATATTGTCGTTAGCCCGATGCGTTCCTTGATCTCATCAAGATAGATTTCGTATTGATAAAGCTCATAGGAAGTACCAATGCTTCCTTTAAGCTGTTTGCTGAATTTGTAAGCAATCTCTGCATCGATTCCAAAGAGATCGCTGTCCTTCACGCCTTCGCTTAACCAACCCTGAAAAGACAAAGATACTTCCAGTCCTTTAATGGGCAAGTTTTCCATTGTTCCTGTAACATAGTAACGCTGGAATTCACGGTTAAAATCACCTTGGTCGCGTTCATGATCCAATACTCTAAGCATATACCCTGCGGATAGGGAAAAATTTTCTCCCAAACCTTTATGGATATGGATTTCATACTGCTGATATGGTTTATAAACACCAAAGTAGTATGAAACGCTGCTAGTCAAGTTTTCCATTTCATTAAAAAGTGCGTAAAACCGAAGGTTAATTTGTAGGTCGTATTCTGGAAAATTCCAAACAGAAGTAAGGCTTATATCTTTGGTTTCGTCATTCAAAACAGTAAGCTGGCCTAGCAAAAAACAATTCTGGATTATTTGCTGTCGAAGTCTAAAGATAAACTGGTAGTCGTCTAATCCTTCTTCCTTAGAATCTTCTTCAATGTACAAATAGTTCGCGATGAACTTTGTGCCTTGCCAGGGGGCAATCTCTGCGCCTCCGCCTACCAACCAATCCCCTCCTTTGGGCCCTTTGTAATGGTAGTTAGAAGCACCACCAAAAGCAGAAACTTTAAGAAATCGATTGAGCTGAATTTCTCCATAAACACCATCGAAGTTGTAGGCTTGATCCAGATATACAGTTTGTCTTCCTACATTAAAAAGAGAATCAGGCAATAAATAATTTTCCACAGATAGATAAGCATGGTAAAGACGTGCTTCTAAATAGCTGTTATAGCCATCATAAACATCGCGGAAAAAATCTGTTCTATGGCTATTTTTGTGCTGGTCGCCTTCGATGTCCAGGAAAGCACGACCATGAAAATAAAAAGAAATTTTGTCAGGAACAATGTTTTTGATCTGAAAATTCAAATCGCCATAAATGTCCTGATCGCTTTCTCCGTCTGTGGTTTTTAATCGATAGCGAACAGAAGTGCTTCCTGTGATCTGGAGAGATTTGTCATCTAGTGCCATAGCAGAAGATGATTTCTCCTCTTTTTCTTCTGTTTTTTTAGCTTCTTTTTCGTCTTTATTTTCGGATTCTTCTTTTTTGTCTTTCGATTCTTCTTCTTTTTTGTCTTTCGATTCTTCTTCCACATTGGCTGTTTTTTCTTCAGCAACAGCACTCTTTTCTAAGAAATCAGCTTTTTTATCCAAGTTTGTATTTTGTGGAGATTCCTGGGAATCAAGACAAGATACTGTGAATAAATGGATAAAGATTGCAATAATCAAGAGCTTTTTAAAATTTTGTAATGCATCCATAACACCCATACCAATAAAAATTTGTTTTTTTTAGGTTTCCATTGAATTTTTCGCTTATTTTTGCTAAAATTCATTACTCTCTGTACATTCGATAAAAGAACCTGATTTCCTCTAAAATTATTATCTTTTAGTATATTAAAAATATAATACCTTTAAAAAAGAGCAAGTCGGGATATTTCTGATTTTTGGCTTCCAAATGTATGATCTAAACAAAAGCTTATTTCTAGCTTATAGTTATGGCGATAAATTTATTTTAATTTTGCAGACTAAAATGCAAAAAGCATAAAAAATAGGTTTTTAGGAAATTTTGGGGAAATCCTGATTGATGGGTTTTCCCAAAATTTTTTTTTCTTATAGCAAGAAAGGCAAGGCCATGAAGGTAAGAGTGCTTATAGCAGATGACCACCAAATTGTTTGTGAGGGGCTTGTTAGCCTACTTTATAAAGAGCCAGACATAGAGGTGATAGGGAAGGCTGAAAATGGAAGGAAAGCAATGGAAATGGCGCAGAGCCTTGATCCTGATGTCGTTGTCATGGATGTTTCCATGCCAGAGCTGAATGGTATTGAATCAACTACACATATTTTAGAAAAAAATCCCAGAATCAAAATCATTGCTCTTTCTATGCATTCGGACAGGCAATTTATATTCCGCATGTTTAAAGCAGGAGCATCGGGTTATTTGCTTAAGGACTGTGCCTTCGAAGAGCTGGCGCAAGCTATACGCCTTGTGATGAAAAACCAGACCTATCTTAGTCCTAAAATCGCAGGGCTTATTGTGGAGAATTATATTGCTTCTTCCCATGAAGAAATTACCGATTTTTCTTCTCTGACGAGCAGAGAAAAAGAGATACTTCAGCTTTTGGCAGAAGGGAAAAGCACAAAGCAAATCTCTCTTTCTCTTCATATCAGTACAAAAACAGTAGAAACACATCGGCAGCATATCATGGATAAGCTGCAAATATATAGCATAGCAGAATTGACCAAATATGCGATCCGAGAAAAAATATCTCCTCTATAATGAGAAGACGGATACTAACAATATTCTAAACGATATTCACTCCAAAGCTTGCCATATTGCAATGCCTGGTATGGCGGATGTTCATAGAGATCTTGTTCGCTAAGATGCATGAGCATCCTTAGTAAGGAGCGAATGCCAATTCCTGTTGACCCTTTTGTTACATACCCTGATGGGCTATCCGTATAATCTACACTCGCTATATCCAGATGCATCCATTTGGTATCTTTTTTGACAAAGGATTGCAAAAATAACGCGCCTTCTATGGTTGAAGGTGGTTGATAGCTGAGGTTTTTCAAATCGGCAACATCGCTCTTGAGCATGTCCTGGTATTCCATATACAAAGGCATTCTCCAGCAGTACTCTCCACTATGCCAGCAACCTTCTTCGAAAAGCTTATAAAGGCTGTCATCGTTGCTAAAAGCAGCTATGATTTTAGGGCCTAATGCACTCAATGCACCACCTGTCAAAGTCGCAACATCAATGATGCGATTCATTTTTAAATCTTTCTGAACATAGCTGATCGCATCGGCAAGAATCAAACGGCCTTCAGCATCTGTATTGAGAATTTCTACAGATTTGCCACTATAGCTAGTAAAGACATCTCCTGGTTTGTAAGCCTTTCCTGATGGCATATTTTCAACGCATGGGATAACAGCAACAAGGTGCATCTGTGCATTCATCATGGCGAGAGCCTTTATTACTGCCATGGCAATAGCACCACCAGTTCTGTCTGCTTTCATTTTATGCATGTCTTTGCCAGGCTTCAGAGAAATTCCACCACTATCAAAGGTAACGCCTTTTCCTACCAGGGCAACAGGCTTGGAATAGCCGCCATTACCATTGTATTCTAAAACGATCATCCGAGGAGGGTTTTCGCTTCCCTGAGACACAGCAAGAACCAGATTCATGCCCATTTTTTTCATGTCTTCTTCATCAAAAATACGGCAATTGAGATTGTATTGTTTTGCGAGGGCAAGGGCCTCCTGGGCCATCATATTGGGTGTCATGAAATTACCAGGAGAATTGGCAATAGTACGAGCAAAATTTGTCACATCGGCCAGAACAGAGCCTATATAAATCGCATGAGAAAGGCTATTGTGCTGTGCTGTGCGGCTACAGCAAAAAATGATCTGGTCTATTTTTTCTTCCTGGGTTTTCTGACCAGATATTTTAGGGAACTGGTATAAACCCATAAAAAAGCCTTCCATAAGAGCGCAGGCAATGTCTTCCCTGGAAAAAGAAACAGGGATGGTATCTAATGATATGGCAATCCTTTTGCAATGGATTTGTCTGAGCTTTCTTCCTGCTATAGCAACGGATTTGCGCAAACGATCCAGGTTGAATTGAGCGGCATTGCCCAGGCCAACAATAACCAGCCTTTTGCTTTTGATTTTTTCAAAAGTATGGACAATGGTAATTTCTTCTTGCTCTCCATTTACCTCTTTTTCTGCGACTAAACGATCCAAAAGTTCCTTAAACTCAGGTTCAGCATTGGGAAAATATCGCCCCAAGGATGAACCTTTTTCAATGCCCATAATCAAAGCATCGGATTCAATTTTTTCTAAAGATTGGGCAGAAATCATAAGCGGCATAAAAATAACCTTTCTATTACCTATCTCGGACAAGCCGAAACCAAAAGGTATTATCGCGAATAAGAGCCTATCCGAAAAATCCTTTTGGCTGCAAATTTCGATGCATCTCGGATAGCTTCGTCGAAAGTGACAAAATTGTCCTCAGAGTAGCTACG
>JABWCH010000225.1 GCA_013359215.1 Candidatus Brocadiia bacterium | reverse complement strand
TAGCTATCCCTGAAACATCCAGCATCATCACTTTGCTTCTTGGTATCTTTACTATCCTAAGCATCAAAAACAGATCCAAAAAGTAAATAAAACTGACTCTAACGCTTTCTGTTCAACATTTCATTCATGTTTCAGAAAACGTTAGAGATAGTTTCTTGCCAATAAAATCCTCCACTATTTTACAATTTTAAAAATTCTATAAGGGTCTTTAATATTGCCTCCCAAATGAATTTGGGCAGTTGTAAAATACACTGAACCCTCTTGGTCAATAGCAAAACTATCAGGCCAGCAAATACGACTATCAGAAACAACATTCTTCAAAATATTTTCAGGTGTCAAAATATAGATTGCATTTTTTTCCAGGGAAGAAATGTAAAGATTGCCGTGTTTGTCAAAAATCAAACCATCTGCTGCTCCTGTTTCTGCAACAAACTCTACCTTTCCCTCAAGCTCTTTTTCTGAGAGTGCCTCATCTCTAAGAAAACTTGTGGCAATTCTGTACATAGATCTTCCTGTTAGAGCCTGATAATAGATATAATTTTTATCTGGTGTCAAAGCAATTCCGTCACAATGAACTTGTGGAGCATTCCCCGATATACGCCATTCTTTACCTTCTATTGTCAAAACGACATTTTCTGATTTTGTCGAAGGATGATTGGATAAAACTCTCCTGGATTTCCCTGTTTTCAAATCCAATACAATGATCGCCCCCATGCCAGACTCGCTAATATAAGCAACACTATTTTCATGGTCTAAGCGAAGATCATTCAGATAGCTGTGCAAAGGAGCAATGCTTTCATCAAAAAAATACACGCGGACAACCTGATCGCTGCTCAGATCTATTTGCATGAGTTTTGGGCCGCCTTTTTGAATGCCTTGAAATTGTGGATTAGCAGGATCAAGTATCCAGAGAAACCCCTTTTCATCTGCAACAACGCTTTGTACACAAACAAAGCCTTCAGAAGCTAAACTTCCCTTTGTCCATGAATTTTTCTGATTGTCAGGATATGCTCTCACTGTTCCGTCTTTTAGCAATTCAGCAACAGAAACAGGGACATCTTCAGACCACCTTGGATAGTTCACAAAAATACGCCCTTGCGGAGATACAGCAATTCCTGTCCATTGGCGTAAAGAACTAGCAACTTCTACAATATCGAAAGAGTAGGTATACAAAGGCAAAAGAAACAAAAACAACAAAACAATACTTTTTTGCATATCGATTTCCTTTCAATCGTAATAAGTATTTTAAAAAAAATAGCTTGTATTAACCCAAAATTTAACAATATTCGAAATCCATTATAATCTCTATATCAGGATGCAAACTCTTATGAACAGGACAATGTTTTGCTGCTGTCTCTAGTGCTTTTCTTTGTTTTGCTTCCAGGCTTGCAGGCAAAGAAATTTTAGTGTGTAGTTTGCCAATACGGCGTGGATTTTCTTGCATGATTTTTTGCACTTCTAGCTTCATTCCTGAAAGATCTATACCATGCTCACGAGCATAAATTCCCATGATCGTGGCAACGCACGTTCCCAATGCTGTGGCGACAAGATCTGTAGGAGAAAAGCTTTCGCCTTTCCCTTTGTTATCTACAGGAGCATCTGTCTGCAAAACAGACTTACTCGGCGAATGAATGGCTGTACACCTTAAATCTCCCTCATAAGCAATGGTAATATTTACCATAATTTTGTCCTTAAAATTATTTTTATAATAAAATTAACTATTGAACAAAAAGCCAGTTATAAATTATTTTACTAAAAAAAAATAAAGATTTCAGAAAAAAACTTGACTACAGCAAAAAAAATGCTATAATACGATTGTTTTAATGGTGGCGTAGCTCAGCTGGCAGAGCAGCGGAATCATAATCCGTAGGTCGGGGGTTCAAACCCCTCCGCCACTATAATCTAAAAAAGCCTTGGACAAAAATCCAAGGCTTTTTTCATTTCAAGCACAAATCAAACTATGCAAACTATTTTTCTGCTTCTAGCTTTAAACCTATTGATCCTTAGCATTTGGGAGAAAAACAAGATTTATATTAATTTTTAACATAAACTATTGGAAAATAAATATATAAAAGTTTTTAAAGGGGGTTTGGGGGAAAAATTTTACAAAAATTTTCCCCCAAATAAAAATCTCTTTGCGTAACTCCTATTATTTAATTCTTGTTCCTAACTGCTATTATAAGGCTAGTTTTAAGAGGACTCTAGCTGCCTGGATGCGTACAAGCCAGTGTGCTTTTGTGAGAATAGGGAATAAGTAAGGCAGGACATTACGGTTGTTTATCTTTTCAATGGATTTAATGAGAGTGGCTCTGAGGTATTCTGGGCCTTTCTGTATAACATCGTCTGCTATATATAGCAAATCAGGCCGCTTGATTTCGCCAAGAAGTTCCAAAACACGGATGCAGGTTTCTTCTTCTTTGGTAGAAAAAGCTTCCTCTAAAAGCTTTCCTGTGTTCTCTGGTGCAAAATTATCCAGCAATCGGATGATCTCTAATCTGGTAGCTTTATCAGGGACTTCGCCAGGACAATAAAGCTGCGTTGCTACATCTTTTTTTTCCCCTAAATCAATCAGGCTGCTTAGAGCAAGGATTTTATGTTTCCAAGATCCCCACTGTAGCATTTGTTTGATGCAGTCTATTCCCGTTGCGTCTTTTAGCTTTGCCAGCTTTTGAGCTGATGTAAAGGCAATCCATGAGTCTTGGTTTTCTAGCATCTTATAAAGAAAATCTTTTCCTGCTTTTTCCCCATTTTTAGCCAGAAAATATGCTGCTGAAAGAGGAACAGTATAGTAGTAAGCTTCATTTTGCTCTAAAATCTGTTTTAGTAAAGGATAAGCAAGCTCTTTGGGAATAAAGTTTTCGAGACATCGAACAGCGCATTCCTGAACTAACGAATGTTTTCCTTTGAGGCTATTTTGAATTTGATGGAGACTTTTTTCGGATAAAACCATTGCAATAGCTTCCAGTGCATGGACTTGCACTAAAAGATCTTGGTCTTCTAAAGCCTTCTGAAAATGAGGCAGAAGGTTTTTGTCTTTTAGCTTTCCCATTGCCTGTATCGCACGATCTCGGACACTGGCATCATTGTGTTTAAAGCCTTCCAACAATTCCTGCAAACCGTGGTTTTTATTTAAATCACTCCATGCTTCAGCACAGGCAAAGCGAATAGGCCAGGCTGTATTTTTAAGACCTTCTTCCAAAAGTTGAATGGAGGATTGGATCATGGTTGGATAATCGTAAATATTCATTGGATTAATGTATGAAAGGGTATGATAAAATAGGGTTGTAAACAAAAAAAGAGAGCTTTCGCTCTCTTCTTTGTGGGTAGGGACGGGATTGAACCATCGACGCACGGATTTTCAGTCCGCTGCTCTACCTGCTGAGCTACCTACCCATCAATCTTTCAATTGATGGACGCATTATATGAAATTATTCAGGAAATGTCAACAGTTTTTTTTATTTTTTTTTAAAAAAATTTAACTCTATATTTATGAATTATTTAGTGTATAGAGAATCATAGCCTTCTTTTATACAATAGAATATTTTCTTTTTCTGGATAGGATGGATAAACTCAAGAGAATAAGACATGAGCATCATACCTTCGCTATTTTTATTGCCTTTGCCATAAAGTGGGTCGCCCATGACAGGATGGCCTATCAGCTCCATCTGGCGGCGAATCTGGTGGAGTCTTCCTGTTTCTATTTCGACCATCAAAAGGCAGGTTTTTTCTTTTTGTTCTAAAAGCCGAAACCTCGTACAGGCTTTTTGTCCATCCAAGGGAATTGTGATTTCGCCTTGCTCTGGAGTAAAAGGGCCTGTACCTTTGAGTACTTCAGCAAGGTAGCTTTTTTTTATCTTTTGCTCTTGCCAAAGTTTACTAAGAAGAGAAGCACCTTGAGATGTATAGGCGACAATCATCAATCCTTTGGCTTCCCTATCTAGTCGATGCACAAGATATGCCTGTCCCTTGCTTTTTTCCACCTGGCGTAAGATAGAAGCATGGTCAGAGTATTTTGTTCCTTGCGACAAGAGTCCTGCTGGTTTATACCATGCGCCCCAATGCTTTTCTTCTTCTATAAGGTAAGATTGAGGTGGATTTATGGCGAGAATTTCAGGATCATAGTACATTTCTACTCTATCGCCACTTTGCAGCTTTGTTTTTCCTGATCGGCATCGCAAAAGCTTTTTTTTGTTTCTTTCTCGTACCCAAAACCCGCCTTTTTCCAAGACATCCTCAAGGCAAGCTTTATCTAGTCTTGTGTAAAACTCCAAAAAATCTTCTACCAAACAAGGGTCTTTTTCTTGTACTGTCTTTTGTAATGTAATTTTGTTGCTTTTTATCCCCAAAGCTTTCTCCTTGCTTTTTGCTAAAGTTTGATTTAAAATAGGACAAACTATAAGATTCCCTGTTGTAATGAAAATGCAGGCTTAAACCTCCAGGAAAAAAATATGACTTTTATCTCTACCCTTTTTCGTTTCCTGAAAATCCTTTTTTATCTCTTGCCTACCATTATTAGAATCTATTTAGACAGAAAATACTATTTTTTTTTACCGAGATGGGAAAAGATTCCTGCGGATATCCATCGCCAAAGGGCTAAGAGTCTGAGAAAAAAACTTTCTCTCCTTGGCCCGACATTCATAAAGTTTGGGCAAATCCTCTCTACGCGAGAAGACTTTATGCCCTATGAATATATTGAAGAATTAAGCCAATTGCAAGATAAAGTTCCGCCTGTCTCTTTTAAAAAAATTAAAAAGCTATTAGACGCAGAATGGGGGAAAGACTCTTTATCCATTTTTGAAAGTATAGATCCAGTACCGCTTGCATCAGCTTCTTTGGCTCAGGTTCATATCGCTAGTCTTCAAGGGAAAAAAGTGGTTCTCAAAATTTTGCGGCCAGGAGTTGAAGGCTTGATTCAATGCGATTTAAAAATTTTGCCTTTGATTGGTGCTATTATCCAAACCTTTACAAACCTCGGACAGACAAACACTCTCATCAATGCAATTTCTGAATTTTCCAGGGTTATCCGAAAAGAAATCTATTTTCCTAATGAGTTAAAGAATATAGAGTTGTTTCGTAAAAATTTCAACAGCAATCCCAATATCATTATCCCCTTTCTTTATAAAGAGCATTGCACATCCAGGATCTTAGTGATGGAATATATCTATGGATGCAAGATTTCTGATGTACAAAAAATTTCCTCTCTTGGAATCAGTCCCAAAAGCATTGTAGACACTCTTGTAAAATGCTATCTGGATCAAGTTCTTTTGTCTGGCTTTTTTCATGCTGACCCCCATCCAGGAAACCTTTTGATCAGCCCAGAAGGAAAGGTTGTTTTTTTGGATTTTGGAATGATGATCCATTTCCCTAAGCATTTACAAAGATTGATTATCCGCGCTTCTATTGCTGGAGCGCAGAGAAATCTTGATGAATTGATCAAAATTCTGATTGATCTTGGTATTTTTGATCCCCAGGCAAACCAGGAGGCTTTAAAAAAAATAGCAAAAAAAATCATCGCCGTTTTTGACAAAAAAAGCCATGCTGAAGGTGTAATGAAAATTAAGTATATGATACAGCAGTTTCATAGAATTGCACAGGATTTTTCTATTACTTTGCCTCCTTATCTCGTATACCTTTTTAAGGCATCAGGAGAAGTTGAAGGGATATGCATGCGGTTTATCCCCGAATTTACAGGGATCTCCTATGCCTCTCCTTTTGTTCGGGAAATGGCACAGGAAATCCTTAAAGAAGAAAAAGAAGCAATAGCCGATGATATTTTGCAAAAAACGAAAATTTTATTTTTACTGCCCTTGCAAATCCAGAAAGTTTTAGACCAACTAGAAGAAGAGCGAATTCGCGTGAGAATGCACCCGCGAGAAATACGCGACATGGAAGCGATTATGGCCTTTAATGCAAGGCGGGTTCTTTTTGGGATTCTGGCAGGTGTAATTAGCATCACTACAGCCATTTTGTATATTGAGCTTCATAGTAACTGGCTTATGATTGCAGGGTTCACCATCGCAACTATTCTAGGAACTGGTTCTATCACTATGCCTGCAAGGCTTCATCTGGAATGGGCTAGAAATCGTTCAGAAAACGACACATTCGATGAAAATTTTTAAAGAGGGGCTTATGAGCTATTACTACCAAGGAAACAACTATACAACATCTTCTAGTGTGTATTGGACACCAGGAGTTAAGATCTTGATTATAGCGAATGCTATTGTTTTTGCTTTGCAAGTCATACTGTATTCGATAGAGTCTCGTAATTCAGGGACATGGAGGCCGTTTAGCTACTTTATACAATACTTTGCGCTAGACACAAGCAAAGTTATTCCTAAATTGTGGTTATGGCAGCTTCTTTCTTATTCGTTTTTGCATAGCATAACAGACATTTTTCATCTTTTTTTTAACCTTTTAACTCTGTTCTTCTTTGGGCATATTGTAGAAGAACGCTATGGAACGAAAAGATTTCTGGCTTTTTATCTGGTATGTGCTGTCTTTGCTGCTGGGGTTTATGTATCTTTGCAGTTCCTTTATCCGGGAAGAAGCATAATGCTAGGAGCTTCTGGTGCTATTATGGGCGTTCTTGTTTTGGCTGCCTGTATTTTGCCTGATGTAACTGTTTTGTTTTATTTTATTTTTCCGATGAAGCTCAGGACTTTGATCTGGATTTTGGTAGGTATGGACATCTACATGGTATTGATTCCTCATGGAGGCGTAGCTGCCAGTGCCCATTTAGGCGGGGCTTTTTTTGGTTATCTTTGTTATCTTTTTTCAGGTAGATTTCATAGATACTATATGCAGTGGAAACGGAAAATAGCGTTGGAATACCAAAAAGAAAAGGAAAAAAGCTCTTACAACATGAGAGAAGAAATAGATCGCATTCTCGATAAAATCCACCAAAATGGCATACAGAGCTTGACAGCAAAAGAAAAAGAGTTCCTACAGAATGCCAGCAAAAAATACAAATCCAATTCTTGATTGTTATATGAGAACTCAACATTATCCATTATCAAACTATTTGCATAAAGGAAAAAACATGATGTTTATTCAAATTTTTTTTCTTTGTATGATCTGCTTGCTTTCTCCTTTTGCTCAAGAAGGGGATCGTTATGCAGAATCCAATATTCTCAAAAACGGGGAAATATCTCCTGTTCAGGAAGTCATTACCATAGATGGACAAAATTTATCCTTCCAGGGCAAGGTTGTTCTAGTGAATTTTTTTGCTACATGGTGTCCTCCCTGCAAAGCAGAGATGCCTCAATTGCAAAGTTTATGGGAAAGGCACTCCTCAAAGAAGGATTTTTTACTTGTTTCCATAGGAAGAGAAGAAACAGCAGCAAAGCTCATTCCTTTCCAAAAAACAATGAAAATAGCGTTCCCTGTGGTTTCTGATCCCAAAAGGGAAATTTACAATGCTTTTGCGAAAAACTACATCCCTAGAAACTATCTTCTGGATCGGCAAGGGAAAGTCTTTTACCAAAGCGTAGGGTTTACTCAGCAAGAATTCCAGCAGATGGTGGAAGCATTGGAAAAAGAGTTGGAAAAGGAAGCTCCAGAAAAAAAAAAATTACAGGAAAAAGCTGAGTACAAAGCTCCAGAATGGGCTAAAAAAGTAGTATGGTATCAAATATTTCCAGAACGTTTTTGCAATGGCGACCCATCCAATGATCCTAAAGTTTTGGACATCAAAGGCTCGTGGCCTCATGACTATACGTCACCTTGGGAAGTGCATCCCTGGACATCAGACTGGTATAAACTACAGCCCTACGAACAAAAAAATGGAAAGGATATATGGTTCAACATACAACGCCGCCGCTATGGTGGAGACATACAAGGCATTTTAAACAAGCTCGACTATCTCCAGCAACTTGGGGTTGGCGCAATCTACCTTAATCCCGTGTTTACTGCACCTTCTTTGCATAAATACGATGGTGCTACTTATCATCACATTGATCCTAACTTTGGCCCAGACCCAGAAGGCGACAAAGCACTCATAGCAAAAGAAATCCCTGATGATCCCAAAACATGGGGCTGGACAAAAGCGGATCAGCTCATGCTTAAGCTGATTTCCGAAGTCCATCGCAGAGGAATGAAAATCATTTTTGATGGCGTTTTTAACCATATGGGAATCAATAGCTGGGCATTCCAAGATGTTTTAGAAAAACAGCAGAATTCTAAATTTAAAGATTGGTTTTCCATTACATCTTGGGATGATCCCCAAAAGGGGACAAAATTCGAATACAACGGATGGTTTGGCGTGCGGGAACTCCCTGAAATCAGGGAAGATGAAAAAGGCATAGTGGCTGGCCCTAAAAAATATATTTTCGAATGCACCCACCGATGGATGGACCCTGATAAAGATGGAAATACATCAGATGGAATCGATGGCTGGCGTTTGGATGTGGCCTTTTGCGTACACCACAATTTTTGGAAAGATTGGTGCAGATTCGTAAAAAGCATTAACCATGAAGCTTACACCACAGCCGAAATCATTGATAAAATAGAAGTAGTCCAGGCATACCTGAAAGGCGATGAATTCGATGCTGCGATGAATTATAACTTTGCCTTTACCTGCGCAGAGTATTTTTTGCAAGAACCGCCTATCTCGACTGCAGAATTTGACCAGAAGCTTGCCGAGCTTAGAGCTGCCTTCCATCCTGAAATGGCATACATTATGCAAAATCTCTATGATAGCCATGATACAAATCGTGTTGCATCTCATATTTTTAACAGAAAAATCGGAAGCTATCGCGCATGGGGGGAATTTTTTGACAAATCCAGAGGTTCTAATCCTTCCTACAACACAAGGAAGCCACAGGAAGAAGAAAGAGAGATACAAAAGCTTTTAGTTTTATTTGCCATGACCTATCTTGGCGCACCTATGGTTTACTATGGTGACGAGGCTGGTATGTGGGGGGCAAACGATCCTTGTTGCAGAAAGCCCATGGTATGGAAAGAACTCCAGTATGAAGACGAATCTTTCTTGCCTGATGGAACAAAGCTTGAAAAGGGAGATACAGTGGCTTTTGACCAGTCTTTATTCGACCATTACCAAAAGCTCATTGCAATCCGCAATTCCTGCA
>JABWCH010000224.1 GCA_013359215.1 Candidatus Brocadiia bacterium | reverse complement strand
TTGTATCTTTTCTGATAGTTTTGGTATTCTTTTTCATACAAACTTTTGTCAATATAGAACACAGGCATTTCCTGGCCTTTCAGGCTTTTATAATTCACCCGCACTGTTGTCCAGGATTTATCGAAATGGTAGCTGGCAATATCGTCTTTTACGCTCACCAAAGAAGATTGGAAAGAAAGATCAATAAAAATTCCTCCCAACCATACAAGAAGAACAATAGAAATTACAAGAAAAACATTGTGGAAGATATAAGACCATGGACGATAAAAAATATAGCAAAAAACGCTGATCCCTGCTTCAAAACCATCGCAACCCTCTGTTCCAATCGCTGCTGGTAAAAGGTGTATGCCACAGAATAAACCAAGGAAAAGGCATATCATGAAAAAAGTAGATAAAAGGACAAGAAAGAAAACCAAGATAAACACAATAGGCCCAACGCTGGTGAGCCACTGGGCTAAAAAGCCAGCAAGCCAATTGCACCCATAAAAAAAGGCAATCAAAAAAGCACCCAGAAAAGGTGTCATAAACAGGGCATATTTGTGTTTCCAGGCAAATCCAAATGCCTGGGATATACGCATTGTGTCGTCTTTGGCAATTCCTATTGCCACCATTCTACTAATCGCACCGCCAAAAAAGAAAAATAGGAAAACACTCCAAAGTAGGAGTGCAATCATCGCTCTTTCATCAGGAGTTTGATACAAAAGATCTTTTTCTGGTTTCATGCAAGGCAAAATGCTATAGATGCCATGAAATCCTTTTTCAGCAGTAGGTCCTAAGCTGCGAAAACAATAGGAAAAAGTCCTGCTTACCAGATAAGGCTCTTCAGAAAAAAGGTGAATTACATAAATGCCGCCCATAAAGATAAGGACAGCAAGAAAACCTAGAAAAATAACCTTGGGATCAAAAGGCACACGCTGTCCACCAAAGACCCCTGGCCAGGTATTGCTTGTTTCCTTCATAAATTCACTGCCTTTCAGAATACAATCGTTCTAACTCGCTAAACAAATATCGTTTAGCAAAGAACAAAATTTTTTATAAAAATGATCCACTATTGTACATAAGGTTGCTAGACAAAATTTTTTTTGATCATATCAAAAAAAGTTTTATCATGCAACCTTGTGTAAAATTTCCATATAGAAAAAAATTAAGGAAGAATTTTATTTTACTTATTTTTTTGAAAATTACAAGTCGAATTTAGAAAGGATGTGAATTGCTTTTCCCAGTTTCCCCAGGGCCTTGCCCCATAGCTGTCAATTTAAGCGTAACGCGATGCAAAACCTAAACCTAAACTTAAACGCAAGCCTAGTTTTTAGTTTGAACTTAGAGCCTATCCGAAAAATCCTTTTGGCTGCAAATTTCGATGCATCTCGGATAGCAGCTACGGCTACACTTGCGGCAATTTTGTCACTTTCTCCTCGCTCTCCGAGTGCCTCAAAATTTTCGCCTAAAATTATTTTTCGGATAGGCTCTTAGAGTAATTTTTTATTCAAGCCCAGATTTACGTTTAGGGTCAGGTCTAGGTTTAGGTTTAAGTTTATAAATAGCATAGTCTTATATCTTAAATTGACAGCTATTTGGCCTTGCCCTGGGCTGGTATATATAGACCTTTGAGTCCAAGATTAAAGCCTTTTCCACTGGCATAGATCGTAAATCTTTATGCTATAAAGCTCTGGATTATAGCTATTTTGTCGATTTTACCATTGGAGTTTTTCGGCAGTTTTTCGTAGAACAAGAAAGAATGCGGGATCATATATTTGGGCAGAGATTTGCTGCAATGCTCCCGTAAAAGAATAGGGGAAAGGCCGTGGGGGGCAATATAGGCGATCATCTTGCCAGGCTGTGGTTCAGGGTGAAAAAGGACAGTGCATTCTTTAACACCAGGATGCAGGAGCAGAACTTTTTCTATTTCCCCTAGCTCAATTCTGAAGCCCTGCCATTTGATCTGGTTGTCCCTTCGCCCACGAAAGACAAAATTTCCCTCTTCCAGGCTGACGATGTCTCCTGTTGCGTGTATTCCTTTTTTATGGTTTTCCGTGTTTTCAGGATTATAGAGATTCCAATATCCTGGAGTAACGCAAGGCCCTGTAACGTAGAGTTCCCCTGTCTCGCCTTCTTGTATGGGATTCTGGGCTTCATTCAGTGCGTATATTGTTGCCCCTTTTACCGCTTTGCCTATAGGAACAGGGTCTTGGCGGTCAGGCGAAATTTTTTTAACTTCATAGTATGTGCATACATTGGTTTCGGTTGGGCCATAGAGGTTATAAAAGCGAGTATTGGGCAAGCGGTCTTTGATCTGTCTTAAGTATTTGATTGGGAATACTTCGCCTGCAAAAAGGACATAGTGTAAAGTATCCAGGCTGTGTTTGTCTATTGCCTGGCTGGAAATCCATAAAGTGAGCATACTGGGTACGGTGTATACAACGCTGACTTTGCAGGAATCAATGCAATGGCAAATCTGGTTTGGATTTATCATCCCATAGTCAGGGTAAAGCACCAAAGTTGCCCCTACAGAAAGGGAGCAGTAAATATCAAATACAGAAAGGTCAAAGTGGAAGCCTGCCAGGCTTAAAAAAACATCTTCTTCTTTCAATTCCATTTCTTCTAAGCACCAATCCACAAAAACCTGGGCATTTTGCCTGGATATTTTCACGCCCTTTGGCACGCCTGTTGAGCCTGAAGTATAAAGAAGAAAAACAAGATCTTCCTGGTTGGGGGAAGCCTTTGTTGTGCCTGACAGATTTTCTATCTGGAAAAAAGATTCTTTTTCCTGGAAAGCATCGCCTATCCATACAAGAAGTTCTGTAGCTTTTGCTGGCAGAAGCTCTTTGCCTAGATTTGTTTTTTTCTTTTCTCGCAAAAAAAGCAAAGAAACATCGCAGTTTTCCAGGATAAAGTTGATTCGATTGTAGGGCTGGCTATAGTCCAGAGGAACATATATTCCTCCTGCCTTTTGGATCGCCAGCATACAGACAATGGATTCTAATGATTTTTCTAAATATAAGGCAGCCCTTTGCCCTTTTTGGAAGCCTTGCGAAACAATGGCCTGCGCCAGAATGTCTGAAAAATGAGAGAGCTGTTTATAGGTAAGGTATTTTTGTTCATAGACAAGGGATTTTTTTTCTGGATTCCGAAGGGAATATTCGTCCATAAGATCATACATTTTTTTTTGACTCATGAGAACTCTCCTTTCCAAAAGCAAAATTACTCGCCAAAAAGCCCAATGCTGATAGCCCGCAATTTTTGTTCTGCAAGAAGATTCGAATATCCTTGCTCAGAAAGCAATTCCATCAGTTCATAGCATCGTGATGAAGCAACTTCTTTGAGCCTCGCTCTGAGAGCTTTGCGGATTTTTTCTATTTCTTCTTCCATGTCTTCGCCTAGTTCCAGAGCGAGTTCTTGGAGTATAGTATCGCTTTCTACCAAAGGATGGCTAGAGTGTTTTATAAGTTTGGGGTGTGTCCATTCAAAATATACGCTGTGCTTTTGTCCCCAATCTTCGCTTGCAGGATAAAAATCAGGCCGAATTGAGATTGCATTTCCTCTTGTTTCATGAGGAACCCACATCAACAGACTTACGTATCCCTCACTTTTTTTTTGATGAAAGCATTTTTTGAAAATACTCTTCATCAACAGGGATCAGAAGGCTATTTTTTTTGTATGCGTTTTTTTGTGTAAAATCCCATGCTTTTTGGTAAGGAATCTTGCGGATTCGTTCTTTATGAGATCGTCCCCACAAAAAAAAAGCAGCTAACGGTTCTTGCTTATATTTTTCGATGCCATGAAGAAATTGGAGAAATCTTTTTTCTTCTCCTGGCAAGGAATGCAATTCCACAAAATAGCTTCCTTTTCTTTTGTTCCAAAGGAAATGGATTTTTTGGAGAGAGGGCTTATTTTTTTCTTGAAAATGGCGGTACAGGAAAACAAAGGAAGCAAGATTAAGTCTTTCATAGTCTTGTTGTGCCTTTGCAACGATTTCTAACCTGCCTAATTGCATATCAACCACAACAAATATGTTCCCACACCTACTCATGTTGTCTCCGTCAATCCATCCATTTCTCTCTATCTCGGACAAGCCAAAACCAAAAAGTTATGAATCACGAATGAGACGAATATACAAATTACGCGAATGAAATTTTTATAAAACTATTCGCTGCATTCGACCATTCGTTTTATTCGTGATAAAAATCTTTGCTTTTTCAGCAAACATCTAACTTCTTAGTTTCTATAATTCAAAACGAGGGCTGTGGAGTCTCTGTGGAGTCCCTTATGGGTAGAAGAACTGCTTCTTATCAGGAATGAAATAAAGAAGGGTTCTCACAGGTTGCCTTGCAGCCATGCTGCTTATCGCCCTTTCGCAGAGGGCGATATCAAGGCGTTTTCTCTTTGAGATTTCAGGTAACATGCTCAAAGGAATCTACATTTTACTACTGTGAAAAGTAAAAATCAAACAAAAAAGACTTTTTGCTGATTTTATTTCCTTTGTGTTTGTTTTTAGGATATGAAAAGTTTTATGGAAAAGGAGACGGAGATGGGAGTAAAAATGCAAGCCATTGGTTGCTATAAGCCCAAGGTTTATGTTTCTAATGAAATCTGGCAGGAAAAGTTTGCTCCTAAGATCAAAGTGGGAGGCCATCAATTTGCAAGAATTGCTACAGAAGGTATCCAGGAAAGATACTATGCTGCTCCACAAGAAACCGTTGTCTCTATGGCAAAGGAAGCCATACAGGATTGCCTTTCCAAAGCCCAGATAGATGCAAATTCCATTGACCTATTTATCCACACCTCGGTTGTTTCAGACTACATAGGGGGCGATGCTACAAGAATCCTACAGCAGATTGGAGCAAAGAATGCTTTTGCCTATGAAGTTACCGATGTCTTTTGTGCTGGGTCTATGGTTCCTATCCTTCAGGCATGTTTGTTTCTGGAATCAGGATTGTATAAAAATGTTCTTGTCAGTTGTGTAGGAAATCCTGCCTCTCGCGGTGGAAATATGAGAGATCTTCTCGCTGCTGGTCTTGGCGATCTGGCGACTGCCATTCTGTTAAAAAAATGCGATGGAGACGCTGGTTTTATGGCCTTTTCATACCAGACTTTCCCCCAATATACAGATGCCTGGAAATTTATCCCCTTAAAAGAAGGTGTGATGGCATGGCAAGAGGCCCATAAAAATAAATATTGGGCCAATTTCTTTCACCATGCACCCATTGCCACTATACCAGATTTGCAGGAAGCGATCAGCAAGTATCCCCTGGATATGGTACAGCGCACACTCCAAAAAGCAAACCTGAAAATAGAGGACATCCAATGGCTCATCACTCATCAGGCAGGAGGGCTTTTGAAGATGTGGCGCGACCTTTTTGGAATCAAGGAAAGCAGCCATCTTCATACTTTTTCAGAGGTTGGCAATACTTCTATGTGCAATATTCCTTACACCTTGATGAAAGCCACGGAAAAAAAGGTATTTTCCCAGGGAGACAAGATTCTGCTTGTAGGCTTAGGGAGTGGGATGCACATTGTTGTTGCCATTTATAAATGGGAGTAGAAACATGGGAGTTAAAATCCAATCTATTGGCTCTTATCGCCCCAAGCAATCTCCAGAAGATGCTTTGGAGCATAAGAAAAGCCTGGAAGGAGAATCGGAATGGGAAGAATGGATCAACTTTGTCGCGGGCAATCTTCCTATTGCCTATTCCTCTTCCTATCAAGAAACAGCGATGAATCTAGCCAGCCATGCTATTGCAGACTGTCTCGAAAAGTCTCGTACGCCTGCGGATCAGATAGATCTTATTATTCATCTGTGCAATATACCTGATCACCTTTTGGGCGAGGCCACAAAAATCCAAAGGCTCATTGGTGCAACGCATGCAGCAAGCTATCAGATCAAAAATACGGCCTGTGCAGGAGTTTTGGCAGCATTTTTACAGGCATCTATTTTTATCAATAGTGGAATATACGAAAAAGTCCTGGTTGTATGCGTGTCTAATCTTGCGCTCAATGCACGCAAGATTATGGATATACAAGATGCTCACTTAGAAGATCTTGCAACAGCTACCCTTTTTAGTAAGTGCGAAGGACAATCTGGTTTTATCAACTTCCATTCAGAAACCAAAAGTGAATGGGAGCGGATTTCCTATTTGCTCCCTTTGGATCATAGCAAAACAGGCGGTCTTAGAGGAAATGGCGATCTTAATAAATTTCATGATGTTCTAGCCCAAGGTAGTGCAAAAACTATGAAACAGGCTTTAGAAAAAGCCTCGTTGCAGAGTAAAGACATTTCCTGGCTGATCACCCTCAATGCCAGAGAAGAGTTTCTGGATCTCTGGAGGCAAGGGATCGGCATTGAAGAATCTCGCCATCTCCACACATTCCACGAGGTAGAAAATTGCTCCTTCAGCAGCATTCCTTATACCTTGATGCGCTCTGTGGAGCAAAACAAACTCCAGCACAAAGACAAAGTCTTATTCTTTGCCCAAGGCTCTGGACTGCATTTGATTTCTCTAGTCTGGGAATGGTAGCCTTAAATTACAGGAGCTATAGAAGATAAATTTATATTTTTAAATAAGAGCCTATCCGAAAAATAATTTCCGTAGCTACTCTGAGGACAATTTTGTCACTTTCGACGAAGCTATCCGAGATGCATCGAAATTTGCAGCCAAAAGGATTTTTCGGATAGGCTCTAAATATAAAAGTTTTTAAAGGGGTTTGGGGGAAAATTTTTACAAAATTTTTCCCCCAAATAAAAATATCTCTGATAGCTCCTAACCCTATATAGTAAAGGAGACCAATATGAATGTTGCGGATCTTATAGTTCGATATTTAGAGGACATAGGAGTAGAACGTGTTTTTTTCCTGCCTGGCGGGCCTGTAGTTCCTCTTACAGAAGCCTTTTGGAAAAGCTCTAAAATCAAGCTGATTTGTAGCAACCATGAAACAGGAGCTGCTTTTATGGCTTATGGATATGCGTGGAGTCGAAATACGCTAGGCGTTTGCTGCGTTACAGCAGGGCCAGGGACAACCAATGCGATTACAGGCATAGCAACAGCCAGATTAGACCGCGTCCCTTTGCTGATCATCTCAGCCATGAACTCCATTAAGTATTTTTCTAAAAAGCCAGCACAAGACAGCAGCCCTTATGATGGCATTGACACTGTAGGCATATACGAAAAATTTACCTGCTATAGCAAAATGATTACCTCCGCAGAAGAGGCAGGGTATGTCATGCAAAACGCCATTAAAATCGCCTTTCTCAACCAGGGGCCAGTGCATGTCAGTTTGCCTACAGACATTGGATTTCAGGAGATTTTTCCAGGCAGGCAAATCCTCCAGCCTGGACAATATTTGCCCCAGTCTCCCAAAGTCCCAGAAATCAAGGAAATTCAAAGAGCATCACAAGCCCTTTGCCAGGCGCAAAAGCCTCTTTTGTTTATAGGTCATGATGCTGTCCAAAGCAATGCTTTTGAAGAAATCAGGAATCTGGCAGAAACGCTTTGCATTCCCGTGATGACAACCGCAAAGGCAAAAGGCTCGTTTCCCGAAAAACATCCGCTTTCTTTGGGCGTATATGGATTTTCCAGCAGCTATCAGGCCATTCAATACCTTAAAGAAAAGCACGATGTCTTGGTTTCCCTTGGTGTGGAATTTCACGAAAATTCTACAGATTTAGGCTCTGAACTCCTGATGCCATCGAAGTGTTTTATCCAGATAAATTCCAATCCATTGTATTATGGCAATGGATACCCAGGGGATATAGGATTGATTGGAAACATCAAAGAAATTTTGAGCATCATCAATCAGACGCTGCCAAAAGACAGCTTAGATCCAAATATATTGGAGTCCAGAAAAAATTTTATTCAGGCAACAAAGGCTAAAGTATCTCGATTCCGCGACCCTGAAAAGCTCTATTCTGCTTCTTCTCCGATTAAGCCACAAAGGCTTTTGAAGGATATAGAAGATAGTTTCCCTGAAGATACGGTTTATGTTGTAGATGCTGGAAGCTCTTTTTTGTGGTCGAGCCATTTCCTTACACTCCAGAAGCCTCGCACTTTTCTGATTAGCACGAGGCATGCACCTATGGGTTTTTCTATTGCGTCTATAGGATGCAAATGTGCTTTCCCCAAAACCCCTGTTGTGGCGATTATTGGTGATGGATCTATGAAAATGCAAGGCATGGAAATCGCTACTGCTGTAAACAACCAGTTGCCTGTTGTTTTTGTTGTTTTGAATGATTCCCGATGGGGTGCAATACACTTTGGCTATGAGCTTCTGGGTTTAAAAGTGGATCTTGCAAAATCCCATAGCATTGATTTTGCTAAGTTAGCAGAGTCTCTGGGCGCGATAGGTGTTACCATAAGAAAGCCTGGCGAAATCCATAAAGAGCTTATAGATAAGCTTCTGGGACTTGCTAAGCCTGTTGTTTTGGATGTTTATATTGATCCAAAAGAATGCCCGCCCTTTGGGGCCAGAATTGAGGCCATGATGAACCACAATGCCAAAATACATAGCGAAGAGGTGCTAGATTGTCTGGCATCAAAAGAATAATGGTTATTTCACAGGAGAAATCGTCATGAACATTTCGCAAATGATTAGTGAATTCATTGCAAAGAACTTCCTCCAAGGCCAGTCTCAAGGTTTTACACCCTCGACTTCCTTAATTGAGCTTGGCATCCTGGATTCCATAGGAATCCTCAAGGTGATGCGCTTTTTAGAGGAAAACTTTTCGATTAAAATCGAGGATGAAGAATATATCCCTGAATACTATGTCAGTGTAGAGCGGATAGAAAGCTTTGTCAAAGATAAGCTCGCAGCCAAAACCATGAGTGCATAACCCTGAAAGTTCCACATGAAACTTTAGGGATAATAGCGCGTAGTGTAAGCCTTCTGTAAAGAATCAAAAATAGTACCGCCAAGAAAAACAAGGTTTATGTTATTGGAAAATAAAAATATAAAAGTTTTTAAAGGGGGTTTGGGGGAAAATTTTTACAAAAATTTTCCCCCAAATAAAAATCTCTTTGAGTAACTCCTATTTTTTGATTCCTGAAAGAAGGCTTACACGAAGCGCTCGCTTCAGATTCTTATTTTTCTTGCTCTATGAATTGAGCAATCACTTTTTTCAATCTATTTTTCGTGATAGGCTTGGCAAGGACATGGTCTATGCCTTCTGGTTTTTCATTGCGAGCTTGCATCATGTCTCCAAAGCCTGTCATCATGATAACAGGCATTTTAGGCGATATTTTTTTGATGGCAATGGCCAGTTCATTGCCGCTCATTTGAGGCATAGCGCGGTCTGTAATAACAATATCAAAAGAGTCTTTCATGAATTTTTCCAGACCCTCAGCACCATTGCTGGCTACTTCTACTTCGTTACCATCCATAAGAAGAAATTCCATAACGAGCTTTTGTATCTGGAGATCATCTTCCACAATAAGAATGCGCAGTTTTTTTGTGAAAAATTCTTCTGGCTCTTCTATCTTGATTTCTGGGTAGCTTGTGGTGCATGTAGGAAATCGTAAAGTAAAGGTTGTTCCTTTGCCTAGCTCGCTTTCTACCTGTATTGTTCCTTTATGGCGTTGGATTATGTCGGAAACCATACTTAATCCTATGCCTGTGCCACGGTTTTTTTTGGTAGAAAAATAAGGAGTAAAGCAATGCTGTCGTACATGATCGCTCATGCCTATTCCTGTGTCTGTGATCGTCAAAATAGCATATACGGGCATATCGATTTCTTCTTTTAGCCTGGGGTCTTCCAGTTGGGTTTTAATGATAATCTTTTCTTGCGTTTTGGTTGCTTTTTCGATAATCGCATCCACAGAATTGAAGATGAAGTTTGTAAACATCTCTCGAAGTTCTGATTCGCAAGCTATAATCATGGGTGTATCAGCAAGATCCGTATCAAAAGAAATATTAGACCCTTCTGCTTCAGCCTGGGTCTTCCAACGAGGCATTGTTAACAAAATAACTTGTTGTATAATGCTTTTGAGGTCTACAGGTTTCAATGTACTATCTTCTCCAGGAAGCCGATAGAAGTTTTGCATGCGCTTTACAACTTTAGAAGCATCATCAGCAGCTACATAGATGGTATTCAAATAATGCAAAAGTTTTTCCTGGTCTTGCATTTTTTTAGGATTTTTTAAAAGCATATCAAGGTAGCCAACAATGATTCCAAGGGCATTGTTAAAATCGTGAGCAATGCCACTTGCCATCTGGCCTAGTGTCTTGAGTTTTTCTTGCTTTATCGCGTATTGCTGCGTGTTATAAAGCTGCAACAAGGTATCGTTGAGCTTAACATTGGACTTCCTTAAAGCAGAAGCTGTTTTTTGGTGTTCTAGGGTTTCCTCTTGCAAATTTTTATAGAATTGTGTGTTTTCCAAAGAAATGGCAGCCTGAGAAGAGAGTATCTTGAGTATCTCGATTCTCGCAGCCGAAAAAGCATCATACATAAGGTTATTTTCAAAATAGAAAAGGCCAAGAGATTGCTTTTGCTTAAGTATAGGGAAACAAAGAATGGATTTAGGCGCGTATTCCAGCAAATAGGCATCAAGATTTCTATTCCATTCTTGCAATGCATTACCTAAAATAATTGTTTCTTTGCTTCTTTTAACATAATTTATAATAGATATACATAAATCTTGTTGCAGATCTTTTTGCACAAAAACCTTCAATCCTTCTTTTGTCATGATGCCTTTTGCAACAAGCTGAAGGTTGTCTTTGTTTTCTTTTTCTTCTAAAAACAGGAAACCCTTTTCTGCTCCTGCATTCTCCATCATAATGAGGATCAACTGATGCAAGAGCTTTTCTTGCTCTACTTCTTGCGTAATCGATTGGACTGCCTTGAGCAGTGTTTGCAAATCTATTTTAGAAGAAGGAGAAAAACTGGAATCAGGAATAGTCACAGGCTGCTCTTCCAAGAATTCTGGATACATTTTTTTCAAATGCTCTGCTTTAGAAACAGCACCCCATTTCTGGTACTTTTTATAGGCTTCTTTAAAGTAGGCATTTGCAATAAAAACAGCTTTTTCTTGCAGATACAATTGTCCTGCCAGCTCGTAGCCCATCGCTTCAAGGTGTAAGCATGTATTTTTTTGAGCGATTTCTATAGCCTGGTTATAGCTTTCTTTTGCTTTTTCTTTATTTCCCAGGACTAAAAAAAGTTCTGCTTCTACCAAGAGTAGCTTTGTAAGAAAATTTTCAGGGCATAGCTTTGCCCAGGTTTTAAAAAGATTTTGGATTTTCAGGAGAAGCTTTCCGCTTTTTCCCTTATCTTTACGGCTAGAAAGAGTTGGGTATTCTTTGGCTAAACAAAGAGCATAGTAAAAATAGTATTCTGTTAAATACACCTGTCCAGAAAAGATTTCCTTTACTCTGTTTTCTATAGGAGATGCTAGTTTAGAAGCCTGTGTATATTCTCCAAAAAGAAAAAGAAGCTGTATTTTTAAAATATGAGAAAAATACAAACAGTTGTTTTCTTCTGGACACGATAGCAAGGAAAACGCATTGTCTTTTTTTGTTATTGTCTGCAAAAGCTCATTGGAAAAAGGGCTTTGCAGGTAATCCACCATTTGTTTCTCTACTTTGAGGATGTCTATGTTTTCTTGAAACTGGGTTTTTTTTACAAAAGGCCAGTATTGCAGGTATTTTTTTTGAAATTCTGTTAAAGGTTGTCCTGTGATAAGCTCATCGGTCAAAAGAACTACGATGCTATATCCTGAAAATGTTTTCAGCCCTGTTTCCATACCAGCATGCAAGGAATCTTTATAAAAATTTTCGTTTTCTCTGAGGGGAGTAGTCCAGGAATGGATCAGGCTGGCATACAAGAAGAAAAGCTTGCACTTGAGATTTTGGTTTGGGAACTGCTCTAAGATTTTTAACCCTAGCCGCCCAAATTCATTGCCTTTGCTAAAGTCATTCTTCATGCAAAGTAAGATACCATAATTGATATAAGCAAAAGCAGAATAATACGAATTTCCATATAGCAAAGCATTTTCCACAGACTTAAGAATGAGTATGCCTGATAGAATTTTATTAAAAAAATAGGCAGGGTCATTGAGTTGGGATAAAATCCTCATGATTGCCTTCCCTTTTTCCTCTTTCATGGCAGGCAATTGCTGTAGATCTCTATTAAACAGTTTTTTTTGGAGTTTAATCCACTCCCATATAAAAGAAAGCTTGCCTGGGTTCGAAGGAACACAGACATCCAAGAGCTTTAAGCCGTCCAGACCCAGGGAAACAGCTTTTTTATATTGGCTTATGGTTGTATAGAATTCAATCATAATGCAGTAAATTTTGCTTTTTTCCATGGGATCAATGCAATTTTGCAAGAGAGCATAGAACGTTTGCTCTGCTTCTTGTATGTTTCCTACTAATGCTTTGCATTCTGCAAGTAAACGATAAATAGAAACACAGAGGCTATGATGGCTTTGCCAGCTATCCGAAGAAAGGAATTTTTTCGCTGTGTCAAGATATCGCATGATGTAGTCGGCAGCCACGGTATTCTTGATTTTTTTCCCTGCCTGCCAATACAGTTCAGCGAACTTTATTTTATCTTTTTCCTCTACTAAAAATTCCACATCTTCCTGAATTTGAGCCATGATGGAAATGGTACTATGAGACAGTTCTTCCTTGAGATCAATATGGGCTAAAAACTTTGCAAGCGAAAGGTGAATAGAATGAACTTCTTCTCTGGAAAGAAGAGAATAGCAGGCTTCCCGTATTCTATCATGGGCAAAGCAATAGCCGCTATTTGTCTGAAAAATAAGCCCATCTTGCTTTGCTTTAGAAAGATAGTCTACTATTTCTGATTCTTCTTTTTTCAGCACTATTCCTAGTATTTTTAGGCCAAAATACTCTCCCAGGCATGAGGCTACTCTGAGAAAATGCTGAAAATTATTTTCCATGAGCTGGATTTTACCTGTAATCCATGTTGCCAGATTATCCGCTACTTTTATCTCGGAAATTTGCTGGTTATCCCATTTCCATACATAGTGTGGATCATACTGTATAAAATTATTTTTATATAAATAATCAATAAAATCCTTTACGAAAAAAGGATGCCCCCATGTTTTCTGATGGACGATCTTTGCCAGGATTTCTGCCTTTTCTTTGGGACACCGCAGTGTATCCTCCAAGAGGTCAGAGATGTCTTCCAAAGCCATAAATTGCAGATCTATTTCTTTTATAGACAGGTCTTCTTTGAGTTCCTTCATCGTGGTTAAAAGAGGATGAGCAAGATCCCATTCTTCGCTTCGGATTGTCCCAATCAATAAAAAATGTCCCATATCTCGAGAGGAGAGCAGATTTTTAAGGAAATTCAAGCTTGCAGAATCAATCCATTGCATATCGTCGAGAAATAGTATGATGGAGTGTTCTGTTTTGCCGAATAAGGATAAAAATTTTTGCAAACCCATCAAGAATCTATTTTCTTCCTGGCTATAAGGGATTGGCTCTAAAGCTTTTTTTGTACCTATAATGTGCTGTATTTCAGGGATAATGTCCTGGATAATCGCGGCATTTTCTCCTAGCTTTTGTAAAAATT
The DNA here is from genome assembly GCA_013359215.1 of Candidatus Brocadiia bacterium. Lineage (GTDB taxonomy): Bacteria > Planctomycetota > Uabimicrobiia > Uabimicrobiales > JABWCH01 > JABWCH01. The sequence goes on along the minus strand of JABWCH010000224.1, from coordinate 6,175 downwards.
CTGTTTTCCAGAATGCTATTTGATCGTCGTTTTCTGTAAGAATTTGCTGTATAAGCTGGTGTAGTGATTCGAGAATAGCACTGTAAGGTATATTAGAGCTATATAATGGATATTTTCCTGAAATGAAGTAAGCGTTTTTTAATAAAAGATGCTTCTTCATTTCCTGGATCAAAGAAGATTTCCCAACTCCTGCCAGACCTGAAACCAATACAAATTCCATAGATCCTTTAGATACTCTGTGGGCTGCATCTAAAAGAGTATCTATCTCATTTTTTTTTCCGTAAAATTTTTGAGAAATATTAAAGATATAAGAAAAATCATAGACTGCTGGGATAAAATTTTCGATTTGTTTTGTTCTCTGCCATTGGTCGAAGCATATATCTAAATCTTTTTTTATGCCATAGCTGCTTTGATAGCGATCTTCTGGGTTTTTGGCAAGGAGTTTCATAACAATGTCCGAAATGGCAGCAGGTATGCTTTGCCTTATTTCGTGAGGAAGTTCGGGCATTTTAGCTATGTGGCTATGTGTTAGAGACAGCAAATCATTATCAGGGAAAGGAATCGTACCTGTGAGCAACTCGTATAGTGTAATGCCTAACGAATAGAAGTCTGTACGATAGTCTAAAGTCCGATTCATTCTTTCGGTTTGTTCAGGAGAAAAGTAGGCAAGATTTTTAACAGAAGACCTTTCTGGGAAAAGCTGCCATATTCCCCAATTTCCCAATTTTACCAAAAGAGTGTTTTCATCAATGAAAATATTTTCAGGCTGAATCCCTTTGTGTACAAGCCCTTGTAAATGCAAAGTCTCTAATACTTCTGCTATCTGGATGGATATACTGAAAAACATAGAAATATCCACAGGATATTTCTTCGTAAAATCGCTAAGAGTAAGGAAAGCAAAATCTTCATATACAAGAGTAATGCCATTGTCGCTTGTGATGACATCGTAGACTTGGGGAATATTTTTAGAAAGGATGTTTTGGAGCTTTTTATATTCTTCTTTTAGAGTCAGGAGAAAAGGTTTGTCGTTGTCGCTGCTTGAAAAAATTTCACATATACAGCAGCTACCATATTTTTCTATTTCGCATTGATGTAGTTTGAGATTTTTGCCTTCTTTTACTATTTTAGTTGTTTTTAAGCCTGAAATTTCTATCATAGAAAGCTTTTTCTCCATTATGACGATTTTTTTTACATCTAACTTCTATAAATTAAGCATAACGAATTGGAAAAGCTTTATCAACCAAAAAATTTTATTCTTTGTTCATTTGTCAATGTTAAATTTAAAAAATAAGCATAAAAAGCATATAAAGTAACACAAAAAGCACATAAAAAATGCATACATAATTTCTATCTCGGACAAGCCGAAACTAAAAAGTTATGAATCACGAATGAGACGAATATACAAATTACGCGAATGAAATTTTATAAAAACTATTCGTTCCATTCGAGCATTCGTTTTATTCGCGATAGAAATCTTTGCTTTTTCGGCAAACATCTAGCTTCTTAGTTTCTATATCACAAAGTGAAATTTTTTAATAGAAAGGTAAAAAAAAATGGACTTTTCTTTTTTTCATGAATGTAAAGAATTGCATAAAAGAGTACTCTCTTTTGCCAGCACTTTATCAAAAGATATATTGCAAAGAGATGGAGAATCTTTGTTTTCGCGTGAAGAATGGGTAAAATGCGCCCAGTTTGGTATTCTTTCCCTGCCTTTTCCTGAAGAGTACGGCGGTACTCAGTCCTCTCTCGAAGAGCTTTGCATTGCTATTGAAGCCATGGGCGAAGGATGCGCAGACAGAGGTCTTGTCTTTTCTTTATGCGCCCACCTTTTTGCTTGCTGTATACCAATATGGAAATTTGGGGATAAAAGCCAAAAAGAAAAGTGGCTTCCGAAAATGATTGATGGTACATGGATTGCTGCGAATGTTGCTACTGAACCTGAATCAGGATCTGATATATTTTCCCTTAAGACAACAGCACAAAAAACACAAGGAGGCTATATCATCAATGGAAGCAAAATTTTTGCAACCAACTCGCCTGTTTCGGATCTTTTTCTCTGCTATGCTAAGACATCCCCCAAGATGGGCTATTTAGGAACAACAGCTTTTATCATTCCTTCCACTTTGGAAGGCATTACCTTGGGAAAAAATTTTCACAAAATAGGTCTTCGGACTTCCCCTCTAGGGACTGTGTACTTTGAAAACTGCTTTGTCCCAGAAGAGTGCCGATTAGGAAAAGAAGGGAATGGAGGAAGGATTTTTGAAGTTTCTATGGCATGGGAGCGTACTTTTTTATTCGCTTTTTATGTTGGCCTTTTGAAGCATCAGCTTGATTTTTGCTGCGATTATGCTAAGTCTCGTAAACAAGGTAAATCCACTATAGCTTCGTACCAGTCTATTTCTCACAAGATTGTAGAGATGAAGCTAAGGCTGGAAATCGCCCGTTTGCTTCTCTATAAAGCTGTCTTTTCCATGGATCGCCAGGATTCTTCTTATATTTTGGATAGCTGCCTTGCCAAACTCTACATCAGCCAGGCCGCTATCCAGTCAGGTCTGGATGCCATACAGATCCATGGCGGTACAGGAACTATATCAGAAAGCAATATAGAAAGAATGCTCCGCGATGCCATTCCCTCCACGATTTTCTCTGGTACGAACGAAATCATCAAAGAAAAAATCGCCAGAGAGCTGCTAGGCTAAAAAGAAATCCAGGAAATTGCTGAAGTGGTTTTCTACGATTTCCCTGTATTGGTAGACGATGTTTTCTTTTTCTTCATCAGATACAGGAAAAGAGAGTTCTTTTTTTTCGTCTTTGAGTAGTCTTACCTGCACTTGTTGCTGGACTTCGTTGTTTTTTTCTATTTCGTGGATTGCCGTCCAGAATGGGCCAGAAATGACCCTGTCTGGAGGCAAGAGGCGGATGAAGCTAATCACTGTCATGACAGCATGGGAAAGGGCAAGGTATTCTAAAAAGGTGCGGCTTTTAAAATTGCCGCCTAATAAAAATTGGTAAACCTGGGCTTGCAGGCTAAAGCTTGTGTTTAGCATGCTTGCCTGGGTATACAGGAAAGGGTTCATGCTCCATTTTGTTCCTTTTGCCAGAAGGGTACTGAGTTCCAGCTCGCGATAGAACTGGTTATGGAAAAAGCGATAGCCTACCCATTCTTCTTTAACCACAGGTGTCAACTGAAATTGGGATAGACTCATGAGATTTGTCCCTTTAACTGCTTGCAAGAACAAGGTGATTTTGGTTTGTTCTTCTGAGTCTAAATCCTGTTTTTTGGCAAAAAAAGCTTTGGTTTTTTCTTCGTTTTCTTTTAATTTTTCTAATTTTTTAAGTCTCATTAGCTTCTCCCTGAATATTTTTGGTCGGGGCAGTCAGGAATTTCATATTTTTCATATCTTTTGAGGACGCTTTTTCTGCTTTTTTCCATTGGTATGGCAAGCCTTCGTAAATGGTCAAAAGGGCCGTAGGAAAATGCGATTTCTTCTGAATTGATATCGTCATCGGCAATCCATACGGTTTGATCGCCCTTCCACCTCCCTGATTCTACCTGGTCTACAAAGTCTGCTATGATTCTGCATGTGATGTCAGGGAACTCTAGGGTAAAAGCATGGTAGCCGTGTTGTACAAACATAAGCCTGGAATTTTTGATATTTTGCCGAATCACATCATGACACCAGGCAGGCGTAAGATGATCCCATTCTCCATTTAGAGCTAGTGTAGGGCATTGGATTTTCCGAAGGTCAGCGGTAAAGCTGGTAAAGCTTTGTAAGGATTCAATGAGATTTTGTATTGCATAGTAATCATTGTAAGCCATACTGGTACGCCGAAGGACAGGCAATAGTTTTTCGTTTTTTTTCAGGAATTCTGAGCTGAAATTGATTGCCATGAGCATATCCAGAAGGAAATCAAAGCCTTGGAGTACCATTCCTTTGTAAAGATTCAAACCTTCCAGAAAAAGCTTGGTGTCAATCTCAGAGAACGCGCTGGTAGGAACAATCCCTTTGCAACGCTCAGGATATTCGATGGCGAATTTCAGGGCAATGATTCCTCCAAAGGAAATTCCCATGACATAAACTTTTTCTTCGTGAATATGGTCTAAAAGTTTTGCCAGAACTTCCTGATTTTCATTGAAATCATATCCCAAAACTGGCTTGGATGAGTCTCCTTGACCTAGAAGATCAAAGCTAAGAGATTGATATCCTTTTTTGAGCATATAATCTACATAAGCATTCCAATGTTGGGATCTTTGGGAAAGTCCATTGATAAAGACAACAAGAGGCGTACCGCGATCTCCTCTATGTTCATAATGGATCTCAAGACCTTTAAATTCTATATGAGACATAACTCACTCCCAATAAACAAGATGGAAAATAAACAAATTTGGAAATAAATATATAAAAGTTAATGCTTATGGATTTAGCTCCCAATCTGGATACATCAGAAAAGTATTTTATCACGACGAATGGACGAATAGCACGAATAGATCATCTTATTCGTGTTATATGTGTTATTCGTATCATTCGTGATTTTAAAATTAGGAGCTAAGTCAATAAGCGTTAAAAGTTTTTAAAGGGGTTTGGGGGAAAATTTTTACAAAAATTTTCCCCCAAAATAAGAATCTCTCCGCTTGTCTAATTCTCATCCTGAAGAGCCTGGATCAATTGCTCTCTTTCTTGCTTTTGGAGTCCTTCTATGAATTCATCCAGGTTTCCTTGCATAACGCCTGTGAGGTTATAGATGCTGATATTCACTCTATGGTCAGTAACCCTGTTTTGGGGAAAATTATAGGTACGAATTCTGTCGCTTCTGTCCCCTGAGCCTTGCTGGGATTTGCGCATGGCATTGCGTTTGTCGTGCTGGTCTTGCTGGTATTTTTGATACAGCCTGGTTCTTAGAATACGCATGGCCTTCATCTTGTTTTTGAATTGCTCTGGTGTATCCTGGCAGTTAACGATAAGACCTGTTGGCAAGTGTGTAATGCGGATAGCCGAGCTGGTTTTATTGACGTTTTGTCCGCCTGGCCCAGAGGCTCTCAGGGTATCAATCTTTAAGTCTTTGGGATTGATTTCCACTTCTACTTCTTCTGCTTCTGGTAACACGGCTACAGTGCAAGCCGATGTATGGATTCTTCCACCGCTTTCCGTAACGGGTATTCTCTGGACTCTGTGTCCGCCGCTTTCAAATTTTAGGAATTTATAAACATCTTTTCCTTTTATAGAAAAAATCACTTCCTTTAATCCGCCTAAGTCACTAGGGCTGGAGTCGAGCATTTCCGTTTTCCATCTTTTTTTGTCAGCATACCGAACATACATTTCATAAAGATCTCTGGTAAAAAGGCTGGCCTCCTCTCCTCCTGTGCCTGCTCGGATTTCTAAAATGGCACTTTTCTGGTCTGCTTCATTGTCTTCTTCAATGAGAAGATTTTGCAGCTTTTCAAAAGTGATTTTTTCATTTTCTAAAACAGATTTTTGTTCTTCTTTGATCAACTCTTTGACTTCTGGATCTTGCTCGTCTTTTTGGAGCACTTCCATTTCTTTTGCCTGGTTTTGGAGCTTTTTCAATTCTCCATAAACAGACATGACCCGATTTAGAGTCCCATGCTCTTTCATACACGCTGAATATAAAGAGTTGTTTTTCATCACTTCGGGCTTTTGGAGCATTTCTTCCAGCTCTCGGAAGCGGATATCCATTTTTTGTAATTTTTTTAGTATTGGACTAGTTTTATCTTCACTCATGATAAACACAATTTTCCTGGATTTCAGGAAAAAATTGCCTCATTGGGGGTAAAATTATAGTTTTTGCAATAACAGGATAAAAACTTGGATGCCTAGAGTTTTTTTTAACTCTGATGGCTATTTGTATTATTTTAGGAATTTTTAGGATTTTTAGTTTATAGTATTCTGCTTTAGGGAAAGCAGAGTATATTTGTGGTAGGATAAAAGAATAGCTAATTTTTTGTTTGCTTGGAAGACCAATTGTATCTGTTTTGGAATTTTACTGATGAACAGATTTCCAGTTGAGGGTAGGGATGGATAGACATGGTTTTCCCTGTTTCTCCATAGCTGTTAATGCCATTGGATGCTTCATATTTAGGACGAATATCGGCTTTCATGGTTTTCCTTAGCAAAAATTATCGTAACATATAGAAACTAAAAAGTGAGATGTTTGC
>JABWCH010000575.1 GCA_013359215.1 Candidatus Brocadiia bacterium | reverse complement strand
AACCTATTGGAAAATAAATATATAAAAGTTTTTAAAGGGGGTTTGGGGGAAAATTTTTACAAAAATTTTCCCCCAAATAAAAATCTCTTTGCGTAACTCTATTATATAGTTCTTTTTTTCTTCTCTGCGTTCTCTGCGTCTCTGCGGTGAATCTTATCTCTTGAGAAGTTCAAGTTAAAGATTAATACAAAGACTTTTGAGCAGTTACCTAACTCTATTAACTTAAGGAATCAAAATTTAAGGAGCTTTTATGGAATTAAAAGGGACGCATACAGCAATCGTTACGCCATTCAAGAATGAACAGGTTGACTACGCAGGGCTGGAAAAAAATATTTTGTTTCAGATAGAGCAGGGAATCGATGGTATTTTAGTATTAGGCACTACAGGCGAAACCCCCACTCTCGAAGAAGAAGAAAAGACAAAGATTATCCAGCTTGCAGTCAAAGTGGCAAACCACAAAGTTCCGATTATGGTAGGAACAGGCTCTTACTCCACACACCATACAATAGAAAATACCAAAAAGGCAAAGGATTTGGGAGCAGATAGCGTTTTGGTCGTTACCCCTTACTATAATAAACCAACCAACGAAGGTTTGTTCCGCCATTTTAAGGCTGTCTGCGATGCAGTAGATATACCTGTTGTTGTTTATAATATACAAGGAAGATCAGCCAAAAATATTGAAACTCCTGTGATGAAAAGAATCTCTGAGATCCCCAATATTGTAGGAGTGAAAGAAGCATCAGGAAGTCTGGAACAGATGATGGATGTGATCCATACTATTGCCAGCCAAAAGCGCGGTTTTTCTGTTATGAGCGGGGATGATGCTTTTACTTTAGCATTGATCTCTCTAGGGGGAAAAGGCGTTATTTCTGTGCTTAGCAATTTATTTCCTGCCAAAATCACCGCCATGGTAAATGCTGCTCTTGCTGGAGATTTTACCAAAGCAAGATCCTTGCACTATGAGCTGCTTCCCATATTCAAAGGCGCGTTCATAGAAACCAACCCCATTCCTATCAAAGAAGCCATGAATATGTGTGGAATGGCTGCTGGTGGCTGCCGTTTGCCAATGTGTGAAATGATGCCAGAAAATAGAGAAAAACTACGCAAGATTTTATTAGATATGAAAGCTATTGTTTAAACGATACAAATGAGAGGCTTTACCGCAGAGCAGCAGATAACGCCAGAAAAAAAAATGGGAGTCATTACACAAAATTTTTCTCTGTATACTCCGCGACTCTGCTTTGAAACTTCAAGCAGAAAGAGATCGCTTCGTGTAAGCCTTCTTTCAGGAATCAAAAAAACAGGTATCCCCATTTTTTCCGTGCTAGGCTCAAGAGTCGAATCCAATTTTTTGATTTGCCAAGTGGTACTGTTTTTGATTCCTTACAGAAGGCTTACACTACGCTCTTCTTATCCCTAAAGCTTCATCACGGACGGAAAAAATATTGAAATCACGAATGAAACTTGAAGCAGAAAGAGATCGCTTCGTGTAAGCCTTCTTTCAGGAATCAAAAA
>JABWCH010000574.1 GCA_013359215.1 Candidatus Brocadiia bacterium | reverse complement strand
TATGTTTTTTATTTTTATTTCTTTCCTTTTGGAATTTCCTGGATTAGAATATTTTTTTTGAGGCGTTCTCGTGCAACGCCCTCCTTTTTAAATGAGTTAGGAAATGCGTATTTTTTTTTAAAGTGTTTAAAGAGTCAGTCTTTACGCACTTTATTTTAATCTATTTTCTCTTTCCCACCATTGTATCCATAATTCAGGAGAATTGCCTATTTTTTTCCCTGAAAGCCTTTCTAAAAAAGAGCAGAGTTCAAGCTGTTTCTTAGAATTTTTACTTTGTGAGATAGAATGAATAGTATGAGAAAAAATCTTTTGCAGGGTTTCCTTGTTTCCCTTGACAGCAGGAGATGACAAAGCTATACCTGCCTGGGCAGAAAGAACAGGATCTTCTTCTAAAAGATACGAAAGCAGAATATTTAAGGTCTCTTTTTGGTAGAGAAAATGATTCAAAAGAGAGATTAAGGTTGTGAGCAGAATCCTTTGTTCGCCTAGAAGCTTTTGCAATTCGCGGTTTTCAAGATTCCACCTTTGCCATTGTTTTTCTTCGTTGCTGCCTGGTACAACTTTATGGGATATGATTTGTGCTTTTAGTTCTTTTTCTTTTTGTAAAAGAGATCGTAAAAGAGAAATCTCTTTTTGCTGTATATTCAAAACTTGCTGGAATGGTATCTTGGAAATGTTAGCAGGGTAAGATAGGGAAGCAAGGGATCTTTCTCTCACTAAGGAAGAAGGGTCTTGGAGTGCTTTCATGAGTGCTTCGCTATAATTCTGATTTTTTTGATTTGCTAAAGCCCATATTGCTGTAGCTCTGACTTCGGGTTGCGGGTCTTTGCAAAGTTCCAGAAGCAAAGCACATGCTTTTGGATTTTGCCATGCGACAAAAATGCTTGCAGCTCTTTGTCTTACAGAAGGGTTTTTATCTTGGAGCAAAGCAAAAATTTCTCCTGAAAGCTTTGTCAAAAAAATAGATCTCTCTGGAATACGGAGATTCCGTATTGCCTGTCCTAAGGGGATATCGAGAGACTCTTTTCCTTGTATAATGGACAGAATAAAAGGAATTGTTCCAGGCGTATTCAGAGTAATGGCAGTTTGGAGAATTTGCTGGCGAAAAGAATGGCTTTCTTTTTTGTCCAGGATAAACGGTAAAAACTCTGTCATATTTTCTGAATTGCCAAGATGCTCTAGCAACTGAAGTGCTATGATTCGGGATGATGCTGGATATTTTTTTTGTCTTGCTATGGAAACAAGCTGTAACACTCCTGTCTGTCCCATCTCCTTGATTTTAGAAAATTCTTTCCTGTGGACAATCTCTTCTTTATTTTTATTTTCTAATGCCATTTGCTCTAGCAGCTTTTCCATAGAAAGGCTTTGAGAATCAGAAACAGAAACTAGAGAGAAAAGGAGAAAAAGAAAAATACTAAAATGCCATATGGATAGGTAAGACTTTGATGTAATCTCTATCTTTTCCCCCCATTCACACCGTACGTGACACTTTCGCGTCATACGGCGTTCCATCAGTTCTTTA
>JABWCH010000223.1 GCA_013359215.1 Candidatus Brocadiia bacterium | reverse complement strand
ACAGCATTTTGACCAAAACATTATTTTTTTCTTCTCTGCGTTTTTGGCGTTCTCTGGCCTCTGCGGTAAAAAAATTCTTGAATGATGACACGCCCTAGCTTCCTGATATTTCTGCGAGGCTCAGGAATCTGGAGAAATGATTTTGTCCAGCAATGGAGGCTATCAACTGTTGTTTGGGCCATAGATCTTTTAGTATAAAGACTTTACCATCAAAAAATTCAGCAGGATAGGCTTGCTCGTCTTGGGCAGAATCATGATCTTTGTCCCAAAGCTTTAGTATTTTAGCAGGGAGCTTATGTTCCAGGTTCGGCTGGGCATAAAGAATATTTTCTCTTTTATTTTTAAAAAGTATTGCAACTCTGTCTTCTCTTTTGCGATGAGATTTAGAAACAAAGGGCAATAAATAAAGTTCCATCTCCTTCTCAAATTCAGGAAATTCAAAGCATCCCAGGTAATAATAGCTTTGTGGCTGCCAGCCAGCGCCATGATGGTGTCTCGCCACTTCGCGTTTCCAGACATTAACATTGCCGCCTGTTTTGCTAATTTGAAAATACGCTGGCTTTAGCGTTGTTTCAGGAACAAAATAAATACGGTCTTTAGGTGCTAATAAGCCTTTTTCTAGTTTCATGCTCATAACAGGACGCTGGTCTTCAATATGAGAAACCAGTTCTCCTGTAAAGGGATATTCTACCTGGTTTTCCATTTCAGGGCCAACAGACGATGTAGCGATAAGATCATATTGGTCGAGTTCTACTTCAGCACTAGGGCTAAAGCTGACCTTGTTGTCTGCACTACAACGATAGCTACCTAAAATGGCAAGCCCCAGAGGAGCAATGAGCTTTCTGGAAAGAGACTTACGGGCGATTTCATATATATCCTGAGACGGAGAAAGTACTTCCATTCCTCCAAAAACCACAGACATAAGCTGGTCTATATCCAAAAAATGTACCTGAGATCGATACCCTTTAGCAAGTCCTATCTTACCATCTTTATCAACGGTTTTCAACAAGATTGCATTATTAATATGCTTTGCCATGAATTTATAAAGAACATGCGTTCCTTGACCAGAAAAGACATAAAACACAAAGCTGTTGACATGAGGCTTAACTTCGCCTTGCAACGTGCTGTATTGTCCATAAAGATCTTCGTTGATATGATAGTTAGCCAGGGAGCTTCCCTGGATTCGCTCGCAGTCTCGGATTTCCTGGAGTAAGCTCTCTGCTCTTTGCAACCAGCCATTATAGACCTGAATTAAAGTTTTTGCCACATCTTCATTGCTTGGGGGCTGAGTGCTAGATTTTACTGGATCAGGCTGCCAGAAAGAAGCGAAATTTTTGTAAAAAGCACCAGCTTCTTCTGTTGACTGGGACTGGCTTGCGAGGCTTTGCTGAAAAATCTGGCAAAGGCTATCAATCGCAGGATGAAAGTTTTCCCCTGACATTGCGAGATAGTAGGCCATGCCATTAACAATCAGACTCCAGTCTTCCGTTCTGAAGATTTTCTTGTTGCATTCCATGAATTCTTTAATGAGCAAGGGCATTCTGGTTCTTGTTTTAGCAGCCTCATCTATAACTTTGGATGCAATCTTGAAATTTTTCAAAACCAGGCCAACAGGAGCTGCAATTTTATGTTTTTTAATCTCGTCAGCCGCTTTTTTTAACTCGATTTCGCAGGTTTCTGCGCCAGCAGAAGTCAAGGATATAGGCAAAGGTGCATCTTTTTCTTTGCAATACATTTGCCATTCTTGTAAAGACTGGCTTCTGGGCTGCTTTTTATAAAGGCTGGTAAAGCTTTCCCAGGATTTATTGACATCGGGAAAATGGGATCGAAATTCTCGAACCAGAGAGATCATATTCAAAAGAATTTCTGCCAGGGTTTCGCTCAAAGGCACCATAAAAGAATCTACACAATATTTTTCTTTTGTCTTGGGGAATTGTTCAAAAATCTGCCTTGCCTGGAGCAGAGAGAGTTTGGTTCGTTTGCTCAATCTCTCTATTTTAGGGTCAATCGGATCTAATTCCTGGGATGGAGCGAAATAGAACGATTCTCTTCGTTTTTGCAAAAGAGCAAAATTCTGGCTTTCCTCAGCGCAAATCACAGGCAAAAAGATCTGTGCCATTCGGAAAAGGTTTATTTTAGTGATTTCTGAAATTTCATTTTCGCAAAGGCCAGAAATAAAAGAAGCTATGCGAGAATAAAAATCAGGATCAGAATAGTGTCGGATCATCTCTTTGTCTTCTTTGGCTGACAAAGAAACCATGATTCCTGGCTGATACTGGAAGCTGGATTGCTCAATCCCATGGTTGGGAAGGCTTTCCGTATAATTTTGTTCTAATTCTTTCGCCCATTTTATTTTAATCAGCTCTGCAAGATGAAGAATGCACTCCCTAAAACGGATTTTGCTTCCATCGCCCATAGTGAATTTCATGTTGTCGATTTTAGCAAAAAGAAGAGCCATTTTCCTGGGAACATCCATAGGCCCAATGGGGATATTATGAATTAGCGATGGATGACGGCAATATTCATTAGGGTTGCCGACAGGCTTTTGATCCAAACGGAAGTATTTCAAAAGTCTTTCGCTGTTGAGCCTGGTGATTTCTTCTTCCACAGGATGGTTGAGAGGGCTACTGAGAATTTTCTCTGTAAGTTCCAAAAGCTCTGTAATTTCAGCACTTCTTCCATATTCGTTTTCCAATTGTATGTTTTTAAGAATGTCAGCACGAATGGGAATTCTCAAAAGATCGCAATAGGCTGCAAATTTAACCAGCTCTGATTCTTCTTTTTGCATGCCCAAAAGCTCCTGGCTAATCTCCTGGAAGGCTTGCTTTCCTTCCCTATAAGATTCTTCTACCATAGGCACAGTTGCCTTTTGTTTTTTGTCTTCGTTCCCTGACTTTCCGAACTGGAAACCTAGAAGGGCCATAGCCAGATTCGCCATAAGGACATCTTTGAATAGAATGTTCTGGTAGCGTCCGCCCGTGTATTTCTGGCCTTCATAGCCCATCCAACAAGGTCTGATATTGCATTCTCTTTCATGCTTTTTGGGTGGATCTATTGTAAAAGATTGCATTGTAGCATCGCGTGTTTCAGAACCCACGTCAGAATGGAAAATTTCAAAATAGATTCTGTTTCGCCTTAAGGCTGTAAGATTCAGGTCTTCATGGAAAAGCCGCTTAAAATTTTTAGCAAAATTTTCTGTATATTGGTCATAGTTGGCTGCTATTTTGTCTGTGCTATTTCCTAGAAGCGCGATTGTGCCATATCCTATTGCTTCTGTTTTTTCATAAGCAAAGACCTTTTGCTGGTCTGGAAAACGAAACGCAAGGTTCAGGAGCTTGCGGTATTTCTTATGGTATTCCTCAGAGTGCATAAAAGGAGAAGAATACACAAAAGTGCAATTAGAATTGCCATAGATACGGCGCGAAAGATTTTCTACAGAAAGATAGGGTTTATCAAAAACAGTAAGCCTCAACCCCTGGGGCGGATCTGTATTGATGGGACGATATGTATCTTTTGCCGTGACTAATTGATAAACGCTATTTTGAGAAAAATCCATACGACCAAAATTAGGCCGACAATCCGCATTGTGAGAAGCTCGGTTCAAAGATAGTGTGTTCTGTCTTAAAACCACACCGCGAGCAGGGAAGTGATAGATATACCCTTGCGCTCTTTTTTCTTCATGAATGCCATGAAAAAGATCCTTGATATTGACCAGCTCTCTCTGGTATTTTCCATCTTCAAGCTCTACAAAAAAGTTTTTATCGCTATCCTGGAACAATACAATGCCATCGCTGTTAGATCCTTGATCTATACCGCAAACATTGACACGCGCACTAAAGACTTTAGGATTTTTAAAGTCGATTTTGCAGCGTTCTACTGTAAATGTTCCTTCTGTGATTTGAGAAATATCCCCTAAGCTTTTAAGATGAAATGAAACATAGTTTCCTTCTACCTCATAAAGCTTGATTTCAGGAGATAGGTTTTCTTCCAAAAATTCTACTGTCAGCGGCTCTGCTTCAGGATAATTTTCCTCCCATTTTTTACGCAATTCATCAAAATGGTAGTACTTGCCTAATTCGATTTTCATATTGTCCAACATGAATTTTTCTCCTCTATCCTTTTTCGCCTGGCCATTCTACATCATGAAACGTAGGCAAAATATGGTTAATATAAAATTGAACATGCAGCTTTAAAGAAGAAGGAACAGAAAAAGCGGTAAACAAATTTTTCCACAAGGGCGCGATAGTAACAAACAGACGCTGCTGTTCTTCGTTTCCGATTTGCACTGTCATATTTTCTCTAGCTCTTTGGAAAAGAGTGAGCATATCTCCTTCATAAGGGATTTGTTCCATGAGCTTGGCACTAAAAAGTTCGATCAATCTTGCTTTAAAATTGATTTGTGGCTTTTCCTTGGCCTTACCATGGAGCAAATCTTGCAAATCTTCCTGGGTGGCTTTTTCTGGCAATCGTCCTTGCCTGTGGAACTCGAATAGAGTCTCTACATCTCTGGAACTGAGCATGGGATCTACTTTGATGCGGGAAAGAGAGTATTGATAGGAAACGCCTAGATTTAATTGCTCAAAATCTGTAAGAATAGAGCCTTTGTTATACTCTTCTTCTTCATTGAGATTGAAGGAATACACCCATGTTCCATCGCTTGTCATCCAAACTGTTTTCAGATTGGATTGGTTTGTTGGCCTTACCACCAAAACAAGACTATTGCCTTTTTCTTCATTTTTGATGACTTTGGATACTGTTTCCCATGTTTCTTTCTGAAAAATTCTGTCTTTGGGTAATTTATTATAAACTTCGCGAAATTCTTTATAAGAAATCATTCCAACCCCCTTAGACCCAGGGCACTGCCCTGGGCTGGTATGTATAGATATTTCAGGCTAAAGATTAAAGGCTTTGCAATTGCAGCAAGCCTTATACTATAGATATCTTGAAAACAATTTATTCACCACCAATCACAAAAGGCAAAATACCTTGGGGTACAAATTCTCTAGGGTCTTTCTGGGGCATGGCATCAGGGTAGAAAAAGTCAATCAATACCTGGTTTCCCATGTTGCTGGCATTCCATTCTGAATTGTATGTAAGGTAGCCAGCGAGTTCCCATTCTTGAGGCGATTCTTCCAGGAAAACATTGTTTAATGGTAAATTTTCTGCTTTTCCAGAGAAAGCCTGATAAAGTTCATGGCTTGCTTCTTGTGGCAAAACCGACTTCAAGTATCGCAATTTTTTGGGCGTTCCGACTGCCTCTAGTGTTTTTTCATAGACATTCTTTGTGTTAAAGGCAGCAGAATCTTGCAAGCCTTCATCTTTCAGACTCAGAGCTTGTTTTGGGTCATTGAGAAATCTGCGCACAAAAATGCGGATGTTATTTTTTGCCAGCAATTCATCTATGCCAGCAAAAAGGAATTTTTTAAAGAAATTATGGAAAAGCCTGAAATTTTCGGATGTTTTTGCTTCTCTGTTCCCTTCGACAGGGCAATTGTCAAAGATGACGAAGTCTTGTTTCTGGTAGCCGTCTTCCTGAATTTCAAGGAAGCTATTCCCTTTGAAGCTGCCCAGGCCAAAGAATGTAGGGATGATCTCCCTTTCTTCCAGGCGCAGCTTTCTATTTCCTACGGAAACAGGGCTTGCTGATGTTATAGGAAGCCGATTGCGAACCGTAAGGAAATGGGCTATATCCAGACCTAAAGGAAAGGAATTGGAGAAGATTTCTTGTCCTGTGGAAGAAAAGCCCAGACGCGCATGGTTGTCGTAGTTGCAAAAATAGTTAAGACACCACAATAAAAATCCATAGCTGCGAAGGTAGAATCGTAAAATTTGCTGTAGGGCGAGAATTCCTTCTACATTTTCTACTTTTGCTTTGGGCAACAGGGGATTTTTTTCCAAGACTTTGAGCTTTTTCTCCAGCCATGATGTATGAATTTCTGTTTCTGAGGATTCGTCCAGAAAAGGAATATAGCGCAATCTTGCAGGGTCTAGCATGGGGCCTTTGATTTCCTGGCTGCTTTTCAAAGGGGGAACAGGGACTTCTCTGAAATAGGCAGGAAAA
Organism: Candidatus Brocadiia bacterium; assembly: GCA_013359215.1. Classification (GTDB taxonomy): domain Bacteria; phylum Planctomycetota; class Uabimicrobiia; order Uabimicrobiales; family JABWCH01; genus JABWCH01. Next base: position 3,158 of record JABWCH010000223.1, on the reverse strand, counting down.
TAGGCAAAATACAAAGATCTTAAATAGGCGATTTTTTGAGGATCATAGAAAGAAGGTTGGAATACCTCAGGATAATAGAAATAAAGAGGTATATCTCTTTTACACTGGAGTCTTTTGAATGCCCAGTCTTTTTTACTGAAAGCCTTGTCTAGCTTTTCATCTGGTGGCAAGGGCATTTTGGTTGCAAGAAAAGGAAATCGGCCTGACATCCAGTTTTCCTTTGGCTCATCCTTCTGAGCCGAATGCCAGATATAGAAGAAATACACTGCCTTTTCCCCAGGCCAATGGAAGTCTGCCAGAGGTTTGTCTTCTATGAATTCTTCCTGTGGCTCTTCTGGCTTTGTTTCATGAGGCTTCTCTTCTATTTCTTTTTCTGGCAAAGGCTGCGGAATATTTTTTTCCAAGGGTATTTGTTTTTCACTCACAGAGGAATACCTTTCTTTGCTGGAATCGTTTTGCTTCGACACATCCGCTGCTTCCCCTTTTTCTTGCTTTGGTGATGGTTTTATTTCCGCTTTTTTTATTGGTTCAGGGGATTTTTTGAGAGCTTTTTCTTTGCTTTTTTCTTCTGCTTTAGAGGTAATATCCTGCGGCTTTTCTTCTACAGAAATCTTTGGTTTCTCTACTTTAGCCAGGATTTTTTCTTCTTGCACCATTTTGGGCTTTTCAACTTTCGCTATAGTCTTTTCTTCCAAAGCTACTTTGGGTCTATCCAATCTTATGGCTGTTTGCATAGGCTTCTCTTCTGTAATTACAGCAATCTTTTCCTTGGGCTTTTCAAAGATTTCCTCTTCTTCATATTCTTCGTAGTCTTCCAAAGAATGGCTTTTTTCCAGATGAGCAGGGATTCTTTTATCTTCTTCTATGGAATCCTGATTTTGAGAAGCCAGCTCCTCTGTATATTCATCGGAATCTAGCACATTCTCTTCTTCTTTTTTTTCGGAAAAGCTATTTCCCAGAGTAGCAAAGCTTTCCATCTCTTTTGGCTCTTGTTCTTCTAACACGATTCCTTCTACTTCACAAATTTCTTCAATATTTTCTTCCCCTTCCAGGAAATTCTCTTGGGGAAATTCCTTTTGCTTTGCAGAAGAAATTTCCTTAGCAAGATCCAAAAGTTCTGCTTCTTTGTCTTCTACAGAAATTTTTTTTTCCCAATCGTCGAGATTGTTCCAGCCAGAAAATTCTGTTTCTTCTTTTTTTTGGTCTTTTTTAGGATTTATATTGTCCATGTAAGTTCCTAATAAATAAAGTTATAGGAATTTTGAAAATTGATCCTTGAGCGTGAGCGTGGTTTCAGGCTCACGCTCATGTACGTCTCGCCTGATTCGATGAAGTCTTAAGCCAACAACATTGTAGGTGTGTTTATGGTTTCTTTTTTTCCTGAATGCTGTCTATGGCTAATTTTATAGCTCTGTATAGCTCATCATCAACGCTATTCATGATAGAGCGAAGAGTAGGGATAGCAGAAGACGCTTTCTGCCCGATTTTCCCTAATGCTTCTACAGCATAAAGCTGGATCTTAGGTGTTTCTGTTTTCAAGGCATCGATCAGGCTAGGAACAGCAGACTCTGCTTTATCGCCTATAGAACCTAAAGCAACCGAGGCAAGTCTTCGTATTTCATCGCTATTTTCCTGATTCATAAACATCTCCACAAGAGGTGAAACAGATTTCTGCCCGATTTTTCCTGTTGCTTCTACAGATTTTAGAATTACAGCCCAATCTGTGTCCTTAAAATTTTTCAAAAGATAAGGAATGGCGGATTCTGCTTTTTCTCCCATATCACCCAATGCCTCGGCTGAATTTTTTCTAATTTCAGCATTCTGATCCTGCAATCCATCAATTAGATAGGGAATCGATTTTTTTCCTATTTTGCTTAAGGCTTTGCGTGCTTCGGCAACAAGATTGCGATCCTGATCTTGGAGTAAAGCAATCAGGTTGGGAATAGCAGAAGCGGCTTTTTCTTCCATTTTCCCAAGGGCTTCAATTGTATTGGCTCTTACCAATAGATTCTGATCGCTCAAAGAATTCATAAGATGAGGAATAGCAGAAGATGCTTTGGGGCCTATATCGCCCAAAGCCTTTGCTGCTAAAGCTCTGACTTCATTTTCTGATGCGTCCAGACGATTGAGTGCCTGGATTAAAGGAGCAATGGCACTTTCTCCTATTCTGGAAAGACAATAGGCTGCCCTTTTCTTTACCTCAATATCTCGATCTTTCAAAAGATTCATCAAATCAGGTATTGCAGAGTTTGCTTTTTCCTTCATTGCGCTTAGAACCTGGATTGCCTGAATCTTGACAGATTTGTCTCTTTCTTTTAGCAATTTGATGAAATCAGGGATCAAAGGAATGGCCTTTTGTCCCATTTCTCCTAAAGCCTGGGCAGCACTCTCTCGGATGGTACTGTCTTCATGTTGTAGCATTTTTAAAAGTTCTGGGATAGCGACAGAGGCTCTTTCTCCCATTTGCCTGATGGCCTCAAGACACATTTTTTTTACTTCCAGATCTTTGCTGTTTAACGCTTTGATCACAGCTTCTGCTGCTATGTCTCCCATTCTTACCAAAATTTTGATAATAGCCATTCTAACGTTGCTATCATGATGGTGCAATCCTTGAACCAGTTCAGGAAGACAATGCTTGCTAATCCGAGACAAAGTCTCTACGACTTGTTTTTGCACATCTTCTTCTTTGTCCCCTAGTGCATCAATAAGAGGCTGAATTGCTATGCTAGCCTTTTCTGAAATACCACTCAACGCTTTGATTGCAAGCCTTCTTCTGGAAGGGTTAGGGTCTTTTAGAAGTTTTATATTTTCTAGCAAAATCAGTGTTTCTTTTGCTTCTTGTATAAACTTGCCTTGAGGATAATCGCGTATATAAAGCTTATAAGCCAAGGTTGTATTCGCTTTTTTTGTCTTTTCATAACGGCTCACATCGCTGTCACAAGAAACTAAAAAAAGTACCATAAAAACAAAAATGGACTTTAGAAAAAATAATCGTAGCATTTCTAACCTCTCTTTCATAAAATTTTTTCCAATTTACCCAGGGCATTGCCCCATAGCTGTTAAGCGATAAGAATTAAATAATAGGAGTTACGCAAAGAGATTTTTATTTGGGGGAAAATTTTTGTAAAAATTTTCCCCCAAACCCCCTTTAAAAACTT
>JABWCH010000222.1 GCA_013359215.1 Candidatus Brocadiia bacterium | reverse complement strand
TTATTCGACTCTTGAGCCTGGCGCAAAAATAAAAATGGGATACCTGTTTTTTTGATTCCTGAAAGAAGGCTTACACGAAGCGATCGCTTCAGATAAAACTCGCTTGCTTTTTGGATTAATACAAGCTATTTTTTTTTAGATACTTATAACTTAACACGTATGGCGATTACGATTACGATAAAAATATCGAAAGTCCACCTAAGTTGACAGCGTTACTGGTTACTTACAATTCATAGGCACAGGAGCATCAAGGCGTTGGATTATTCCTGGGCGGGCTTTGAGTATACCGTTCATTAAGGTTTGCCAGGCAATTTGATGGTGGAAACGAATCTTTCCAATATGCTTCTGATTTTTTCTCAGCCTACCATGCGCAAAAGCCAGAGCATAAGATCCAATTAAAGTTTCTATATTGGGAGGGCGGGAATAGCTTGACAAATAGAGTATTCTGTGATACAAGGCTATGGAAAGTAGATGAATGGATAGAAGAAATAGCCAGTGGACTAAATTACAGAAGAAAAAAATTTAACGACTTGATGATCGAAATTGAATTGGGGCAAGTGGGGAATCTGATCATAGCAAATAAAGATCGCTTAGTGCGATAAGGAAAACCATTTTCGTGTCCTTCGTGGTGCAAAATCTTTACATTTTCAAATGAGCCTTTAGAAGAGCAAATTTCTCTCAGAGTGACTTTTTACACAAGCGTCAACATTGTCAAGTTATGAACCATATAGTTTTTCTATAACAAACAGGAGGCTGTTCCATAAACCATCAAGATAAAATCAAGAGAAACCTATTAGAAATCAATCTTGTGGGGCATTGTAATTTACGTTGTCTTGAATGCAGTCATCTTTCCCCGTATGTTCCTCATGAAATCTATGATTTAAACGATTTTATTGCAGATATTAAAGTACTGGAACAAACATTGCAGCTACAATATTTTAAATTTGTTGGCGGTGAGCCTACATTGAATCGTCAAATAGTAGATTTTATTTTAGCAGTGCGTCAATCACAAATTGCCCAAAAAATCATTGTATCCACGAATGGCGTTACTCTCTTTAATATGAGCGACGAGTTTTTTAAGGCATTGGATATTTTGGAGATTTCAGCATATCCTGGGACATTGGTTGGACAAAAACACATAGAATTTGCTAAGGAAAAAGGAGCAGAATTTCAAAAAGAAATATTAATTCATGACAAACACATTTTCCGTCGAACCCAAACTCCCTATCCCCATCCATCAGAGCAAATCTTACAGCAAATTTATGATTCTTGTGCAATCCTTCAAAAAAATAATGTCATTCACCATGGCTATTACTATAAATGTTCTCGGCCCATTTTCACAAATTACTACCTTCAGGCAAAAGGAATTCAAGGTACTTATTTGCCAGAAAAAGATGGAATTTCCATTTATCAACCTCATTTTCGAGATCGCCTTATAAGTTATCTACAAAGAGGTAAACCTTTGGCTGCCTGTCAATATTGCTTAGGGACTGTTGGAAAATCTATAGAGCATCGGCAAATGACTAAAGAAGAATTGCACGCTATGCCTGCACACTTTTATAAAATTTCCCAAATAGTCTATATGAACCAAATGCGTAAACTGGCAAGATACCAAAGATGGAATAGAAATCTTCAACGATTTGGGATGATAGCATTTTGGAAAAAATTGCTTTGGATTTTCAATAAGCTATGTACAGGCAGTTACCTTTTCAAATTTTTTTTGAAGAGGCTTAAGATTTGTTTGAATTTTGCCTTCCAACGCTTAGGATCTTTGATTTTAGCAAGGAAGGAAAAAAAATGGCTAATAGGATAAGTATGGAATTCAAAAACAATATATCTGGCAAGCTTGTCTCCAGGATTATTCATTCCATGCTGTTCTCCTGCTCGATAGAAAATTACGCCGTATGGCCCTACCCGCTCGCCAAGAGTTTCTACTTCTCCTTCAAGAACTAAAATAGCCACCTCATAGTCATCGCTGTGGGGCGCGTAGCCCGATTTGGGCATCAAATGGGAAATATGGCATTGGAATTTACGCAAATAAGCTGTTGAGCCTTCAAAAATCAAATAGATGCCAAAACCATTCTTTAATGCAGAATCTTCTACAAAATGGGAGAGATGAAAATGGCCAAATGACAGCGTGGAATTTTTTTTCACAAAATCTGCATGCCATTTAAACATCAAATACTGCGCTGGATTTTTGCTTACAGTCTGGAGCGTATGGCTAAAATTAGCAGGATAGTAAACAAATTGACCAGGTTTCAGTCGTTTTATCCGCTCTTTATTGGCTGTTTCTTCATCGGGAAGGATGATGTCAACTTCTCCATCTAAAAGGATTAGTATTTCCTCATGTTTATGCCTATGAGGAGGATGGGGCGAGCAATCCTGAACCAGCACAGAAAGATGGCAAGATAGATTGCTTAACTCTTTAGTTCTTCCATAGAATATAGGATAAGGTTTCCAGCCATTCTCTCTGTCTGGAGGCAAAGGAATAGCAAGCGGATGGATATAGCTCTTTAATAATTCCATTTTATTGCCTTGCATATTAATGAGTTAATCTAATTGTTTCTTGATTTCTCCTGGATTCCTGAAATGTGACATTGCCAAAATAATTACGTATTTCGTAAAATTTTAACACAAAGAAGAAAAAAATATAAAATATTTTTGCCTTGTGAATATAATTTTTCTAAAAAAAGGATAATTGGGGATAACTGAAATGATACTTAATAGTTCTAAAAGCCATGAAATAGATCCTTATGCAATTCCTGTGAATTTTCCAGGGAGTATTTGGGGCATCACTACTTTTTTTAACAGTCATAGTTATAGAAACAAACTTATAAATTATCGTAAATTTCGAAAAATGAGCTTAAAACAAGGGCTTAGGCTTATAACTGTAGAATTGGCTTTCGGAAATCAAGCTTTCGAATTGTCTTCGCAAGATGCTGAACTATTAATTCAAGTGAGAAGTAATGCAATCCTCTGGCATAAAGAACGACTGCTAAATATTGCCCTCATGAATCTTCCTTTGGACTGTGATAAGGTAATATGGATAGACTCTGATGTTATTTTCAACAATGACAATTGGATAGAAGAAACTGCAAAACTACTGGAAAAGTATGTTGTTGTTCAGGCATTTAGCCATTGCGCCTATTTGAAGGAAAAAGATACAAAATTTTTTTTAAACTTAGAAGATAGAGAAACTTTGCTCCCGCAATACATGAATTGTTTATTGTATGGATTTTCGTTTTATATAAGCCAGCCTGATGTAGTCTTCTCTAAAAAAATGTTACAAAAGCGACTCCTTACAGGATTAGTCTGGGCAGCGCGAAGAAAATTTTTAGAAAAAACATTGTTCTATGACAAATGCATTCTAGGAGGAGCAGATTGGCTTGAGACAATTTCTTTTTATCGCTTTCGAGAAGATATACTGAGCGGATTTATCAATATGCCTCTTTTAAAAAAATTAAGTTTAGAGATGAAAAACTGGTCTAATAGCGTTTTTGATTCTGTACAGGAAAGCGTTTCTTTTGTCAATGGGACAATCTTTCATCTTTTTCATGGCAATACCAAAAATCGTTTATATGCTGTCCGATACTATTTTTTTGGAAAGGAATTTAATTGGGATAAGGAAATAGTTATAAACAATTATAATTGTTGGGATTGGAAAGATGCAAAATCTCCTGTAAAAAAAATTATAGAACAGTATTTTTGGTTTAGAAATGAAGAAAACCAATGGACAAAACAAATCCTATTCTATCTCTATTTCCACAACTATTTTTTGCATAAATTCCTGAGCCAGTTTCCTAAACTGCGTATGCTGCTAAAACCATTGATTCAGATTTATAAAATTTTAAGACATATAAAGATTTAGTTAAAAGAGAAATTGGGAGAAAGTCTAGTAAAGGAAAAAATAGCAAAAGCCACAGAAGAGCTTATGCGCTATGAAGACGGCATCTTAAAGAAACATCCCCATCTGTCCTTGCACAAATATATTATAGCAGGAATCGGCTTTAAAAGGATTCTAGGCTTAGAGGTGAAGTAGACCTAACCCATAAAATCCTTTTGGCGGCAAATTTCGATGCATCTCGGATAGCTTCGTCGAAAGTGACAAAATTGTCCTCAGAGTAGCTACGGTAGTGTTCGCTCCCATCTTATTTGTGGGAGCGAAATTGGGCTTTAGGCTATGGGATGCCAATAGGGAAGTTCGACAGGAGGCTTCTGGAAGTTTTGTAGCATATCGGAAGTGAGGTATTTTTTGGGGACTACGATTTCGTAAACATATTCGTCAAACCATTCGTCTGACATGATGAAGTATCCTTTTTTACCGAAATCTGTACCCCAGCTATTTTCTACTTTCCATTTTGTGGGCTTGTCATTGACAAGATCTACTCCTGTAAAGAGCATAGAATGGGATAGTTTGCCTTCGCTGTATTCCAGGCGTGTTCCTTTATCGAGAACATCAAAACGGGTTTGGAAAACAAGGCCATAGTCATACAAACCTTTGTATAGAATTCCATCTTTTCTGTGGGATTCCTGCCCTACATCGCAGCTAAACATGCAAACTTCATCCTCTTGGAGCATTTTCAAAGCGATTTTTTTCAGCTCTGGCATAGGGAGATTCAGGCTGATAAGAGGTTTTCCTTCCCTTATGGTATTTGTATGAGCGATTGTGTATGTCTGGGAATAAGGCATACTTGATAAGGGGGCGTTCCATAGAGTATAAGTTTCATAGAGATCCCTGCCGATGGTCTGTTGATAAAATTCTTGGGGAGTGATATTTACCATACGGTGGAAATTTTTATCTTTATCTCGGTAGCTCCAGTCAAAACGCTCTGGTGGGAGACCTAGTGTTATGGCTAAGATGCGGTAGATTTCAGCATCGTATTCTGTGCATTTTTCGTGAAGCTGCTCTTTGCTGTATCCTGATTTATAAAGGGAACGGAGTTCAAAAGCGTAATGCCTGAGCTTTGTTGACAGGATAATGTTCATCCTGGTGGATTCTTCCGTGTATTTTGTTTCAGGCATGGCTGCCTTGGGCAAAATACCATATTTGTGGATTAGATTGCAAAAATGAAACCAGCTTCCGCCATCATCGTGGGGTGTCTTTAAAAACATCCATACAAGGCGGTCTTCTACAGGAAGATCAATTAGCTCGACCATTTTATGCAAAAAATAATTGCACTTTTCTAGCTTATCCCAGAAAACCATGTAAGGCCCTGAAAATTCAATATTTTCCACTTTGAGTTTTCTTTGGGCTATTTCCCGACACCAGTTAAACGCAGCATACATCCAGCATATTCCTAGTTTTTTTTGTGCTGTTGCCTCTGCTGCTGTTTCTAATTCATGGGAAAAGCTGAAATGGACTTTTCTTAAAACATTGTGGTTCACAGCCAGCTCTTGGATTTCTACTCTTGTGGCTGCATTCATAGCAAGCGTATTGACGGGATTGCTTTGGAAGTCTTTTTTTAAAGAAGCTAATTTTTGGGTTGTTAGTTCCATGGCTATAATTTCCTATCTCAAACAAGCCGAAACCAAAAAGGTATTAATCGCGAATGAGACGAATATGCAAATTACGCGAATGAAATTTTTATAAAAACTATTCGTGCCATTCGACCATTTGTCTTATTCGCGATAAAAATCTTTGCTTTTTCGGCAAACATCTTACTTCTTGTTTTCTAGCTTATTAGTTCTATTACCAGAAGCATTGCCTCTGGCTATTATATTTCGCGACTTTAGGGATAAATTGCATACAAGCTATATCAAGGGAACATGCAATGATTTTTTTGATGTCTCCAGAAAAGACAAATAGGCTGGGTCTTCATGCAGGAATTTTTCCAGAGAATCATGAAGTTGCTTTTTTTTGGCATTTTCGCCTAAATGTTGTAATAGCATAAAAACTGCTAAAAAAACGCCTATGTTTATGCCATTTCCTTCCATAGGCATGAAAAGGGCATAATTCTTTCCTATGTCCATACTCGCAGAGAAGCCTGTTTTCAAAGAGTCATAGCAATAGCTCATGGTTTGGGCAAAGCAAGGGTTTCCCAAAAATATATCTGGGCTTTCCATGGCTTGCATTACTTTCTGGCATGCTTGCTGCTTTGTAATGATTTTTGTGTTCAGGGAGGGGAAATTTGCTGCTATTTTCAAGGCATCTTGGACTACAGAGCTTTTCCATTCCTCTTCTTGTATTATGAAAGCTTGATGGAAACCGTATTGCAAAGCTATACGGCAGGCACGCTCTACCATATCAGAAAAATGGGATTTTGTATTTAAAGTAAGGTTGGCAACGATATCCTCTTTTTTATGGTTTGCGAAATAAGACATTTGAGGATATTGGTATTCCAGAATATTTCTTAAATTGTCCGAAATCGGACTCAGGGAAAACGTTTTTGGTAAATTTTGGTATACTATTCCTGCAAAAGAGGATTTAGCTGCCAAAAAAGCCTTAAAAAAATAGCAATGTGTGGGCAGAGCAAATATTTCTTTTATTTTTTCTATAGGATGAAATGAATTCAAAGGATCAAAAAAGCTATGAGGAGCACTTAAAGCGCAAGATGTGCTTTTCATTTTTTCTAAATTTTTTTTGAAATTTTCGATATTTTTAAAATCTTTATCTATCCAGATATACTCAGCATTGAGTTCTAAAGATTCTAAAATTTCTAATGCTGTCTGTAGGACAGATACACCATCTTCTTTACCTGGCAATAAAGCAATACGATATTTTGACATTTTTTTCCCTTTAATGCAATAAGCACTTTAAGTTATTTTAAAGCATTCGCGATTTTTTCTAAGCTCCATTGGGTTTGAGTTCCATCGCTGAGAATAACCTTGTAAAAAAACTTTGACTTTCCCTTATTTTGGTAAGAAGAGGGAACTTTTTCCCAAAACAGCAAATCTTTTTTTTCTGGTGAAATCGAAGAAATTTTTGCATTTGTAAAACCATAATGGATGCCGATGCTCCAATCCCAATAGATGGTTTCAGAAGATGCAGGAGAAACAAGCTGCTGGTATGCAGTAAAGTTTGGGCTTTTTAAAATTGCTTCTTTTAGAGATAGATCTTTTGGAAGATTCTTTTCCTTGAAAAGATGAGACGAAAGGCATTCGTAAAGTTTGGTAAGGTTCTGTTCACACAATCTATAGAATTTTTCTTCTTCTAGTTTCTGGGATTGTCGATAAAGGTTGGTTACTTTATTCATAAAGTCTTTTTTATCCAGAAATTTTTCCTCTTTGACGTGATCAAAAATTTTCAAATACATATTTCTTGTAATCTTGGGTTGATAGGCAAGAGATTCTCTTTCTTTTTGCTGTAAAATATCTTGCAATTCCTGAGGTAAGCTAGAAAAATCTTCTTTCCAGGATAAAGGCATTGCAAAAAGTTTCTCTCTGTCTTGAAGTTCCTGGGTAACCAGACGATCTATGATAAAATAGATTTCCTTTCGTGCTTCGGATTCATTAGGAGAATAAGACCCAGATCTGGTTTCCTTGGGTGGAGTAGAAAATCGGTTATTCTTTCCTTGTGTTTTTTGCGATGAAAAATATACTACCACGCCTATCAATATAATGATGATAAACAGGCAGCCACCGCAAGAGCTAGGTTTGGCTGAGCTAAGGCCAAAAGAAACAGCAGCTTCAGGATTCACGTCAATCCTTGCACCGCATTCAGGGCAATCAACATGCTTGACTTCATTCTCTCTTAAGACTGGCACCGTACGGCCACAAAAAAAACATTGAAACGTAAGAGCCATTGCTTTCTCCTTTTATTTTTTATAAATTTTATATATTCTTTAACCACCTTTTTTTTTCTTCATCTCTGGCAAAGGGAAGATAGCTATCTAAAAAAATTTCTATATCTTTTTTCTCTATATTTTTTACTAATTTTAAACCTTTTATCAGTCGTTTAACATCTTTAAGGCGGCGAGATTGGCTGATTTTTTTTCTCATACTTAAACCATCCAGATCAATCAAATATATTCTTTCATTTTGATCCACAAGAAGGTTGTTGCCTTTCAAATCGCGATGAGTCAAACCTCGGTCGTGCATAGTATGGATCATTTTTCCCAATTGCTTCAATAAATTTTCTTTTCTTTGCTGATCTTCTGTCCCCAAAAGATATTTTGGTAAAATACAAGCATTTTCTATTTCTTGGGTTACAATGTAGCAATTTTCCAAAAATAAAAAATTCCTTTTTTCTTGAAAAAAAAGGGGTTTTGCTGTTGGAATTCCTCTTAAAAAGCAATTGTATCCAGCAATCCAAGCTTTTTTTGCTCTGGATGGGCGAAAGCAATCCAAAAGCAAATTTTGTATTTTTTTTCTGCGGTATTGCTTCCATACGCCAAAAGAAGTTTTTTGGACTAATGTAGAGCGGGAATCTTTCCAAACAGTGCCTTTGGGAATAGAAGTTGGAAAGGTTTCTATGCTGTTTTGTCTATGGATAAAGCCAGTCCCCATTTCGTTAGAAATCTTTTGGAAATACTTATTGCTTTTAATGCAGCGCATAGCCCTTTTGGCAGAAAATGAACTAAACCAATCCATAAAGCATTGGTTTGTTAGTTTGAAGGTATCAGAGAAACTTTGTTTTTGAAAAAGACGGGAATGATAAAAATATTCTTTAAAAAAAATAAAAAAATCTGTATAGCTCGCACAAAGGGCAAAAGAAACTCCAAGCATAGCCAAATTCTGGATGGCCTTCTTTTGGCTCAAAGAAGAATAATGAGATATACCGTAAAGATCTACAAGATAAAGCATTCCTTTTTGATCAAGTAAAATATTTCCAGAATGGAAATCATGGTGTATCCAGCCTTGATTATGCAAAGAGGCAGTCAATTGAGCCAATTTAGTCGCTATATCTCTTCTCTCTGCAAGATCTAAATATTCGCGGCAAATATCTCTTAGAGAGCGAGTTTCTGGAATTTTTTTTGTAATCAGATAACCATCTTTTCCCTTTTTCCCAAGAGCAACAGGCTCAGGCACAGGCATTTTTAGGCTATGCAAGGCTTGTAAATTTTTCCATTCTCTCCAAGGTCTTGGATTGAGCCAAATGCGTATACGGTCAGCCAAAAGGGGAGCATGGAAAATTTTGAGAATATACCATTCCCCATTGCATTCAAATTCTAAAATTTCTCTGGCTGGAGAAATTTTGATCGTTTTGCCTTTGCTGAATTTTTCTTCTAAAGAAATACCATCAAAAAAATGAGGCTTTATTTGCCATATAATATCAGAATTTTGCATATATTTTTT
>JABWCH010000573.1 GCA_013359215.1 Candidatus Brocadiia bacterium | reverse complement strand
CTTGCAAAACTAAATAGAGTCAAGATTTTAATCACTCGCAAGATAGATATATATTGTATTTCAATATGTTAAGAATACCTGCGTAACTCCTATTATTTAGTGCATTTTTTGATTGCATTTTGAATCATATACAAAAGCATGGGGTTTGTTTCCTGAGCTTCTTGCTGCTTCAAAGCATCGAGTGCTTCAGGGTCTGCAATTTCCACTAAAACCGCAGCGCAGGCAAATCGAACATGAATGTCTTTGTCTGATAAGGATTTGGATAGAACAGAAACTGCCATGCTTTTCATTTTAATAACAGCATCCACGACAATAGAAAGGAGTTGTGGATTTTTAAGACTTTTTAAAAGATATACAATCGCCTCAGGCGATTTGGTTTCTCCTAGAGAATAAATCGCTGTACGAACAATATCTTTGTCTTTATGGTTTAAAAGCTCGACAAGGTATGGAATGGATGTAACACCTATTTTACCAAGACATTGTGCCGCAAGCTTCCTGTCTTCTCCCTGCCATGCAACCAAAAATTCGACCATGGGAATGATTGCCATCTGGGCCTTTTCTCCCATATCGCTGATCGTTCCCACAAGGAAAGAACGGCGTGTGGAAGAACCTTCGGATTTTAATGCTGCAATAATATGAGGAATAGAAGCCACGCCAATGTTGGCTATGATCTTGCGTGCTACTGTCTTTTCAATTGTATTGTCTGTGGATTGTATAATTTGTACTAGCTTGGGAACACAGGGCAACCCTATATTGCTTAAAACACCTACCAATGTTTTGCGTATTTCTTCGGAAGGATGCTTTAAAAACTTCAGAAGATCATCTAGTGTGTTTGCTTTTTTACCAAGCAAAACCAAGACTTCCACAAGTAAGGATTCATCCTGGCTGGAATTGAGTATTCTGAGCAAATAGGGAGTAACGCTTTCTCCCATTTTTTCCAAAATTTCCACAGCACTTTTTTTGGCTTTAGGAGATTCCTCTTTGAGAAGAGGAAGAATCTGCTCAATGGATTTTTCCCCAACCTGAAGAATAGAGTCTACCAAAAGGCGGTGGACTTCATTGTCATAGCTTTTTTTCAGGATTTCAATAAAAATAGGAACTATAGATTCTCCTTGTATTCCTATTTTACCCAAAGTACGGATGGTTTCCTTTAAAACTTCTGCCTGGGCTATCCGAAGCTCTCTCATCAAAGGATCTACAGCATCCATCGCGTCTTTTCCAAGATACCCAAGAGACTGTATCAAGGTGATTCGAGCTTCTTCCTGTATGGGCTTTTTTAAAGCAAGGAGTATATGAGCTACTGCTGTTTTTCCCATTTTGCTCAAAGCCTTTGCCACAGCTTCTCTCACCATGGGCGAATCGTCTCCTGTTGTATCAATCAAATTTCTGATGACCTCGCTGGAATTATGGCCGATTTCTCCCAAAGCCTCAGCCGCTTCCTTTTTTACAATGTCAATGTCCATTCTTAATGACATAATCAGGGAATACATGGCTGGCGCAGCAGTCCTTCCCATATAGCGAAGGGTCATCGC
>JABWCH010000221.1 GCA_013359215.1 Candidatus Brocadiia bacterium | reverse complement strand
AAAATGGTTTTGTATATTTCTTTTCGTGATCTTCGTGTTTTTTGCTTCGCGTTCTTCGTGTTAAAAATTTTAGGACATAAACTTTTGAACATTTGCCTATATACTAGCACTATTTCTTTTGCTTGCATTTTTCCATTTGGTTTAGGGCATATTGGTTTCTTGGATCAATGCAATATAAGTGGACGTAAGACAAAAAGGCTTCGTAGTATTTTTCTTGATGATAGAAAATATCTCCTTGTGTTTGCCATGCTTTTGCAGATCTGGGGTATAGAGATAAAACCGTTTTCAGTGCATCAAGAGCTTTTGTGTATTGTTTGTCTTGCATTAGAAGCTGAGTGTATAGTATCCAATACTCTTCTTCTTTGTCGTTTTCAAAAAGTGCTTTTTTTATGTCTTGTAAAGCTTCTTGTACAAGCCCTTGGGTCTGATATAAAATAGCTCTGTAATAGTAGTATCTTGCTGTTGGATCAAGGGAAATTGCATGGCTAAGCTGATTCAAGAAAGTTTGCCTTTTCTTCTCAGGTTTAATCAATTCTTTGTATTTGACAATCAAGTATTCCTGGGAAAAATATTGAATCAAATTTTTGTGGCGGAAAATATTGTATCTATCTGTAGAAGCAATTCCTAGATAAAAATTGAAAACATGACAATAGATTTCATTTACAACATCAAAATAGTAACCAAAAGCAGCTCCCTGTCTTGTTTGGGGGCTTCTTGTTAGCGTAGACTGAATAGAAGCAATGCTTGTGGGTTTATAGCGCAAAAGAATTCTTGTCAGAGCAGCACTGGCTGCTTTGCTTACTTTAGGTTCTTTCTCTTCTACCAGGCTGGTGAGTTTTTTTATCAGGCTAGATTTTCCAAAGGCAATCATCCCACAAATAGCTGCTGTGCGGATTTCTACTTTAGGATGATCCATGTAGGGATAAACAATGATAGTGCCCATGCCCTGCCCCATATAACCAATCAAAAGCAAAGCAAAAATACCGACATAAGGATTCTCTTCTTGTAAAAGGCTGTCCAGCTTTTGAACACCTGTCAAATCATTGTGTCTGAGCATCAGGGGAATGGCTGCGGATCTAAGCAATACGGGCATTTTCGAGTCAAAGAAAATAGAAAAAATCTTTTGCCTTTCTTTTCCTAGCCAGGCTAAAGTGGTAATGGCCTGATAGCGAACCATGAGATTGCTGTCTCCCATCATAGGCAAAACATCTTCGGCTAGTTCTTCTATATGATAGGCGGCAATTCGGGATGCAGCCATGATGCGCATAGAATGGTGGTTATCTTTTAAACCTTCTCTGAGAGCATAAATATACTGAGGTGGCTTTGTCACTTTAGGGGCAGTCACGCCGACAAAAGGGTTGCGTGCAGGCCACAGCTTGCTACAGCAATACATGCGGATGAGAAGATTTTTACTCTTGCTACCTTGCAATAAAACAGGCAAAGCTTTTTCGGGTGCTTTATCTATCAATTTTCCTGCTGCATAGATCTGCACTCTTTCTTCAGGGTCTTTCAAAAAATTCAGGACAGTTTCCCATTCGCTTTCTGGTAAAGCCTGTACTGCCTGGGATCGCAAAAAAGAATCCTGGAATTTCAATGCTTTGTGGATGATGTTTTCTTCTACAGGGAAGTGGGAGGCTTTCAAAGAAATAGTGCATAAAAAAGCAAGCTTTTCATTTTCCCTGGAAAGGCTGTATTTCTGAATCTGTTGTATAACCGATGGTTTAGCCCAAAGAGTCAAAACTTTGCATGATAAAAAGCGCATCAAAATGTCTTCTTTTTCTTCGCAGACGATCTCCAAAAACATCTCAGCAGCCTTTGGGCCTAATTTGTCTAAAGCCTCTAGTGTCTCTACGTCTCTTCCAATAATAAGCCTTACTGCCATTTGCTTTAAGGTATTTTTTTCTTCTTCTCGTTTCTTTTGTTCCCAATTTTCCAAAACTTTTTCTATGCGGGAAATGGCTTCTTTATTTTTTGAGGGAGATTTTTTGATTTCTTTTAGATAGTCCAGAATTTCTTTCTGGGCTGATTCATTGCGATAAAAATTGCCAAGACCAGCCGCTGCAAAATTGTGAATGTCGCCAGAAGCATTTTTGGTGAGCAAGGATAAAAAATGCCTATAGTCATTTTTGCTGCTTATAATCTGCTGCTGTTGTCTTTCCTGGTATGCCAGGTCTTGATAGGTAGCATTGAGTGTATCCAATTGGTCTTGAAAAAGATCAATGGTTTCATCCGACATGGCGAACTGAGCCATGTAGGAATTAAATACAAGCGAAGTATACCAAAAATTCTCCAAAGTTCCCCTATCACAAATGCAGTAAAGCAAGTCTACCAGAGGTTGCAAATTTTTAGGGTCTAGCTCTAAGGCGCGGATAAAGGATTTTTCTGCAAGATCGTATTGATAGAGCTTGTAAAGTATTTTTCCTTTCCAATGATGATAGCTTGGATCCCAGGGCAAAAGGTAGATACACTGATCGATTTCTTTCAAAGCGCGGGAATAGTCTTTTTGGTAATAATAGTATTGCGCCCATCCTTCTGATACAATAGCCAGAGAATGGCTTTTTTCTGCAAGAACCAGCCATTTTTTTGCTTGTTCGTAGTCTTGTTTTTCCAGGCAGAGAATAGCAAGATTTCCTTGCGCTAAAGCCAGCTCAGCATGTTCAGCATCAACTACTTGCAAAAGGTCTTCCATGGCTTTTTTTGGCTCTTGGGATTTTCTATAGGCAAGACCTCGGTAGAAGAGAGCTTCTGTGCGAAACGATGGCTTTTCTTCTAGCACTCTCGTAAGGTATTCCTTGGCTTTGGGATAATCTCCTGTATGATATGCTGCCTGGCCTGCATATAAATAGACCAAAGGATCATCGGCAAAATAGTTCTGCAAAATTTTTGTATATTCCTGATAGGCTAGATAGAATTTTCTTTCCAGGAGAAACATACGAGCTAAGAGAGATTGATAGCGAATAGCAAAAGAAGGAATCAAAAGAGAGGATACTCTATCTATGTCTTTTTTGGCTTGCTCTAAAAATCCTGCCTCTAGCGCAGCATTGGCTCGATAGTAATAGTTTTCCAGACAAGGGTTTTCTTCGATTGCTTTAGAAAAGGAATCCAGACATAAAGCCCATTCTTTTTTCTCCATAAATTTTTTCCCTTCCTGCACGTGGTTCTTGATTTTATGGATTTCTTTTTCTAATGCTAAAGAATTGGGCTGAACAACTCTATTTTTTTCTAAGTGCCTGTAAATTAAAAAACTGCCTGCTATAAAAAACAATATAATACCAAGAATAGCAGGGAATTTTTTCCGATACTTTCGCACCAGAGGATACCAGGATACAGAAGAGGAAAGTTTGTTGTCTCTGGATCGGGGCTTGAGGTAACGTTCCAAATCTTTTGCCATGAGCATAGCATTCTGGTATCTGTATTTTTGCTCTTTTTCCATGGCTTTAAGGCAAATTTGCTCCAGGAAAGGAGTGATTTTAGGATTGGATTGTCTGGGAGCAAACGGTTCTTCCTCTAAGATTTTTCTATACAATTCGCTCAGAACCTGGGCCTGAAAAGGAAGATTTCCAGTGATACACTGGTATAAAATAACACCTAAAGAATAAATATCGGAAAGAAAATTTACCTTTTGCCCTTTGACCTGCTCTGGAGACATGTAAAAAGGTGTTCCCATTACAGTACCACTTTGAGTCATCGTGCTTTTGTCCAAAGACTTAGCAAGCCCAAAATCAGTAAGATAAGGCTCTCCTTCAATATTTAAGAGAATATTCGAAGGCTTGATGTCTCTATGGATGACTTTTTTTTGATGGGCGGTATAGAGAGCTTTGGCTATTTTTATAATGATGACAACAAGGTTGCGAAGAGGAGATTTTTCTTCGATGAGCCTGGACATGGTGGTGCCTTCGATGTAGTCCATGCAGAAATAGTGATAGCCGCCCTGCTCACCTATGTCCAATACTTTTACGATATTAGGATGATTCAATTGAGCAGTTAGTTCTGCTTCGCGGTAAAATCGTTTGATTTCTGTAGAGCCTGCACTAAAGCCTGAAAGTAAAACTTTCAATGCCACTATTTTTTTGCTTCTGATATCCTGCGCTCTGTAGACAATCCCCATACCTCCGCGAGCGATTTCTTCCAGAATCAAATAATTTCCAAATTGTTTTTGCATGGTGGGTACACCTGTTTAGAAATTTTTTTTGTAAGAAGCAATAGTCTGTGAAATTGGTTAAACAAGAAGAAAAGAAGCAGATAAAAGAGGGGAAAAAAAGCAGATGGATCCTGATAGAAACTGCCCACCCGAAGGTGGAATGCAGCTTCCCATCAGGAAGAAGAAGGTTTTAGGCCTTAATGGCGAGATGATCTTCTCTGGGGACGTTCTGTTCTGGGTTTAGCCTGATTTACCGTTATGCTACGACCCTGGATTTCTTTTCCATTAAGAGACTTAATAGAATTTTCAGCTTCATTGTTATTGGGCATTTCAACAAATCCAAAGCCTTTGGAACGGCCAGATTCTCTGTCCATAATAATACTGACGTTGGCTACTTCTCCAAATTCTGCGAAAATGTCTCTCAAAGTAGATTCGGTTACACTGTAGGGCAAATTTCCAACATAGATATTCATAAAACCATCCTTTAACTGAAACAAAAACAAACATGCGATCTGTGCTTTTTACAAACTATACTAACAACCATCGCATGGATTATTAGATAGTGATAAGATACAATCTTTACGATTTCTAACGGTTCGGGCTTCACCACGTCCTCAACATCATACAAGTTCGCCGGGGAAAATTCGTTTTGACAAAAGAGAAATTTTGCCAAGACCGAATGCCTCTACAAGTGTAAAAGTAAACTCAGTAAACTACTTCTCCAGCCGACTACTGGATAGTTTCGTCGAAAACCGTGAATCACAAGAAAGCGGAACTATTCGAACGAAAACGACAAATGCTAACGGGTTTTCAGAAAAGTATCCAAATCCGTTTAGAACATATTGTATTCTAACTGTTTCTTTTTTGTAAGTCAATCAAAAATTATAAATATTTTTTTCTTTAAGAAAAGAAAGGTTTTTCTTTACAATTTTCTTTTCTTATATTAAAATATAAGTCAATATTTGAAAATTAGTTATAATGATGCTATTTTTCTGAAATTATAAAAATCCTGGATTATCGATACAGACAAAAAATAAAAAATATTTACAAAAATTTTAAAAAAGAATTCATTAATTTTGTGGATTCACGGTAGGAGGTGTAAAGTATACTTCTTTTTTATTTAAGACTTCTGTATTCGTATCGCCTAGGCCGAAGATCTTCTTGAAGCGGATATCTGTATGGCTATAGATAGGGAGAGTAGCAAAAACATCCAACAAGGAATGGGTAAAACCGCTTAAGGGGAAATCGCCGTGATCCCACAAAAATCGGAGTGATCCAAAGTTCAGGACATGAACAAAAGGATAGATGAATGGCTCGACAAGCAAATCCTGTACAAGCCTGTTGTCTCCCGTTCCCTGCATCATGGTAAACTTAGTATTTACATAGGTATCGGGGATAAAGCCACCAGCAGGACTAGAGGTAGTCCCGCATCCTGTAAAGAAAAGAAAGCACGAAATGAAAAGAGCTAGAAAAAAGAAATTTCGCATTTTTTTCTCCTATTCTGTTTTCCGTAAAAAAGTTACCTATTTTGAAAATATTACATTATGGGTAATCTGTGGATTATAAGGAAAAATCAGCACCAGGATAGAAATTTTTATAAACATCACTAAGGCTGTTTTTCATTTCTTCTGCATTGCTATAACGATTTTCAGGGTTGTGGGACATAGCTTTCTCAACGACATATACAATTTCTTTTGGCAAATGAGGGTGCATTTGTCCCAAGGGAATATATTGGTTGTTTTGCTTTGCCATCAGTATTTTTAGCATATTCTTTCCATGCTCTTCAAAAGGCGCGTGGCCACATAGAGCATGAAACAAGGTAGCCCCTACAGAATACACATCGGCCCTATAGTCTGCATTTTTTGCTTCCTGCAACTGCTCAGGAGGCATATAATAGGCAGTGCCGATCATCTGGCCTGGCTTTGTCAGTTCTTGCTGGTCTTCCAATGCCTTTCCAATGCCAAAATCGATCACTTTGACTATTTTGTTTGTACCAAGAATGATGTTCGATGGCTTAATATCTCTATGGATAATATGGTAGCGACTTACATAAGATAAGGCATTGAGTACCTGAAGAATAATCTGGATAGCATACTTAGGAGCGACAGCACCTTTTTGCATCAATTTTTCTAAGGTATCGCCTGAAACATACTCCATAGCAATATAAGGAGATCCATTATAGTTCCCCCAGCTTTTAAGATTGATAATATTAGGATGATTCAAAGACATTAAAATCTGTGTCTCCCGAATGAAATAGTCCAGCATTAAATTATCGCTGTTCTTATTCAAAAATTTTAAGGCGACCTCTTCTTTTGTCTTTTCATCTACAGCCAAAAAGACTTTGCCCATTGCGCCAGATCCCAGTTGTTTGACAAGAATATATTGGTCTATTTTATTCTGTTTTTCGCTCTCATCATCTGCTGCCTTAGCTTCTTCGATAGGTGGATACGGATTCTGGTATCGATTTGTTGCCCTTTTTACAGTTTCATTAGTGCTTGTTTGTGCGGAGGGTGGATTGGTTTGCAGAGAGAGCTGGTCTAGCAAAATTGTATTGCAGTTCCCACATAAAATTCTCATTTTTACTGGTGTTTCTATTTCTAACACCATATAGTTACCGCACTTGCACTTGATTATATACTTTTGAAGCATAGTCTTTTGCCTATATAAATCCAAAAAAAATTCTTATGTCCAAGATTTTTTGACAGTGTTGATTGTACATCATCAAAATATTTTCTGGACATAAGAATTATCAAAGTCTAACTTTTGGGTTGTTCCTGGCTTTCTGGTTTTTCTACTTTTTTGACTCTTCTTTTATTGGGTCTTGAATTTCCATGAGTTCCAGCAACTATTTTTCCACGTCGGGTACGTCTATCACCTTTACCCATAATATCGTCTCCTATTTTTGCATTTTTCAACAATAGACTTGTACAGCATGAAAAAGGTTTATATTTCGATTCTGTACACAACATTTTTTAATATTAATAAAAACACGTAATCCAATTTACGCTATCAACATAATTTTTCATAAGGCATTATAATGTTGCCATTTTAGCCTTGTAAAAAAAAATTATTTTCTAGGTATTTTATCTTCGTTAAGTGTAAACTATTTAAATTATATTGTCAATAGTTTTCTGAGAATTTTGTTTTAGGGCTTGGGAAATTTTTTTTTCCAAGTGCCTCGTATAGATTTTTTGGAATAAATATGAATAATAAAAGACAAATTTTAGTATGGCCCTGGATGAAATTTTTTTTCTTGCTATTCCTTCAGGCAATCATTCTTTTTTTGCCTTTTTATATTTCTTTATTTTGCTTTTTATTTTTTAGTTTTTTCTTTCTTTTATATCGTAGCTTACGTATATGCTTTCTAAAATTTTTTGCAATATATAGTCTGAGCCTTCTTTTTTTTATTCCCCTGATATGGATAGAAATAAAACTTTTTGGCTATCCTTGGGAAAATATCTTTTTTTTGTGCGAACTTTATGTGAAATCCTTTCTTTCTTTATGTATTATAATTCTTTATAAAAAAAATACCTCTTTCCTGGAATTTATGGCAGTTTTGGAAACATTGTATACTCCTCCTATTTTATTGCTCTCTACGCTTTTTATCCTGCTTTTTCTAAGGAATTTAATTCTTATGGTGCAGAACTTCAGGAGAAGCTGGAAATTGAGGATACATAGCCATAGTATTGCTTTTGTCATCAAGACTTTTTTATCCTTAGTAAAAAATCTCATCCTTTTTTCTTTTTATCGCTTAGATGACCTTCATTCCATGGTAATTTTAAGAAAACTAAACCGACCTATCCCCTTTCTTCAGCTTTATTTGTCAGAAAAAGAATATTCCATGAAACATCCCATATCTAGGGGATAAATCCCATAGACCATCAATCCCTATTTTGCAGTTTTGCAGAAGATTTGCGAGCGTATTTTTGGCCTGGGAAGAGTTCGACAATGCCTTTCATTTCCATAACCAAAAGCTTGGCTGCTGTTGTAGACGGAGGTAAGGGGGATTTATAAGCAATGGTATCTAATGGTTGTGGGCATTCGCTCAGAATTTCCCAGATTGCCTTTTCTTCATCGCTCACAGGAATGATCTGCTCTTGTGTTTCTGGGGAAGGAAGTATTTTGGATTGTAGAGGGAGTATTTCTTCCAAGATTTCGTCTACATTGGTGACTAGCTTCGCGCCTTGCTGTATCAATCTGTGGCATCCTTGTGTCTGAAGGTTGTCAATATTCCCTGGCAAAGCAAAAATTTCTTTCCCTTGTTCTAAAGCAACATGCGCGGTAATGATAGCCCCGCTTTTAATACCTGCTTCTATTACAAGGATTCCTAAAGAAAGGCCACTGATGATGCGGTTTCTTTCAGGAAAATGAAAAGCCTCTGGGGATGTTTGTGGTGTATATTCGCTTACCAAGCAACCATTTTCTACAATTCGATTGGCATCTTGCCAATGTTCAGGTGGATATATACATTGGATTCCGCTGCCCAAAACTGCAATAGTCCTTCCCCCTCCTGCAATTGCACCTCTGTGAGCAGCAATATCAATGCCTCTTGCTAGGCCAGAAACTACAGTAATCCCTCTTTTGCCCATTTCCTGAGCAAAACTATAGGCTTGCTTGAGTGCATAGTGGGAAGCCTTTCTTGTGCCTACAATCGCAATCGATTGGTTGTCTTCGCTTTTCCATGTTCCTTTTTGATACAGAATAGGAGGCGGATCATAGATGTTTTTAAGCTGCTCTGGGTAATTTTCTTGTCCATAGCAAATCATTTGTATGCCTGATTTTCGGATAAATTCCTCTTCCTGAGAAGCTTTTTGCCAATCAACAGAAAAAATCGCTTTTTGTAAGGCAACAGAAATCCCTTGTATACTTCGGATTTCTTCTGGGGAAGACTCCCAGAGCATGGCTAAATTGTTTTTAAAATGGTCGACAATTCTTTTGGTAAGAACAGGGCCTAGTCCTTTGGCTTGCTTTAAGGCAAGCATTGCCTGGTTGTAGTTCATTGGATTATTCTCCTGTTTATTGCAATCTTAAAATATTAGATTTATTTTTTCGCCTTACTTAATATTAGGAGTTACGCAGGTATTCTTAACATATTGAAATATAATATATATCTATCTTGCAAACGATTAAAATCTTGACTCTATTTAGTTTTGAAAGCTCTTTT
>JABWCH010000572.1 GCA_013359215.1 Candidatus Brocadiia bacterium | reverse complement strand
AAAATTTTTATCACGAATAAGACGAATGGTCGAATGCCACGAATAGTTTTTATAGAAATTTCATTCGCGTAATTTGTATATTTGTCTTATTCGTGATTAATATCTTTTTGTCTGAGATAGCATCTCTTGAAATATGTTCAACAACATTTTGACCAAAACATTTTATGAAGAGTTTTAGTACTAAATTCTATTTTTTATTTGTATCTGTTATATATTTTTTTTGCAGAAAGGCTCGAAAATGCAAGAATTAAAAGCAAATGCTGATTTTCAGGAAAAAGTTTTAAAAAGCACAAAGCCTGTTTTGGTGGATTTTTTTGCTACCTGGTGTGGGCCTTGCAAAATGCTTGTCCCTGTATTAGAAAAATTGTCCGCAGAAAAAAAAGAAGAATTGGATATCATCAAAATAGACACAGACCAGTTCCCTGAACTCGCTACAAACTATATGGTTCAATCTATCCCTACATTGATTCTATTCCATGAAGGAAAGCCTATTGCGACGCAAAAAGGATTCCAAAACAAAGAAGCCTTAGAAAAATGGATCAATAAAAGCTTAGGAAAATAATACAAGGATTGAATATGAACTTCATTTCTGCTATTGGAAGCAGGATTATTCTGTCTTTAGATAGTGCTGGCTATGCTCTAAATATGCTTTTTGAAGCATTCTATTGGTTTAAATCCATAGCCAAAAGGCGACGTAGCATCCTCAACCAATGCTATATATGCGGTGTACAGAGTATGCCTGTCGTGATTATAGTAGGCATTTTTACTGGAATGATACTGTCTTTCCAGACAGGAATTATTTTCAGAGACTACCACCTGGAAGATTACCTGGGGCTTGTTGTACTTGTCTCTATGTGCAAAGAAGTAGGGCCTTTTATGACCGCTTTCATTATTGCGGGAAGATTAGGCTCTGCTATGGCAGCAGAAATTGGCACAATGAAAGTTTCTGAAGAAATTGACGCGCTAGAAGTTATGTCTATCAACCCAGTGGATTTTCTTGTTATGCCAAGAGTTTTAGCCCTGGCTATTCTCGCGCCCATCATGACAGCCTATGCTAATTTTCTAGGTGTTTTAGGCGGGGCGGTCGTAGCCAAATACCAGGTAGGAGTACACTATTCTGTTTACTTCAACAATATCATCAACTATATGAGCATTAGCGATTTGACCCTCATCTATGGCGGTCTTTTTAAAGCCATTGTCTTTGGGGTGATTATAGCCACTGTAGCCTGCTCCTGCGGCCTAAAAACAGAAAATGGAGCAGAAGGAGTCGGTTCTGCTGCAAGAAAAACCGTTGTCAACGCATTTCTTCTAATCTTAATGTTCAATTATTTTATGTCCAGCATCATTGAAAAAATGTTCAGCACTGGCTACTAATGTTAATGATAAGAGTTACACAGGTATTCTTAACATATTGAAATACAATATATCTATCTTGCAAATGATTAAAATCTTGACTTAGAGCCTATCCGAAAAATCCTTTTGGCTGCAAATTTCGATGCATCTCGGATAGCTTCGTCGAAAGTGACAAAATTGTCCTCAGAGTAGCTAC
>JABWCH010000571.1 GCA_013359215.1 Candidatus Brocadiia bacterium | reverse complement strand
ATTTCCCTTTAATTTAGGGATATACAGAAGTAAAATTTACATAACAAGCTGTCTTGTATTCAATTAAAAATGGGGAAGTTATTTAATTCTCATCGCTAATCTGTGGATAAATTTTTTTGAATCCGATGTATACTATGTATGCAATGCAAGTGAGAAGTGCTGTAAAGCTTTGGGCAACTATTTTTATTTTTTAGAAAGGTAAAATACATGTCTTTTTTTACAGAGTCGCAAGAGCAAAGTTTGTTTAAGCTGTATGGTAGAGACGCACAATATGCTGAAAATATTGATTTTTTTAAAAATTCTTTTGAGCAATTCCTGAGCAAAGAAATTGCCCCTCATGCTTATCAAAACGACATGGAAGAAGTTTTTCCTGCAGAAAGCTTCAAAAAGCTAGGAGAGCTAGGTTTTATTGGCATGCCTTTTCCTGAAGAATATGAAGGGATGTCGCTTCCTTTTCCCTATTACTGCGCTGGCTTGGAAAGCCTTGCTAAAGCAGATGCGGGCTTTGCGCTAGGTGTAGCAATTCACGGAACAGTAACCGATGGAATCTTGCACTATGCTTCTCCAGAAATCAAACGCCAATATCTGGCTGATATCATCAGTGGCAGAAAAATTGCGGCCTTTGGCTTAACCGAAACAACAAGCGGAAGTGATGCCCAAAGCATGTCTACATCTTATAAATATGATCCACAGACAAAAGAATACATCCTCAATGGAACAAAATATTGGATCACAAACGGAATGTCAGCCGAAGTTTTTTTTATCATGGCAAGGAATCAGGATGGTAAGGTAAGTGCTTTTGTCATTGACAAAAAAGGCAAGGGAACTTTTGAGCAGCATAAAATTCTGGATAAAATGGGAGTGCGCAGCTCTAACACAGCAGAATTGGTTTTCCAGGATTACAGAGTCCCAGAGTATTGCCTGGTAGGAGAACACGGCAAGGGTTTTAAATACGCGATGAGAATGCTCAATGGTGGTCGAATCACGATTGCTGCATGGTGTACAGGGATTGCCCAAGGTGCTTACGAAAAGCTTTTGAAATATGCCCATGAAAGAAAGCTTTTTGGCAAACTCCTCAAAGATCTGGACAACACCAAAAAAGAGCTTTCTGAAATGATGATCGAAATCTATGCAAGCCGCGAGCTATACCAACACGCTGCTTTTTATAAAGAAGATGAAAAAACAGTAGCCCAGAATGCTGCCATAGCTAAAGTAAAAGCAACAGAAGCTTCTGTGCATATAGCCGAAAGAGCGATTCAGCTTGCAGGTGGATATGGCTATGTGAGAGATTCTCGCATAGAAAGGCATCTAAGAGATGCTCTCTTAGGCAGAATTGGGGAAGGTGCAAATGAAGTCTTAAAAATCGTTGTCATTCCTAGAGTCATCTACCAGGAATTTGAAAAAAAACCTTTGATAAATATTTGGTAGGCAAGCATACAAAAGTTTATTAGGAATAGGAGTTACGCAGGTATTCTTAACATATTGAAATACAATATATATCTATCTTGCAAACGATTAAAATCTTGACTCTATTTAGTTTTGAAAGCTCTT
>JABWCH010000570.1 GCA_013359215.1 Candidatus Brocadiia bacterium | reverse complement strand
TAGTTTTCCCTTTCAGGATAAGGCTTTCATTAGCGTTCATCTTTCCAATTTAAGTACTCGATTTAGGCTAACTTATACCCAACGTGTCGCACTCATAAATTTTCCTTCTATAAAAAGTATTTTTTCGAGGGAATCTAGCATACCAAAAATGGACTAGAAAAGAAATACCTTTCACTCCAGAAACCAGAATTAAATAAATAGGTAGCCAGTGTTAAAAATTTTAGAACAAAAAAAATATGTTGTATGGAAATTTTGTTTTTTTTGATGTAAAATAAGAGCATCTAAATTTTCTAAATTCTTTGTTTTTTTATAAGGAGATATTTTGTATGTATAAATTCTTTTTATTATTTTTAGTTGCCTTTGCGTCTCTCCTGATAGCACAAGATGCTCAAGCTATAATTGAAAAAGCAGATGAATACCGTGGAAGTGAAAATTGGAGTTTTGATCTTAAGGTTATAGACTTTGCCAAAGAAGGGGAAAATGTTAAAATTTTTGGCACTGATGAATATAAAGTTTTAGGACAGGTTTTCAATGTAGGCGCGGAAAAAGTTTTTAAAAGCATTTGCCAGTTTACAGAGCCTGCTGCCGAACGTGGGAAAAAGATGTTCATGGATGGACAAATCTATTGGATGTATTTCCCAGATACAAAGAATACCATCCGTATGACTCCTGCCCAAAGGCTTTCTGGACAAGCCACAGCTTCTGATATTGCCAGCATCAACTATGCTAACGATTATAATGGAAAAATCCTGGGTTCTGAAGTCATTCTGAACCAGCATGATTGCCATTTGTTGGAACTTAGCAAAAAAAGTGACAATGTTGCTTATGATTCCTTGAAATATTGGGTAGAGAAGCATACATTCAGACCCGTAAAGGTAGAATTTTTTGGGCCAAGCGGAAAGCTTCTGAAAACAGGATACTATCGTGATTTCCGTCCTGTTGTGGGAAAAATGCAAAGCCATGAGCTTTTCCTCTTAGATCCCTTGACCGAAGGTCGCGTAACCCGCATGATCCAAAGCAACAAAACAGAAGTAAAAGCCCCAGACTATTTCTTCCGCAAAGAATCCCTTTCGAATATCAACCTTTTAGAACACGCTGCTGCACCAGAAGCGCAGGATATCATTGTTAAGGCAGATCGGTATAGAGGCGCAGATAGGTGGGGTTGCAATCTTAAAGTGATGGATTTACAAAAGACAGAAGATGGCGTGAAACTAGTCGCAGAAAGTGAATTCCGATTGGCAAGCAAAGTATATCGTGATGCCAATTCCAATACATTCAAATCTTTTGTACAATTCCTCTCTCCCAAACAAGATCAGGGAAAAAAGATGCTTATGGATGGACAAATCTATTGGATGTCTTTCCCCGATACCCAAAATTTAGTTCGCATAACACCTTCTCAAAGATTGACGGGACAAGCCAATGCTGCTGATATTGCAAGCACCAACTTTTCCACTGACTATGAGGGAAAAGTATTAGGCATGGAAAAGGTTTTAGGCAAAGATTGCTATAAATTGAAACTCACAGCAAAACACGAAAATACAGCCTATGGTTC
>JABWCH010000220.1 GCA_013359215.1 Candidatus Brocadiia bacterium | reverse complement strand
TTTCTTCGTGTTCTTCGTGTTCTTCGCGGTGAATATTCTTTAACTATTATATTTATTAATAGTTTATATTTAGTACAAAGACTTTTGAACACTTACCTAATCTTTGTATTTATTCTCTTTTATCCAGTCATAGAAACTTTACAAAACTGGTACATCATCAAAAAACTAATTTCCATAATAAATCATTTAACGTATCGGCCTTTGGCTTTTCTCTTGGGTTAAATGAGCGAGTGGCTTTATCAAAATGCATCACCATCTCTTGAATGAAATGGTTAATGCTGTGTATTTTATTTTCCATGCCAAGCTCTATCCCTGCCTTTTTTCTTTGGAGAAGAAGTTGTATATCGTCAAGCAGATTTTTGTCGGATATAAGATTCAGTAACGTTTCAAATTCCATCGGAGGCGACTCATTGTATTTTTCAATCCAGATGGATGCCAATATTGGACGCAAAACATAGAAATATTTCTTAACTTTTATCTTATTGCCTATAAGAAAATCGCTGGCATTTCGCTTTGCCATGTGCATATAGTGATAAATGGATGATATTGGAGAAAAATAGCTTTTATGAATATCGAGAATCATGTTAAACCGTCCCTCATCTACTTTGTAGACAATGGGCGATTTTAGCCATTCAAATAAGACTGGATTGGATTTATTCATCAAAAATAGAGCCTTCCTTATATCCCAGCCTGAATAATCCTCAATGCCTTCTATTGGCAATTCAATCACATCGCGCCTTGGCAATACATTTAAATACCATTTCAATTCATGCCTATATATGAATCTCACGTCATAGTCGCTATCCGTTGATTCAAAACCCCATGCCCTAGAGCCTGATTCAATAGCCAATATAATGTTTACATTGTATTCCTTTTCAATTATAGCTAGTTTTTTACATACGGTTTGTTTTATATTTGTGTCAATAATTCGCATTTTTTATTTCCAGAAATCGAGCATTTTTTTTGCATTTAGATCTTTTGGATTTATTGCTAAAACCTGTTCTGCTGAAGAAACTATAAAATTATATGAATCAAACAGTTGTTTTTTTTTCCAATTTTCGTCTTCATTTGACAAGAAAGATTTAAGATGTTCATGGAATCTTTTAAAGTTATTCCAGTAATCTATATGAGTTTGGTTTTTTCTTTTAGCGCACTCCAAAATACATTCCAACTGTGTTTGGCTTGCTGCTTTTAGGTGCTGAAGCACTTCGTTAAGGCTAAAATTATACTTATGAAGAATGACGGCAATATGCTCATGGGCGAAAGCTTTATTAAAAAAAATATTAGTAGGATCTATATTATTACCTTCTTTTTGGAGCTGATCACAAACACTAAGTGCGTTTAAAAAACATTCAATAGATTTTTTGAATGCTGTTTCCATATCTTTCCTATCGTTTTTTTGCTCTACTGAAGCTAATGTTTCGATAGAAAAAACGATTCCGATTCGCTCATAGCAGCATCCCATTCTAGCATAAATTAACATTGAAAGATATTTGTTATCATAATTTTTCTTTGTAAAGTGTTCTATTGCCTTTTGATTATATTTAATTCTCTCACTACGGAGTGTATCCCATTTGATTTTTGCATCGCTTATTTTTGAAGGATTGTTATTTATTGATTTTGCCAAATCTTCCATTTTTTTTGTTAAAATTTCTTCAATTCCGCAAAATCCAAAATCGCCAATCTGAAATGACAGTTTTTCATCCTCTTGAGCAAGGTTCGCCGCCTGTACAAAAAAATTTTCTATTGTTTCCATGAGAATTATTTTTTCTTGTGATTCAAGCAAAAGGAGCATCCCTGTAACGAAAAATTCATGAGCTTTAATGGAATTTTCAATTTTATTATATTTAGCCAGCTTGCTTTGTGGTCTGCCTATTATAGGATTTTCTATTATTTTCTTTGCTTGGGTCAGGAAAGAGAGTTTTAAATTCAAATTTTCTTTTCCCATGCCTTCTACTTCCCGTGCTTTTTCTAATAAAATTTGGCTTTCTTTAATTAGTAGCTCATGATATTCATAGTAACTAACAAATAATAATGCTATAATAAAGATACAAATAGCGATAGGTGCATATTTTGCTTTATAATGGAAATATTTTGTCCATGAGCCAGCATGAATAAGAGGCTTTCCTTTTTGATAGGCATCAAGATCTTCAATCATCTCCTTCATTGTTTGATAGCGAAATGATTGGTCTTTTTCTAGTGCTTTTACACAAATAGATTCAAGTTTTTTATCAACAAATTTGTTGTATTTGCGAATAGAGGGAAGTTCTGCCTTCTTTATGTCTGCTATATCACGAAAAGGTAGCCTTCCTGTAAGCAACCAATAAAAAATAATCCCCAATCCCCAGATGTCCGTTTGGCAGTTGATATCTTTTCCCTCTTGTTGCTCTGGAGACATGTATAATGGACTTCCCAAAGAGGCTGTCTTTGTCAGTTTTTTCATGTCTTGAAAAAGTGCAATCCCCAAATCCACAATATAGAGTTTTTGGCAAATATTGAGTTTTCCATCAATATAATTTTCTTCATCTTTGACTAAGATATTAGTATTTTTAATATCACGATGAATTATTCTGTGGCTGTGGATATGATCAAGAGCATTTGCAAGCGTTTTAATCCATTCAACTTTTTTTTTTATGCTAATCTTACCTTTTTCCTTTGTGTATTCCTCTAAATATTCTTCAAGGTTTTTTCCTTCAATATAGTCCATCGTAAAATACAATTTTTCTAAATCAATATTGTAAATTTTGATAATGTTTGGATGGCTACATTTTTCAAGAGCTTCTACCTCTTTTTTAAAAAGCCTGTCTACTATTTCTTTCTTTTTATGATCGCCAACTATTTCTTTCTTAATTTGCTTCAATGCCAAAAATCTATTGCTTTTCTTGTCGAAAACTTTATAAACAGTACCGTAGGTACCAGAACCTAGTATTTTTTCTACAGCATATTGTCCATCAATCATTTCGGTATCCATCTCTTCTGTCCTTTCCTCTTTAAAATCTTCAAAATTATAGATTGTAACTTGACAATGTTAAATTAGGATTATTGTCTCCCAATAGGTTATATAAATTTAAAGATTTATTGAACCACAGATGAACGCGGATGGACTCCGATAATCTTTAAGATCAAAAGTTATTTTATTTTTTATCCGTGTTTATCTGTGTTAATCTGTGGTTCTCTTTTCTTTAATCTTGGATTTAACATTCTCAAAGTAATATCTCTATTTTTTCTCTATATCTAACATAAGCACAAAGTTACCAAGCTTAATTTCGCAAGGTTCTGCAATTTGCTGCCATTCTTCTGAAAGCTTTTCATTGTTAATCCATGTACCTCCGCTACTTTTTCTATCCTGAATATAGAGCATTCTGTTTTCCACTCGCAGGGCTGCGTGTACTTTCCTACTGATACTTGCATAGCCTGCAAATCGATCGTTCCAGACACACCACTGGTCTTCTCCAGGGTCTCGTCCGACCAGAATTTCTTGTTTTGGATTTTTTATCAAATCGCTAAAAAATTCGAAGGGGATCTCTTGACCAAATGGTAGAACACTTGGTATATCCTTAGGCTCTAATTCTTTCATCGTTAAGCCTTCTGGCGAAAAAAAAATTCCAAATTGCCAAAGACTATCATAAACTTTCACTCTCCACATTTTCGTTGTGGCTTCATTCTTGATTGCTCGTTCTAGCTTTAGTTTTATCTGATCGCATTCCAAAATATCTCCACAAGACAATACAAAAAGCTCTGATGCAGGGATAATGTGTCCATTTACAGAAAGAGATCCTGCTGCTTTAGTAGAAACCCTGATCTCGTTTCTAATCTTTTGGAGACTAAACTTCCTTTTAGGCGGAGTTTTATCTGATGCGTATTTTAAAATAACACCTGAAGGACATATTTCTACCTCTGTCCGAAAATCATAATACATATCAGTAAGTAATGGCTGTGACTCCTTGTTGTTAGTCAATGGGATAAATTTCCATTGTTTCCATTTTTTTATCGATTCCCCTAGAATGGCAGTCGAACTAAAGCGGTCTTCTCTTGCATAAGCCATGGTCTTCCTTAAGAGTTCTTTCATGTCTTCTGAAATCCCTGAAATATCTATATTCAAAGTCTTTCCGACAGTCTTCATTTTGTCTATTCGAGAAGATCCTGTATTTGAGTAAGGATTATTTCCTGCAAGGCAATAGTATAAAGTCATGCCCCATGAATATATATCACTTCGGATATCAAGCTGATCAGAAGATTCCATGATTTGTTCTGGAGAACAAAAAGCAGGAGAGCCTATAAAATCGCGTGTTAAAGCAGATTTTTGTATTCCGTTACATCTGGAAATGCCAAAATCTGATAGCTTGGGAGGCCCATCTACAGGTAAAAGTATATTGCTTGGTTTGATATCTCGATGCAGTATGCCTCTAGCAGAATAAGAGCACATAGCCACTACGATTTCGCTAAGTATAGAAACAGCTTGCCATTCTGACATTTTTCCATGCATCTGGATATATTGCTCAAGATTCGGCCCATCAATCCATTCAAAGCAAATACAACGTTTTTTTCCTAGAAAAAAAGAATCCACGTATTTTACAATATTGGGATGTGAAAACGACTTTACAATTTCAACTTCGCGTTCGAATCTTTCCAAAAGACTCTTGTCATCGTATGCCATATCTGTATTGATGAGCTTTAAAGCATAATAGATGTGGCTTTTTTTGTCCATTACCTTATATATAAATCCCATTCCACCTACTGCTTCCTTTTCAATAACATGAAGATTCGGCAGAGAACTCCATAGCCTTGCTTGTGAAGGATCATCGAATTCCAAATGCAAAAGAATTTTGTCTATTTCTGGCCTTGTAAATATCCTATTCTGTATCAAGAATTGGTGCAAAGGGACATTGCAAAATTCATCTTCCCAAAAAGCTAGTATTTTTTCTGAAATTTTTGCTTTGCATTTTTGGGTTAAATAATCTAACAATTTTTGCTGTTTTAAAAACATTTACTACTTCCTATCTCATTTTCAACACAATAATTGTTGTATCATCTTCGATCAAGCTACTTTCTGTTACATCTGTATAAATTGCTTCAAAAATTTCTGAGCATCCACGATCAGCATTCTGTACAAGAAGCGAGTTGAGCCTTTCCATTCCATATCGCTCTTCTTCACTTTCTACACTCCCTCTCAACCTTGCTTCCGCAATTCCATCAGTCGAAATCACAAAAATATCGTTCGGTTTGTATTGAATTACGGTTTCTTCACAAAAAAACCGCTTGGTAAATGCCACCCTTGATCCTGGTTTTTGTAGAGCAACAGGATCACTTCCTTTTCTGTAAAAAAGAAGAGGAATATACCCTGCCTGACTGAAAGTGATTTCTTTTGCATTAAAATCGAAAACAATAGAAATCATCTCCGCGGAAGATTCTGAGAGGAAAAGCGAAAAAAGTGCATTGTGTAGTGTTTCCAGAAGATTTTTTGGAGAGGCAGGCATCTGCGCTACCAAGCTGCATGAAGCAACCATCATTCCCGCCAAGAACGCAGCAGATGTGCCATGATCTGTTGTATCCCCCAAAAACAGGAGCATTTTATTTTCTTTTTCAAAGTATTTATAATAATAGAAATCGCCACCAATATGTTCCAGTGGTTTATAGAGAATCTCCATCTCTACGTGAGAATTCGCAAAAGATGTATTTTGTAGTAAGGCGTAGAAGTTTTCCCTCATCATATCCTTGCCCTCAAGATATTGAGATAGCTCTTGAATAAAAGATTCCATGCAATCATAACGGCATGCAGGATCACGGGATAAGCTTTTCATAATAATCTTGCTTAAAGTAAAAGGCAAAGATGGATTCAATTGATCAGGTGGAATTATGACTCCACTGATGTCATCTCGAAAAAGTTCGCGTTTTGTCTTACTTGTATAAGGAGGCCGACCACATAAACAATGGTAAAGAATAGCTCCTAGAGAAAAAATATCGGAGCGAAAATCTCCGCAAGACCCATCCAAAAGTTGTTCTGGAGCGGCATATCCTTCTACTCCAATGCTATGGCATCCAGTAAGTATAGCGATTTGATCGCGATCAAGTTCTTTCAGCAGCCCTAGACCAACCAGCCTAGCTGATTTATCCTGGTCAATTATGATATGCGAAGGGGCAAGATTTCGATGGACGATTTTTTTTTTGTGAAGATATGCTAAAACTTGAGCTATTTGGATTATGGTATGCAGAGAAAACTCTATGCCTAATGTTGTGCTTTCCTGCAACATGCTAGCAATAGGTTTTCCCTGGATGAATTCAAAGACAAAATAAAACATATTCAGCCGTTTTTCGGGTAGCTCCAAAAGCGTAATATCGCTATGGTAAAGATGTGCTAATCCTGGATGATTTAGCCGAGAAGCAATTCTGGCAACCCTTTGAAACCTTTTAGCAGACTTACTATCCAAAGCCGATGAGTATTTCAATATTTTGAAAACTACTTGGCGAGAAGGGGATATTTGCCTCCCTGTAAAAATATGAGAGGTTCCGCCTGATTGCTCATATTTTTCGATTTTAAAATTTCCTAAACATTTTCCTTCCATTAATTTAGGAGATATAGCTTCACTATTGGCTTTAGGTATGAACCTACTCTCTACCATATACCCAAATATCATGCTTTTCCGATTGGAAATATCTATAGAATAAAGTTTATTAGGTTCTAATGACAGGGTGGTAATTTTTTTTCTTTGAAAATAAGTCCCATTACGGCTATTATCTCGCAGGAGAATTGAACTGTTATGGTAGTTCAAGATGCAATGAGTTTGAGATATAAAAGAATCTTCTAAATATATATCACTACTCAGAGATCGCCCGATTGTAAGACTGTCGCCTTCTCTTAAAACTTTAGTATAGGAAGCATTTTGCTTTAATATATCGAGCGAATTTGGTCCACTTTCTTGATACGCGCCTAAATAGATATAAAGTGTAATAGACATATTGGTTACCTATTGGGTAAAAAGTATAATGAATTTCGTCCTGAAAGGGCGTGGCATACAATTTCCCATGTATGTTCCGATCTTTCAGGGCTTGATGATGTCTGTCCCAATATCCAGGGTGGTGTTGCCCATAGCTGCTAATTTAAGCATAACGCCATGAGAATCCTAAACCTCATATGCCCTAAATCTAAATGCAAGCCTGATTTTTAGTTTGAACTTAGAGCAATTTTTTGTTCTAGGTTTAGGTTTAAGTTTATAAATAGCATTATATCCTAATATTGCAGCTATGGGGTGTTGTCCTGGGCCAAAGATTAAAGGCTTTTCATCTGGCACAAGTCGTGATTCTTTATTTCCCCAAGCACTTTAGCCAACACCGATTTTCTGGCGGACTTCTTGCATGGTTTCGCCTGCAATTTCCCTGCATTTGATGGCACTGTCTCTGAGGTAGTCTTGTACCATGGAGGGATTTTGCTGGAGTTCATAGTAGCGGTTTCGAATGGGGCCTAAGACGGCTTCCATATTTTTTGCCAGGATTCTTTTGCATTCCAGGCAGCCGATTCCAGCTTTGCGGCATTCCTGATCAATGTGCTGTAGGTCTTCTTTGCTGGAAAAATGCTTATGATAGGACATATAGATATTGCAATCTTCTGGCACACCAGGATCTTTTCTTGTTTTTCTTCTCTCGTCTGTTTTAGCAGTGGAGAGTTTTTTCCAGATTTCTTCTGGAGTCTCGATTACGCCTAGGGTATTTCCAAGGCTTTTGGACATTTTGCTTGTGCCGTCTGTTCCGAGAATGCGTTTGGCTTCTCTTAAAATGGGCTGTGTTTCTGGGAATGTATCGCCATAAGTATTGTTGAACCTTCTGGCAATCTCACGGCAAAGCTCCAGGTGTTGGATTTGGTCTTCGCCAACAGGCACATAGCCTGCCTTATAGAGAAGTATGTCTGCGGCTTGCAGAACAGGATAGGTGAAAAGTCCTACATTGACGGATTCGCCTTTGTCTTTGGATTTATCTTTGAATTGCGTCATTCGGCCCAATTCGCCCATCATGCAGCAGCAATTGAATATCCATGCAAGCTCTGTGTGTTCAGGTACATGGCTCTGGATAAAAAGCAGTGCGTTTTCGGGGGATATGCCGCAGGCCATGATTACATTGGCAGCGTTGAAAATGCGGCTTCTTATGTCCTCTATATTGTATGGAACTGTAATGGCATGGTAGTCCACAACGCAAACAATTGCCTGGTATTGTCCTGATTTTGCTAACTCTACCCAAGACTGCAAAGCTCCCAGATAGTTTCCGATATGGATTTGTCCTGTAGGCTGTATTCCTGAAAAAAATCGTTTTTTAGACATTCTTTACTCCTGTTGTTGCTTGCTCTACTGTAGCCTTGTTTTCAGGTGGCACAGAAGGCACATTCTTGGCTTCTTCTTTTTTTTCTGTGAGGTGGGCTATTTTTTTGAATGCCTGATTTTTCATTACTTTAATAGCTTCCACAAGCGATTTGGTTCTTGCCTGGAAATCGCTTTCTTCTTTTTCGGATGTTGGGGCTTTATGCTCCAGACTGCAATAGTCTTCGATGAGCATAATCGTCCATCTTGTAGCATCTCTCATG
This sequence comes from Candidatus Brocadiia bacterium, assembly GCA_013359215.1. GTDB lineage: Bacteria > Planctomycetota > Uabimicrobiia > Uabimicrobiales > JABWCH01 > JABWCH01. Next base: position 829 of record JABWCH010000220.1, on the reverse strand, counting down.
GCCTGAGCCACGACTTGCTTTTCTTCCAGATGGGTATTCTTGACAAAAACTTGCCAATATGCCATTTCATTAAACCATCCACCTAAAGCAACTTCCATTTGTACCAGATTGCTGGTATTCTCATTGAGCGATTGCAGTGGTCTGCCTAAAAGGAAATAGACTACTTCAGCAGTGCCTGCGAGTCCCAGGATGAATCCTAAAAGGGAGCTTCCTGTAAAGGCAGCGTAAATGCCTAAGCAGATCATCAAAACACTCAGAGAAAATATCAGGATGTGCATAACAAGACTGGAATAAAAGGAAAAGCGGTTGTTTTTAGAAGCTTCGCTGAGCTTCATGACGCTTCTTTGGTTTACCCTATGAATTTCCTGCATCTGTTGTTCATCCTGGAGCTGGAACTGCAAGATGTTTTTGATAGTTTCTATGGTTTTTTCGTCTAAATCCAATCCCCATTCTTTGCTTTTTTCTACAGGATTCTGAAACCATTTGTCAAAGGTGTCTCTGTCTTTATGGATAGACTTTAAGAGCTTTTGCAGTGTATCCGAAATCATATTTTTTTCCTTGTCAAATTAAACCCATGGGCCACCCATGGGCTAGTATATAAAACCCTTTCAGGGTAAAGAGTTACATTGAAAACTTAACATCGATGAGATATACGACATGCGTGTTAATTTATAAGCATTTTAAAAAAAATAGCTTGTATTAAACTCCAAGCAGCAAGCTGGCTTTATCCGAAGAGATCGCTCCGTGTAAGCCTTCTTTCAGGAATCAAAAAAACAGGTATCCCATTTTTTTTATGCCAGGCTCAAGAGTCGAATCAAATTTTTTGATT
>JABWCH010000219.1 GCA_013359215.1 Candidatus Brocadiia bacterium | reverse complement strand
GAAGGCTTACACGAAGCGATCGCTTCAGATAAAACCAGCTTGCTTTTTGGGTTAATACAAGCTATTTTTTTTAAGATACTTATAACTTAACACGTATGAAGTTTTAGGTTTAGGTCAATCTTTTTCGTGTCTTTCGTGTTTTTCGTGGACACTTCTTTACACTCTTCTCTTTGTCGTAATAAAATTGCCTCTATTCTTTGATGATTATAGCAAAGAAATAGGATCAATGTCCATCTGGACTTTGATGGATTTTGTGGTAGTGATAAAATTTTTTAAGGCTTTGGCACTTTGCAAAATTTCTGATGATTTGCTTGCTTTCAGGATAAAATGCCAGCGATATTTGTCTTTGATTTTGGAAATAGGCGCAGGCGCAGGGCCTATAACGCAAGTAGAGGATTCTTTTGCTTTTTTAGCAATTTCTTGCGCTTTTTCTTTTACAGCTTTTTCGTCCTGGCCTTCTATGATAAATCGTATTATTTTGCCAAACGGAGGATATTGTGTTTGCTTGCGGAATTCCATTTCGATTTTGGCAAATTTTTCATAATCCTGGGAAAGGGAAGCTTGTATGGCATAGTGGGCTGGATTCCAGCTTTGCAAAATAACAACTCCAGGTTTTTCTCCTCTGCCCGCTCTTCCTGCAACCTGTACACTGAGCTGGAAGGTTCTTTCTGCTGCTCTAAAATCAGGAAGCTGCAATCCTGAATCCGCTGAAAGAATTCCGACCAAGGTAACTTTGGGAAAATCCAGACCCTTTGCAATCATCTGTGTTCCCAAAAGAATATCGATTTTCCCATCGCTAAAATCTTGCAAGGCTTCTTCATAATGGTGTCGGGATATCATGGTATCGCTATCCATTCTGCGTATGCGGGCATTGGGGAATGTGGCTTTGAGAATGCTTTCAATACGCTCTGTTCCAGCCCCCAAGAAGCGAATTCCTTGAAAATGGCAAACAGGGCAGTCATCGGGTGCCTGGGCTTCATAACCACAATAATGGCATAAAGCCTGTTTTTTTTTCTTATGGTATGTCAGGCTAATTTCGCAATGCTGGCATTTTAGTTCATAGCCACAGGCAGGGCAGTTGACTGTTGTAGCAAAACCACGTCGATTTAAAAAAAGAATAGCCTGCTCTTGTGCCTGGAGAACTTTTTCTAAAGAGCGAATGAGCGGCCTTGAAAAATACACAAACTTCTTCTGCTCTCTGCATTCTTCCCTCATATCAATAGCAAAAATCTTGGGCAATTTTGCTGTGCCTATTCTTTGTGGTAGATAGAAAATATGGTATTTTTTTTGTAATCCGTTATAATAGCTTTCCAAAGAAGGCGTTGCAGAACCCAGAATAACAATGGCATTTTCCATTTGCGCTCTTTTTACCGCAATGTCGCGAGCGTGATAACGCGGTGTGTTTTGCTGCTTAAAGCTAGGCTCATGCTCCTCATCTACAACAATAAGTCCTAGTTTGTGTACAGGGGCAAAGATGGCCGATCTTGGCCCAATCACTACCTGGATTTGCCCTGAATCGATTTGTTTCCACTGATAGGCCCTTTGGGCAGGAGTCAAGGCACTGTGTAGAACAGCTACTTTGGGAAACCTTTGCTTGAAGCGAGTGACGGTTTGTGGTGTAAGTGCGATTTCAGGAACGAGAACTATGGATTCTTTTCCTTTGGCTATAGCTCTTTCCATAGCTTGAAGATAAACTTCTGTCTTTCCACTTCCTGTTACGCCCAGAAGTAAAAAAGTCTGGAATTTTTCTTCTTCCATTGCTTTTGTTATGCCTTCCAGGCTCTGTTTTTGCATTGCTGTAAGCATTACTGCTCTAGGTGGTAGCGTAGGACAATTATAAAAAGGATCAGGGGAATTTTCCTGAAAGCTGCATAGAATGGAATTTTTTTGCATCAAGGTTTTAATGGGCGAAAGCGAAATTTTAAGCTTTCTTCTCATCTCTTCTCTTTCTACAGGCATCTGGCATTCTTTCAAAAACCGAAGCACTCTGGCCTGTAGAGGGTATTTTTCTTGCAGTTGGGCTATACTTTCTTCGACTGTCTCTGGGCTTGCCAAAGAAATCATATAATTTCCTGATGTATGCGATTCTTTGGTTTCAGAAGGAACGCTGGCATCTAAAGCTTCTCCCAGAGAACATTGATAATAGGCTGCCCACCACCTTGCAAAAGCAATCATCCTGTCATCTACAACAGGCTTGTTATCTATAAGATCCGATATTTCCTTGATTTTATCCGCAGGGACATGACTTTGTTCTGCCATGCCAACGCAAAATCCAGTAATCATCCTTCTTCCAAAAGGGACACGTACTCTCATCCCTACAGAAATGCGAGAAGCCAGTTCAGGCGGAATCCAATAGTCATAGAAATCTTCCAAAGGAAGTGGTAATGCAATTTGTGCATAAGACATACAATTCCTCAATTTCGTTTTATGCAAAGAGATTTTGGTTTGGAGGAATCTTTGTAAAAATTTTCCCCAAACCCCTGCTAAAAATTTTATTTATATCACCGTTGTGTTTGCCATTATTCTTACTATAATATATAGTTTGTCAATGTTAAATTTAAAAAAAATTAAGCACAAAAACACATAGCGGAACTCTCCTTGATTGGCCGAAATGTGGTATTGTCAAAGTAAATTAGGAACGAAGAATGAAAGAGAGCCGTATTTTTTTGTTGGTGTTGCTATTTTTGACATTATATTGGCTTCTGGCTGAAGATACGCCAGAACTGCGTGGTGTATGGATGTCACCCCGCCACGGAAATCGAATATGGAGCAAGTCGGAAATTGCTGATGCTATGAAAGTAGTCGCTGATCATAATTTTAATACAGTGTATTTTAATGTATGGAGTCGCGGCTGGCCTTTGTGGCGCAGCAATGCTTTTTATAAAGCAACAGGATTTTATACAGAGCCTGCTGCCAGAGAAAGAGATATTTTGCAAGAAGCCATTCTGGAGGCAAAAAAAAATGGTCTTGCGATAGAGGCATGGATGGAATATGGTTTTGTAGCCTGGTGGTCAGGGTATGATTTATCTGCCTTTCCTAAAGGCCCGATCTTTGCCAGATACCCAGAATGGCTTGCTAAAAATAGCAAGGGTAGCGATCAATTTCCTAGCGGCCATTCTGGTGTATTTTATTGGATGAACCACAATCATCCTGATGTCCAGAAATTTTTGATAAGCCTATGCGAGGAGATTTCTTTGCATTATGAAATCAGCGGCATTGAATTAGATCGTATTCGATATCCTTCTTTGGATTGTGGTTATGATGAATATTCTGTGGAGCTTTATAAAAAAGAAAATCATGGGCAGTTGCCTCCGATAGATCATCATGATCCCCATTGGAAAAGGTGGAGAGCCAATAGGCTCAATGCTTTTCAATTTGCAGCTTATGATGCCATCAAGGCTATCCGTCCCAATCTTGTTGTTTCCAATGCACCTAGCCATTATTCTTCTCAAGATGCCTATCCTGCTTATGATAACTTTCTCCAAGATTGGCGTACCTGGCTTAACCTCAACAAGCTAGATGCAGCCCAAATCCAGATGTATGTAAAGCCTGACGATTTAAAAAATTATATTGCCTCTGCCTTAAAAGGATTAGAAGAACATGCCCGACGTAAGGTATTTGCTGGAATTGCCGTCAAAACAAGCTTTTTCACTTTAACAAAAGAAGAAGCAGTAGCCCTTGTACTCACTATACGCCAAAACGGACTCAGGGGAAACTCTTTTTGGTACTATGATGACCTTGCAAATCTTGGCTATTTCCCATCCATTCAAAAAAACGTATACACTAAAAAAGTTTGCATTCCACGATAGCTGAATCAACTATAAGCTACTATTAAAGAAATAAATAGGAGTTTCTGACTTCTTGCACGTTTAGCTTTGAAATGATGTAAAGTATTTTTGCACAAGAAGAAAAAAAAACGCATTTATGGCTTGCAATTGAGGAAGAAATTAGAAAAAATAAGTGTCCCCTTTAAAAAAAGGAACACAATATGTTGGCCTCCATTTTGTCCGAAAAAGCTAAAAATTGCAAGAAAATTTTGAAATATGTTTACAGGATAATATGGAGACTCGCAGCCCCAAAAGGTCGTGCCGTCGAAAAGAAATAGCAGAACTGCGTTCGCTTTGGGCACGTCAAATGAAATAAAAATTTTCTATTGCAAGAAATTTTGTTTTATGTAAAATATACAAGTCATGCTAGTTGAAATAGCTGCAATAATATAATAATTTAATAGTTTTCAAGCATAAATGTAGAGGTGAGCATGAGCGATGTTAAATTAATATAACATAACTCTCATCTACATCTAGGCCCATGTCATGCGTGTTAACTTTTCGATGCAAATCTTTACCCTGAAAGGGTTTTATATACTAGCCCATGGCAACGCTCCATAGCTGTCAATAGTTAACAGCATTAGGGTTAATGACCCTGGTAATTTCGACTAGCACTTAAAGCTAAATTATATAACTTCAAGCCAACGGATAGAATCATGAACCAACAAGATTCTGAAAAAAAAGAAACAGTACCTGAGACAAAAGGGAAAACAGGAAATACTTTTGAAGATCTTGCAAAATCTATGCAAGGAGCTTTTACGGGGAATGCTTTTTTGCGCAATACCTCTTTTCCTATGGGTGGAATGCCTTCCCAAAGTGGTGCGCCTTTTCCTATGGGTGGCATTCCTTTTGGCATAGGACAAACTCCGTTCCCAAAAGCCCCAACTAGCTTGCAAGAAGGAGCAGAGAAGCCACAGATCGAATTTATAGAAAGAAAGCCGCCTACAGGGCAAAACACGCATCCAGCCCAACCTACAAACAACCAGGTTGAGCCAAAGCAGCCTATGCAGAGCCAGGAAAATTTTCCCATACCTGCTGCAAAGGCAGTCAATCCATCTATGGGCGCAACTATATCGGATCATAAGCCTAAGACTGCTAATACAGTAGTAAGGCCATCGCAGCCTAAAGGTGGGCCTCAGTCCAAAGACCCTCTCAACCTGCTAGGAAGCAAATTGGGTGGCAAATATGAAGTTACCAAATTTTTAGGGCAGGGAGGCATGGGTGCGGTCTATGCTGCAAAGCATATACTTCTTGGAAAAGAAAGGGCTATAAAATTTTTGCCTAAAAATTCTGATATGGATGAAAATTCTATCAGCCGTTTTATCAATGAAGCAAAAGCTGCTGCCTTAGTAGAGCATCCCAACATAGTTCAGGTACACGATATAGAAGAAATGGACGAATTTTATTTCATCATTATGGAATATGTTAAGGGCGAAGGAGTAGACGAGATCTTAAAAAAAGAGGGCGCAATGCCTGGGCCTAAGGCTTTGGATATTATTTTGCAGTCTGCTATGGGATTGGGGGCTATTCATAAAGCAGGTTTGGTTCACAGAGATATAAAGCCTGCTAATCTCATGAGAACCCAGGAAGGCATCATCAAGATCGCAGATTTTGGTATTGTCAAGCATCTGCAATCAGAAAAGGCATTGACTGCTGCAAATGCGGTTTTGGGAACTCCACAGTTTATGGCACCTGAACAAATCAGCAACCCTGATATAGATTGCAGAGCAGATATCTATGCTCTTGGTTCTACTTTTTTTACCCTTGTAACAAACCGTTATGCTTTCCAGGGAAGCACGATGCAGCTTCTTTTTTTGGTAATGAATGAGCCTCCAACTCCTCCTCACGAAATTGTCCCTAATTTAGACCCAGATATATCAAAAATCATTTTGAAAATGATGGAAAAAAATCCAGCAAAACGGTATCAGAATATACAAGAACTTGTACAAGCTCTTAAAAATTATAAATTAGCAAAAAAATGCTAGAGTCTTTTGTCCAGGATTCTAACGTTTTTTGCTCTCATTAAATTATAGTAAGATTTAGAACCACGGATGCACACAGATAAACACGGATAAACAGTTTATTTTGCTGTTATTTTTTCGTCTGTGCCTATCCTGTTTATCTGCGGTTCTTTTTTGGTCCATTACCAGGGTTTTATTCACGGCTAGACTGCAAACGGCCATAAACTAAAAAACAGTAGAGATGCAGAGCGTGCCAAAAAAAGATTTTGTACAATAATCAATACAACCTTGGGTTATGGTTTTGGTTAGCACGTATGGTTTTTATACCACACGTGCCTTGTTTCTTTCAAACAACAATTTTCCATTTGGCAGGGAAAAGATGGCAAGAATAGATGCTTTTTTTAGATTAATGAAAGCTCAAGGAGCTTCGGATTTGCACATGACAGCAGGAAAAGTTCCTGCACTAAGAGTCAAAGGTGAGCTAGAACGCATAAAATATAAAGAGCTTGAAGATGAAGAACTTCAGGAATTGCTCTATGAAATTTGTCCAGACCATAAGCTTAAAGTGTTTGAAGAAACTGGCGACATCGATTTCGCTTATGCACTGGAAGGAGTAGGGCGTTTTCGTTGCAATTTCTTCAGACAATTGCAAGGAGTAGCTGCTGTTTTCAGGCAAATTCCTACACAGATATTAACCGTAGACCAGTTGGGTCTGCCTCAGGTAGCTCGGCGTTTTGCTCTGTTGCATAAAGGTCTTATCGTTGTTACAGGGCCTACAGGAAGTGGAAAATCGACCACATTGGCAGCGATTATCGACTATGCGAACAAAATGCGAAGGGATCATATTTTAACTATTGAAGATCCTGTAGAATTCGTTCATCAGTCCTACAATTGTATTGTAAACCACAGAGAGGTCGGCCAACATACCAAATCCTTCGCCGCAGCCTTGAAGGGCGCATTAAGAGAAGACCCTGATATTATCATGGTTGGTGAAATGCGCGATTTGGAAACCATCTCGCTTGCACTGGAAAGCGCAAGCACAGGGCATCTTGTATATGGAACTTTGCACACGCAGTCAGCCATTAAAACAATAGACAGAATTATCGATGTTTTCCCTGCCAGCGTTCAGGAGCAGGTAAGAACATCTCTGGCAGACACACTCAAAGGCGTTATTGCACAAAACCTTTTCAAGAGAAAAAACGGAAAAGGCCGTGCTTGCGCCCAGGAAATTTTAGTGCATACACCTGCGGTAAGCTCTTTGATACGAGAGCATAAAACGCATCAATTGATCAACATCATACAGACAGGCAAAAGGTTGGGGATGTGTACTTTGGACGATGCGATTCAGAATTTGCTAGAGAGTGACGTGATTACAGCCGAAGACGCTTTTGATAAAGCGATTGAAAAGGAGCGTTTTGTAGGCTATCTGAAAGAAATTCCTGATGAATACAAAGAAATGTTCAGGAATAAAAAAGAAGAGAAAGAAGAAGAAAAGAAAGAATAAACATATTTTTTGGGAGAATTTATGAGTAAAGCAGTAGCAGAGAAAATTGTTCTTCAGGCACAAAAAGATAAAGAGTTTATGAAAAAGCTATTGGAGAATCCTAAAGTTTTTTTAAAAGAATACGACCTGACACAGGAAGAACGCAATTTTTTCCAAAATACCGATGAAGCTACAATCCGAGGTCTGAGTTCATCCTGCTTTAAACTAAGCAAAGGAAAATAATCTTTTGTCGATTTTAGCGAAAAGACCAATTCTACATTTTTATATGAGGTAGCAATATGCTTCGCAATGAAATAGATACTCTTTTATCTAATTTGCTAGACAGCTATCCCAATGTGACTGATATAAATATGACAGTAGGTAAGCCTTTCCAGGTACAAACCGATGAAGGTTTATTGCCTGTGCAAATCAATCCTCCTGTCTTGCAGCTCACTCCTTTTCAGACAGAAATACTGGCTTTGAATTTATTGCAGGGCAATCCTGCTTTGTTTGTGGACTTGCTAAAAGATGGTTCCTGTGAATGCAGCTACCAGGTCGGGTCAAAGGCGAGATTCCGCGTCAATGTCTTTCGGCAAAGAGGCCATTATAGTATTGTCCTGAGAAAGCTAAGCACCCAGGTTCCTTCTATCAATCAGCTTACTCTTCCCAGAATTTTTTACAAAATTCCAGAAGAGAAAAAAGGAATGATCCTGATTGCAGGAAGCATGGGAACAGGAAAATCAACCACATTAGCTGCAATCTTGCAGCATATCAATGAAACACGTACAGACCATATACTTACATTAGAAGATCCCATTGAGTTTGAATACCAATCTGTAAAGGCGACTTTCAATCAACGAGAGCTGGGCAGCGATTTTTCTACCATGGAAGAAGGACTCCATAGTGCTTTGAGGCAATGCCCCAATGTAATCATGGTAGGAGAAATCAAAACAAAAGAAGCTATGGAGCTTGCTTTTACTGCATCAGAGAACTATTTGGTTTTAAGCACATACCAGAGCAGCAGCATCAGCCAGGCTGTTTCTCATATTGTAGGAATGTTCAAAAAGGAAGAGGAAGAAGAAATCAGGAAACGCTTTGCTGAATCATTCCGATGGATCGTCTGCCAGAAGCTTGTTCCTAAGACCAAAGGGGGAAGAATTCCTATTTTTGAAATTTTAGTGCAAAATTTCCGAACCAAAGATATTGTAATACAAGGCGAATCCGAAAATAAGCAGTTCTATGATACTATGGCAAAAGGCACCTTGGGCATGCAAACATTTGATCAAAATCTATTGGCTCTTGTTAAAGCAGAGCTGATTACGGAAGATATAGCAAAGAGCTTCTGCACTCGCAAGACGGAAGTAGGATTAGGTATAGATAAAATCAAAGCAGCTAAAGGTCTTGTGGCTTCTGATCTGGGTGTACTCGAAATGGACCATCATTCACAGCATCCTCCCAAAACATAGAGATATAGGAATTTATGCCATTTAAAATGGTCAGGATTTTTTACCATGACAGGATGGTATATTCCATCCATGGTAGCCATATAGAGAGGAAACTATGATTACCAGTATCTTAGATTCGAATTTATCAAGTTGCGCAGGAGTGGAAATTCTGTTGGGAATGTTTCCTTCTGACCTTTCCAACCATGTTCTCAATAGTCTTTTGGATCTTGGTTGCAAAGTATATCCAGCCAAAACACCAGAAGATGCTATCAATAAGCTGCAATTTCATTCGTTTCCTATCACTATTTTAGAAGAAAACTATTCCATGCAAATCATGCAGCTTATGGCTTGCTTGCCTATGGTCATAAGGCGCAATATTTTTTATATGGTGATCGGAAGCAACCTGGAAACAGGAAACATGATGCAAAGCTTTATCTTAAGCGCAAACTTCATTGTAAACTATGCCGATCTCCAATCCTTTGGCCAGATTTTCCAGGCTGCTCTTCTAAACTACAACCATTTCTATCGACCCTTCCAGAATGCCTCGGAAAAAATTAGCCAGGGACGTGGAAACTAAGAAACGAGAATTCAATAATAGGAGTTACGCAGGTATTCTTAACATATTGAAATACAATATATATCTATCTTGCAAACGATTAAAATCTTGACTCTATTTAGTTTTGAAAGCT
>JABWCH010000569.1 GCA_013359215.1 Candidatus Brocadiia bacterium | reverse complement strand
GCCCTGCTGCTTTTGCTCTTCTTCTTTTTCTCTGATTTTCTGGACAGCATGACTTACGGACTGCAATCTTTTTTTTTCTTTATTGTCTTCCATTATCTTTTCTCTTTTTTCAAGATTTCATTGATAGCAACATTCGCTCTTTGTCGGATTGTGGGATCGCTATCCTTGATAGCTTTATTTAAAAGGTAAAGAATAGAGTTCATACCTATTTTATCTCCAAAATTCATGATGATATGAATGGCGGCAAACCTGACCAATGGTGCTTTATCTTCTAAAGCTATCTTGAGAATTTTGGTAGATTCTTCACCTTCAAGGATTCGTCCGAGTGCCATTAAACATCTTTCTCGTACGGAAATATCCTGGTCTTCTATTGCTTTTTTCAAGGCTGGAATAGCTTCTTTTGTAGCCACTTGGACTAATAGCCTTGAGGCAATCTTCCTCACTACAAGACTGTCATTCCCTAGTGCATTTGCGAGATAAGGATTCGCCTCTTCTTTAAATTTTGCCATTGCTTCTACTGCTTCTTTACGGATTTCCCAACTTGGGTCTTTCAGAAGGCTCAAGAGGCAAGGAAGAATTTTAGGGCTTTGGACTTTTCCTAATGCTTTTGTTGCCTCCAGCCGAACGCCAGCATGTTTGTCTTTTAATGCTTTGACTAAGCCTGGAATAGCCTCTACGATTCCTATTTCTCCTAATGCTTCGATCAATGCTTTGCGTACTTTCCAGGAAGGATCATCGCTGCATTCGAGAAGGGCATTCACTGATTCTTTTGCCTTGATTCTTTGGAGGACATTGGCAGCAGCGCAGCGAACAGATTCTTCTGGATAGTGAAGTGCTAGAATTAAGGCTGGTATTGCCAGATCGCCCATTTCTTTTAATAATTCAGGTATATCTTTATGATTTTTATCTTTTTCCTGATATAAAGAATGGACAAGTGCGATGACAACAGGCAAGCCTATTTTTTTTAGAGTTGCAGTAATGAGCTTTTTTATTTTTTCATCCTGGAGGGGATAAGATTTCATTAGCGAATGCATTATGGGAAAAAAATCGTTTTGCTTCATTCCATAAATCATCTTCTGCCATAAAAAAAGCTGATCCTGGATATTTTCTATGCACTTTACTGTAGAATCTGGTAGATGATGTCTTTTTAAATCCATTACATAGCTTTGTAATACAGGCAAAGATTCTTCTAAATAGGAAAGAGCAATAGGTTCACATTGGATTTTCTCTACAGAAAAATTTTGGATATCCTGTCCTTTTAAAGATCCTACAAGTCCTGCAATATCATGGAGTCCTAGCCTAACCAATATTTCTGATGCAGGCGTATTTTGCCCATCTTTGAGAATTTCTATTACTTTGTTATGGGAAATTCCTTGGCTTGGAGATGTTTTTTCTTGTAAAAGATTTAGGATTTTGCGATAGAATTTTTTTAAAATTTCTTCTGACATTGATTATCAAATCCAATGGTATAAGCAAAAAAATAAAAGGTAAAAATTGTTGATAATTTTATTGTCTAATAAGGCTATTGTCAAGCTATTTCTGCTATAAATTAGACCTATTCCAATGAATCGC
>JABWCH010000218.1 GCA_013359215.1 Candidatus Brocadiia bacterium | reverse complement strand
ATATAAAAGTTTTTAAAGGGGGTTTGGGGGAAAATTTTTACAAAAATTTTCCCCCAAATAAAAATCTCTTTGCGTAACTCCTATAAATAACTTCCCCATATTTTAACCGAATATAATGAATGAATCTATTTGGATTGCATCTGGCATGCAAAATATTCCATTTTTTTAAATTCCAGCAACATCACAATATTGGAAAATTATACATAAAGCCCAAAAATATAGCAAAAAAAAAATCTGGCTCTTGGTTTAAAAAGTACAGATAAAATAAAAACATTGGCTATGGCTTACATAGCCGCGGCTCATTTTACAAGACTCTTGTTTTTCCACGCACCAGAATACCATCTCGAAAGCATCAAAAGACCTCGCAGCCATTCATCGGCAGCCATCCCTATCCATACGCCGATCAATCCAAGACCTAATCGGATACCAAATAGGTAAGCACAGCCAACTCCAACGAACCACATGGAAAAAATTCCGATGATTACAGGAAAGCGGACATCCCCTGCGCCCTTGAGTCCTGGAGTTATGATGGTGTTTAGGTTACGCCCAGGCTCAAGAACCAGGCTTACGAGAAAAACAGCAGATGCTATGGCTGTGATTTGGGGATTTTGGGTAAAAAAAGCAAGCACAGGCTGCTTAAAAATATTCAAAAGAATCACAAGGGCTATGGATATGGCAATCCCGCAACTGAAATAGCGATAGACTCTTTTTTGTGCTTCTTCATATTGACCAGAGCCTACAAAATAGCCGACCTTGATTTGAGTCCCCATCCCAATAGAAACTCCTGATATAAAGACATAGCGAGACAGCGTTATTACCAAACTATACGCAGCCAGGGAATCTGTTCCTAGCGAAGCGATCATGCTGGTAATGAAAATTTGGGATGTATTGTACGAAATATTTTCGCCAGCCGTTGGGATTCCCACTTCGAGTATTTTTCGATAGATATATTTAGGGACTTCCCTGATTTTTTGAAAAGGAATTTCAATATCTTTGTGTTTCTGGATTCTAGAACCCATGATCCATAGAGCAATAAACTGGCTTATTACTGTAACAATAGCGACTCCGATTACTCCAAAAATAGGAAAGCCAAAAGGCCCAAACAAACACAGCGCATTGCCACCAATAGTAAAAGCAAGAGCAATCGCATTTACTGCCATTGGGTCTTTTGGATGCCCGTAAGAGCGTAAAATAGCCGCTTGTACAATGTTTAATGCCATAAAAATAGATCCGCAACCATAAATCGTCAGGAATTGCCAGGCATATTCATAGACTTTGGTTTCCAGGGGGAATAAACGAAGAATGGGGGCAGCAAACAAAAAAACAAAAAAGCTAAGAACTGTAGACAGTATGCCAATCAGCACAAAGCTTCCAAGGCAAATCAGCCCAGCTTCTTTTCTATTGCCTGCTCCTAGATTTTGAGAAATGTGGATGCTTGCTCCCATGGTAACCATCATATAGATAAGCTGGATAAAAAAAGCCATCTGGCTTACTACGCTTATAGCGGCAACAGCCTTTTCAGAATAAGCATAAAGCATTAGCTGATCCACGCTCATGAGAGATGTGCGGATGATATTTTCCACGAACATAGGCAAAACTAATTTAGATAAAGGGATTTTAGTCCTGTCTATGGAAGAAGAACTAAGATTCATAGATGATAATTCCATTGCCCATAACATTACCAAGTTAACTTGATAATGTCATAAAATACAGCAAAAAAATTTATGCTGGCTTTGCTGTAGAGTCTTGTGTCTTTGTAGTACTTTCTGTTTTGCCAGCATTTTCGCTTGTTGTGCTGGACTTTGATTCTGTTGGTGTACTCTTGCTCTCTTCAGATTTTGCTTTTTCTGAATATTCCTTGCTTCTATAATCTGTAATATAAAATCCAGACCCTTTAAAAATGAAGCCAGCTCCTTTGCCGATTTGTCTTTTAAAACTCGTTTGGCCACATTGGGTACATATATTAATAGCTTCTTCTGTTATTTTCTGGAAAATATCAGCAGAATGCCCACATTTTTCACATATATAAGAATATGTCGGCATAAAAATAAACTCCTACAAATGAAAATCCACTTTATTATAATTGTCCTATTTTTTTACATTGAAGCGGATTGTGAGGATATCACCATCTTTTACTGTATATTCTTTGCCTTCCAGGCGTATCTTTCCCGTTTCTTTAAGCTTTGCTTCTGAACCTTGGGCTTCTACAAGATCTTCGTAGTGAAAGACTTCTGCCCTTATAAAGCCTTTTTCCAGGTCTGTATGGATCGCGCCTGCTGCTTTTACCGCTTTGGTATCTTTAGGAAGCATCCATGCTCTTACCTCGTCTTTTCCTGTTGTAAAGAAAACGATCAAACCAACCAGAGAAAAAGACTCTCGGATGATTCTTGTCATGGCAGGTTCTGTAAGATTCATAGCATCCAGAAAATCCTTTTGTTCTTCTTTGGGGAGTTGAGAAATTTCCATTTCTACTTTTCCGCAAATAGAGGTTACCAATGTCAAAGGGATATTGGCATACATATTTTGGATTTTGGGCAAAAAAGAAATTGTTTCCTGTCCTTCCCCTGCGTTGAGAACAACAATCATGGGCTTTAGAGTAAGAAACTGGTAGTTTCGTAGAGCTTCTTCTTCTGTTTTGTTGAAGCTTAGAACACGCACAGGCTTCCCTTCTTCCAAGGCTTGCTTGCATTTCAAGAGTACGTCTTTTTTCATCAGATTATCAGGTTTTTTGTCTGCCTTCAAGGCGCGTTCTATTCTGTCCAGACTGTTTTCTACAATAGAAAGATCACTTAAAATCAGCTCTGCGTCGATTTCTTGTATGTCGCGCAAAGGGTCTATAGATCCTCTCAGATGAGGCACTTCATTGGAAGGGAATACCCTTACGAGATGAAGGAGTGCGTCCACAGTGCGTAAATTCCCCAAGAAGCTTTCGTTGATGACTCTATCCCCTTTTTGATTCTGGGCTTCGCCCATATCTAAATATTCTATTGTTGCGTATACTCTTTTAAGGGGTTCATAGTATTGGAAGAGATTTTCAAGTCTTGGGTCTGGAACTTTAACAACTGCGAGGTTGGGTTCTTTTGTCTTTGCCTTATTGGCACTTTCCATCTTAAATCCAGATAAAGCCTGAAAAACCGTAGTTTTGCCTGACAAAGGCAATCCAAAAATCCCTATTTTCATTCTTTTTTCTCTTTCAAAAAAAATTTTGATAGCTATGCAAAACGTTGGATTCATAATTCTAAGAATCTTGCTAGATTTTACTTGCTGGAAAGCAAATTACAAGCTAAAATTCTAATTATTTGGACAATGTTATCTTAGAATAGTTTCTAATCCTAGTTTTCTATAGAATCTAACAAGTAAATGTTTGCCAAAAAAGCAAAGATTTTGATCACGAATAAGACGAATGCTCGAATGATACGAATAGTTTTTATAAAAATTTTATTCGCGTAATTTGTATATTCGTGTTATTCGTGATTAATAGCTGTTTAGTTTCGGCTTGTCCGAGATAGGAGAATATCATGATACAAAATTCTAAATACAAAGCCACAGCCCTGGTAATGGTACTTTCTGCACTTTTTGTGCTATCCATTATGGCTGTAAGTTTTTCTCGTTTTAGTGCCATGGAAAACCAATCTGTCGCGAACTTCAGCGATAGTTTGAATGGTTCTTTTGTGGCTCAGGCAGGCATAGACTACGCGATTTCTCAGTTGCGGCTGGATTTCCATCGAGATATTAGCCTGGTCAATAAGCTTTGGTTTTATCGCCTTGCAGGCGGGCCAGCAGAGATGGTACCCATCCATGAAATCTATGCCAATCCCCTGGCTTTCCCTTCGTATCAGCTCGTTATACCCAAGGAAGAGGAAAGCGATCCAGTAAAAGGACGCAAGGTAAGCGGCAGGGTAAACCAAGATCCAAAACAAGTTTTTACTTTGAAAATTTTTGATACAACTTCGCAGATCAATCTGAATAGCCAGCTTGATGTTACAAATCCACTGAATGACTATTCTGTAAGCATCATGGGCAAACTTTTAGACACTCTAAGCGAACAAATCGCGCGGCAAGAGCCATACAAAAGCGAAAGAGGCGATAGCTATGGCCCGCTAAAGCTTGTTGGCAAAGAAATCATAAAAAAACGCAATGCCATGAAAGGCTTCAGAAGCAAGATGGATGTGATGGGTTACTATAGCCGTGAAGATGGAATGGTTCAGATAACCAGAGAAGATCTGAAATATGTTTGGGACTATTTTACAGTATACCCTGCTTTTGAAGATTTAAATAATTTTAGCATTTATAAAACAATACGGCCTGACACCTTTCAGAACGAAACATATAAAATCGACTATAGAAGCCCTGTGAATATCAATACGGCATCCCAGACAGTACTCACTGTCCTCATGGCAAATCTGGAAGAAGGTCTAGGTTTAGGAGAATCCAGCCAAAGAGTGAAAATTGCTTTTACAGAAGCATCTCATCTTGCAGCCTTGATCGCTTCTGTAAGGCAATCTCAGGTTTTTCAAACCTGGGATCAGGTACACCAGTTTTTCGACTACCAGAAAAAAGCGGGTGGTGCATTTTACCAAAACCCTTATGCAGACATCAAAATTGCCATACTCAAGGCCAATTTTGATCCCAATGTAAGCCTTAAGAGAGGGAATCCTGATCTTCCTTTATACAAAAGCATCACAAAGACAGAATTGAGCCACTACACAACAGAGTTTTGCTTTTATCCTTATGGAACATTTGAAATTACATCATTAGGACAGATTCTGAATGACATCGGCAATCCTGTTCTTTCTGTCCAAAAGTATGCTGTAACCAAAATATTTAACATTGTCGGCTATAAAACGCAATATGATTTTGAAGGCGGAGTGAGCAGCCTTTTTTATGGCGATTTGACGAATGGTGCTTTCAGGCCCAATATAGAAAAACGCAAGGGAACTTTTGTTGATGGGCAAGAAGGTATGCATGCTTTTAGCTATGGAAACAACATACAAAGAGAATTCATTACAGACCAGGATTTGTTCGCCTATTGCAGCCAATCGTTTGGATACATGATGCCCATGGCCTATTCTCTTCCAACAGGTGCTGCTGATTTGGATAACCAAAGCAACCAGCGGTTTTCTTTGGATTTTAACGCAACGTATAAAGGCAAACAAGGCGCGGCTTTTGTCAATCCTTCAGGAGATGATGAATTCACAAAAGAAGTACAAACTCCACAGCAATATCCTGCTCCTGCGTTTCCCAATCATGCAGGAAGTAGCCTTCCTGAACATGGGAGTCTTTTGCCTGATGGGGTTTGCCTTAAATCTTCGAATAACGCAAGCAATGCCCAAAATCTTTACTATGAAGGTGCGCCAGCAGAAAATGGAATTTTTCCGCCTTTAGAAAACATTCTCTTTGTAAACTCAGGGTCTGTGAATGAAGGCACACTCATATTTTGGTTTAAGCTAAACCGAAGCTGGCTTTCAACAGAATGGCGGACGGTCTTTTTTTCCAGCCATCATGACACCAATGTCGATGGGCTTTTGCATGGTGTTCAAAGAGAAATTCAGATGAAGGTAACAGGCCCAGATGGAAGCCTTACAGAAGATGCAGATTTTCCTTTTTTGCGTAAGCTGGAAATCCAGGTAAAGAATAAATACTTTTGCTATGACTATACAGGTCCAAAAAATCCAGGAATTCATAAAATGCCTTATGAATACGTTTCTTTTGAAAGAACTATAATCTTAAACCCTACTCTTTCAGGCTACCGTTATGGAATTCATAGCAATGAATGGTATCATCTGGCCTTTAGATGGCGCAATGGAACAGCCATGGAAGGTTTTGGATCAAACCACAATGGCATGGCTATTTGCGGGAATTTTTATTTTATCCAGGAAAGCATAGATACTCAAACCAACCTGCCCAAAAGAGAAGAGATCGCAGCGGCTAAAAACAACAGTGTTGTTTACAAATTGTACGATATGGATTTGCCTATAGTGTCTGATAAAGAGCAGTATTCAGAATCCCTGACAGGAACAGAGTTTGCGGCTTTAGAAGAAAATCTGAAAGAAGAAAACCGCTTCTATCTGGGAAGTGCCAGGCGCACTCCTTCTCCAGAAATGACCCTGGATGATTTTCATATTTTTAAAGCTTTGCCAGAAGGAAAAGGGATAGACAGCATTTCTTATCTCCCTTCCCGTTTCCCTTCTATGCAGGCCACAAACGTTTCCAATAGTGGAACTACCAAATATTGCTATGGAGTTTTTCAGGGGCAATTCAAAGAACAAGGGCCTCTCGATGATGGTGAGGTGTCCTGCCTTTTGTGGAGTACAAGAAGCTGGGGTACGAAACTCAAACCCATGACGCAAGAACCTCCTAAATACGATGGCTTTTCGTTTGTTGTGTGGGAAAAAATTTGGAATATGATGATGGAAAATTCTGGTATGGTAGACGAACTCAAAACCTTGTTAGGCGATCTTTCTATTTCCCCTACGATTTCCATCTCTGTATATCCAGTATCTATAGCGTTTACCAATAGCAATGCAAGCACACAGGCTTTCTTTGCA
Organism: Candidatus Brocadiia bacterium; assembly: GCA_013359215.1. GTDB lineage: Bacteria > Planctomycetota > Uabimicrobiia > Uabimicrobiales > JABWCH01 > JABWCH01. The sequence goes on along the minus strand of JABWCH010000218.1, from coordinate 2,897 downwards.
AAGCTTCGAAATTCCTTGAGCAAAGAAGCGCAGGCAATCATAGACCAGATTGTTGTAGATGAATCCCAAAAGCACACCTACCAAAAATCGATTACTTTGGATGTGCCTCGCGCTTCTCGGTCTCGCAAAATTGAAAAATACGTCAGCCCTGACGATTTCGAGCCTAAGGAAAGCACCAATGGTTCATATAGCTTTTCTCGTACAGCCAAAGTGACATCTATTTTGAGTGACTGGTTTTATGAAATGCGAACAAAAGGCTATTTCCCCAGCACAGCAAAATTGGATGATTATGAAAAGCCCCCTGAAGAAAGCTCTATTCCTATGACACAGGAAGGGAAGCCCTATGGAGTAAAGAATTTTTGCTATCAAATCTTTTTCCCTTCGGAATCCCAAAGTACGCCACTTTACAAAAGCCCTATTATAGATAGTGTTATTCTTGTCTATCAATCTAGCAATAAAAAAATCACTTACTATGAACTCTACGATGGGTCTTTTCTTCCTAGCAATTAGTTTGACAATGTTACATTAGGATCTTTCAAAAAGAATTTATCACAAAAAAGCACAAAAAAGAACACATAATTACATAAAAAAATTATCAGGTATGTGTTTTTTATGTGCTTTTTGTATTCCTTTTAGTTCTTTTTGAAAAAGTTAAGTTTTTTTTAAAATTATGCTTTCTTGGAGCAGGTAGTATGATTACAAAAACTCCATTTGCTAACTACGATGCAGTAGAGCTAAGAACCCAGAATATATCCCTTGTGGTTGTATCAGGTATGGGGCCTAGAATCGCTAGCTTTCGATTTTTATCGGGAGACAATATCCTATATTGGGACAACAGCCAGCAAAAAGGCTCTTGCCATTGGAAACTCATGGGAGGACATAGGGTATGGGTTGCTCGGCCTGGAGCAGACGAATCGCCAGAAACCTATTTGCCAGACAATGAACCATGCGAAGTAAAAATTCAGGAAGACTCTGCTACTATCTTTTCGAGCATTGACCCTATTTTGCAGACAAGGAGGGGAATTGCAATAAAAGCAATTAGTGATAATAAAATACAAGTGGATCATTTTCTGCAAAACTGTGGCACGAGGCTTTATAGTGCTTCTATTTGGGCTTTGACATGCACTCTGCCAGGCCAGAATACTCAATATGCCTTACCTCTGGGGGATAGCTCTTCCTGGGATACCTGCACAATGGTTCTTTTCAAAAAATGGGATGGTCATGGCAACACAGAAGGTTTTGGAGATCCCCAGTTTTCTATAAAAGAAGATATGTTCCTCGTTCATCCCAAGGGAATGGAAAATAAGCGCATGATCCAGTCCCACAAAGGAATTATGGCGATGAGCGATCCATGTCGAAATTTTACATTTATTAAAAAATTCGACTACTGTTCTAAATTCGATTATCCTTTAGGCTGTAATTCTGCGATTTATATTGGCCCAAAGAATTTTATGGTAGAAATGGAAACCATGGGGGGAGAATCTACCCTAAAGCCTGGGGAGATCTTAAATCACAGAGAGACATGGCTTTTGCTTCCTTCCTCTGTTGATCTTGGCAACTCTAAGATTCTTTTGTCTATAGCAAAAGATAATTTCGGATTAAATTAGCTTGAAAATTATAAAAAAATATAATATAAAGAAATCTGTGTTGCCAGTGAATTCCTATTTTTTTTATAAAGGGATACAAGATGAAATTTTTTTTCTTTTTCTTGCTTCTAAGCACAGCCTTTTTGCAGGCTGACCTTGTCGGATACTGGGCTTTTGATGAAGGTTCTGGGACAGCGGTTGCAGATAAGTCTAGTTACAATAACAATGGTACTTTGGAAAGAGCCCAGGCAAACACATGGACAACAGGTAAATGGGGCAATGGGCTTTATTTTGATGGCAGCACTGCTGCCTATGTAAAGATTCTTACCAGTCCAAGCATACAAATTACCAATGCTATTTCCTTTAGTGCCTGGGTATATTCTACTAATCCCAACCGTGACGCGCCTATTTTGGCAAAAGAGTATGGTGGAAATCTTTCTTATTGGTTTGGTGTCTACAACGGTGGTTTTGGTACTCTTCTATCAGATAATGGTTCTGGATGGAATGCAAACTATCGTGGTAGTGGTAGTGTACCTGCTAACCAATGGACTCTGTTGACAACTACATGGGATGGTGCAACCATTAGAAACTACCAAAATGGTGTCTTGGTTGGTAGCACTTCCTACTCTGATCCTTCAGGGATCAATGTTTCGAATGCTTTCCTTTCTATTGGTATCAATTCAAACTACGATTTCACAAGATTTCAAGGTATCCTGGATGAAGTTAGAATCTACAACCATGCTCTTAACACTACAGAAATTGCAACATTGCAGGTAAATCCTGTCCCTGAACCAGCCTCTTTATTGCTTTTGTGCATTGGCTTTCTCTATTTTTTTAAAATGAAACGTTAGCATCCAGTTCTGCCAGGTTTTTGAAACAATGGACATTCCATGACATAAATATCATACGTGTTAAGTTATAAGTATTTTAAAAAAATAGCTTGTATTAAACTCAAAAAGCAAGCGGGTTTTATCTGAAGCGATCGCTCCGTGTAAGCCTTCTTTCAGGAATCAAAAAAACAGGTATCCAACTTTCTTTTTGTGCCAAGCTCAAGAATCGAATAAAATTTTTTGATTTGCCAGGCGGTACTATTTTTGATTCCTTACAGAAGGCTTACACTCCGCTCTATTATCCCTAAAGTTTCATAACATTTTAGGTAACTGCTCAAAAGTCTTTGTTTGTATTAATCTTTAATCTTGAACTTCTCAAGAGATAAGATTTCACCGCAGAGACACAGAGAACGCAGAGAAGAAAAAAAGAACTATATAATTCCTCTGCGACCTTTGCGACTCTGCGGTTAATTATTTTTTA